>SKZY01000026.1 GCA_007127095.1 Planctomycetaceae bacterium
GGCTTCCAACCACACGTCGCGACTCAGCGAAAGCTCGACTTTTCGTCCGCCGAAACCCAAACCAGATCAAAAAAGGGGACGGGGGGGCGAAATGACCCCCGTCCCCTTTTCCTCGCCGTCCCATTTTCCTCGCCCTAAAGAGACTTCGTGGCGAGAGAAGCGAGCACTTCTTGTGTGACATCATCGCGATCATATCCGTGCTATCCTTTGTGTACGCCCGTTTATAAACCGCTGTTCGAATCATAACCTGCGTCGGCGGTTGCCTGATTTCCGCCGAGTCGTTGCCGAGCCTTCGCTAACGCATGGCGACACGGATGGGCGCTTTCGCGTCAAGTACCAGGTCGCGTAGTGGGCGGTGAAGTGGTTGCTGACCAACCGCAAGCGATCTATCGACAGCCCCCCTCTGGCGGTTGCACCGATTGTGCATTTTTTGACGCTTACTCGCGAAATGACGCCGGCTCAAATTGCCCAGACGACGCGGATTAACGGAGGACGGGCTGCGCCCCCTCCGAGGTCGACGGATCGTGCGTTGTTCGCATTCCCGGCGGTCGTCGCTTCGCTCGACGGCCGGCTTGTGGCTGGAATCCCTCTGGGATGATGCGGTTCAATATGCCGAAGGTATGACAGCCATTAGCCTGGGACGCGCAGCGCAACCGGGGAGGGGCTGCGACCCCTCCGGGGTCGACGAATCGTGTCGTCGTTCGCATTCCGGCGGTGGTCGCTCCGCTCGACCGCCGGCTAATGGCTGATATCCCTTTCGGGATAATGCCGTTCGGTATGCCGAAGGCATCGCAGCCATTAGCCGCGGGTCGCGCAGCGCACCCGGGGACAGGCCAACAAAAAGTCCGTTCGACCCCGCAGGGGTCGCAGACCGGGGAAATACCGGCGGGACTCGCTTCGCTGGCTAATCGCTTTGATCGGCCCAGGATCGGCGGCTGACCGACCTCATTCCGCGGTCGGGCGGTAGGCGAGCAGGCGGAGGGCGTTGGCGACGACGAGTAGGGTCGAGCCTTCGTGGAAGACGACTGCGACAGCTAACTGTAGGCCCATCAGCGTCGCTGGTACGAGGACGGCGATCATGCCGAGGCTGATCCAGAGGTTTTGGCGGATCACTTGGGAGGCTCGCCGGCTCAACGCGACCGCTAGCGGCAGTTTTGTCAGGTCGTCGGCCATCAAGGCGATATCGGCCGTTTCCAAAGCGACGTCCGACCCGGCTGCCCCCATCGCGATTGAGACCGTCGCCGCGGCGAGCGCCGGGGCGTCGTTGACTCCGTCACCGATCATCGCTACCGCAGATCGCTCGGCCAATCGTTCGATGATGTCCAGCTTGTCCTCGGGCGATAGGTCGCCGTAGATCTCGTCGATGCCGACTTCGCGAGCGATCGCCTCGGCGGCAAATTGATTGTCGCCACTGAGCATCACGACCTGCTTGATCCCAAGCTTGCGGAGCAATCCGATCATCGCCGCCGCCGCCGGGCGGGTCGTATCGGCTAAACCGATCACCCCCAAAAAGACCTCACCGCGACAGACGATCATCGTCGTTTGCCCGCGGTGTCGCAGCTCGCGGTCGGCTTCGACGACCCAATCGGGCGGCTGCGGCGGTTCGACGGCCGAATCGAGATCGGCCGACGATGCAGCGGTGGCGGAACGCGGTTCGGTTCGCCATTGAAACAGCCGGAGGTTGCCGACCCAGACCGGTTCGGTGCCGATGGTGGCCGACATCCCGCGGCCCGTCAGTCG
This sequence comes from Planctomycetaceae bacterium, assembly GCA_007127095.1. Taxonomy (GTDB): domain Bacteria; phylum Planctomycetota; class Planctomycetia; order Pirellulales; family Pirellulaceae; genus UBA6163. The sequence goes on from SKZY01000026.1 coordinate 1,741, forward strand.
ACGGATTTGAACGGCGATCGGCGTTCGCAAGCCGATGTCGGTTGCTGACCTGCCCGACATGACGGTGTTCTCGATGTCGGCGTCCGAAATCTCGGACGACTCGGCTTGCTGGGCGGCGCGGATGATGGCTCCGGCCAACGGGTGATCGCTATGGCTTTCGACGGCGGCCGCGATTCGCAATGTCTCATCGGCCGACTCACCGGGACCGGCGATCACTTCGACGACAGCCGGTTTTCCCACGGTCAACGTGCCGGTTTTGTCCAGTCCGATCACTTCGACGCGTCCGAGTTCTTCCAGCGGTCCGCCGCCTTTAAACAACACACCATCGCGTCCGCCACGAGCGACCGCGCTGAGCACGGCGCTCGGTGTGGCCAACGCCAAGGCGCAAGGGCTGGCCGCGACGAGCACTCCGAGCGCGCGGTACAGACTTGCCGAAAACGGTTCGTCGAAGACGACGAAAGTGAACAGCAACAGGACGACAAAGGTCAGCACCGCGGGCACGAAATAGCGCTCGAACGAATCGGTCAATCGCTGAGTCGGACTGCGGTGGGTCTTGGCTTCGGTTACCATCCGGATCACACGTGCCAAGGTCATGTCCTCGGCGACCCGTGTGACCCGCAGTCGCATCGCCCCACCGCCGTTGATCGTGCCGGCGAAGACCTTGTGTTCTGACGCCAACGACTGCCAATCGTCGACCAACGGATCGAAGCCGGCAGCGGGCAACTTATCGACCGGCATGCTCTCACCGGTGACCGACGATTGATCGACGTTGCTTTCGCCGTCGATCACCACGCCGTCGGCGGCGATCCGACTGTCAGGTCGCACGACGACCGTATCGCCGATGCATAAAGCTTCGACCGCGACTTCTCGGACCTCTCCGGAGTCGGGATCGGCGACCAACGCAGACGTCGGTCGCAAGGTGGCGAGCGATTCGATCGAACGCTGTGCCCGATCGAGCGCATAGTGTTCGGCCGCATGTCCGAGACTGAACAGTACCAGCAGCAGCGCGCCTTCGGCGGCATGACCGATGTAGACCGCCCCGAGTGCGGCAACGATCATCAAAAAATCGATCTGAAACCGCCGCGCCCAGAGTCCGGCGACCGCGTCGATCGTGGCGAAAAAGCCGCCGAAGAAGAGCGATATCCCGATCAACCAGGTCGCCACCGTAGCGCCGTCCGTGTCGTCGCCGGTGCCGATCAACCAGCCGATCACCAGCGTTACGCCAGCGGTGACCGCGAACGACAGCTGCAATCGCTCGCCTCCCCACCGGACGTGGTGATGATGGTGGTGGCAGGCATGCTGGCACCCTGGGCCGTGAGCGTGTCGGTCGCGATCACCGCCGACTCCGTCCCCGGAGGTTGAAGCTGCCTCGGAGGAAGCAACGGAGGTTTCGGTCATACGAGAAGTTGCTCGGCGGCAATGGTGCGGAACACGAAATCCGGCCGTCGGTGCGGCCATCCCGGATTCACGGCGAAATCGCAGCGAATCGTATCAGACTTGATTTTACCCGGATGTTCATCTGAGTGAGGCGATGACCGGCTCCAAAAATCGGCTCGGGACCCCAACGTTATCGGTTCAGCGTGTCCCGACCGCGACAAGTTGGTAAACTGGCCGGTAGCCGGTGAATGCCGAACGCGACAGTGGTGTACTGTCCGCTGACGTTCGTCGGTCCCGCCAGCCCGTGTTTTGGGGCTCCAGCTGACGACAGCCTCGCCTGACCGCAATGATCGGACTGGGGCATCCTTGAGACAGGTGGGCAATGGCGGTTGCCGCAATTTTTTTCGCGATTTTCTATCCGTCAGAGTGATCATCGATGAGCCTGATTCGCATTCGACCGAAGATCGCCCGGGTTGGGCTAGGCTCTGTCCGAAAACCCGTTACAGAGCGTCTGGGCTATCAGCCGCAGGACGTTAGCCCCGGTTTTCAAGAGGCTGGCCCGCCAACAACCGCGGCTAACGCCGTTCGGCTAATGGTTTTCGGTCAGAGCCTGGGGCTGCCGGCCGTGGTCGCGCTGGTGGTGGCGGTGACTTATCAGGCGGCGGCGATCGGGTCCGATGCCGCGGCGGTCGATTACCAGCAGTCGATTAAACCGATTTTGCAGGAACGCTGTTTTTCCTGTCACGGCGGACTGCAACAGCAAGCCGAACTGCGAGTCGATACTGTCGAGCTGATGGCCGAAGGCGGCGACAGTGGCCCGATTTTCTTCGCGGGCGAACCGGATGCGAGTCTGTTGATCGAGCGAATATCGGATCCTGACCCTGGCTACCGAATGCCGCCCGAGGGTGAGCCGCTGACGGCTGATCAGATCGATCGGATTCGGGCTTGGATCGCGGCCGGCGCGGTCGCTCCCGAGGATGAACAGCCCGAGCCCGACCCGCGTTCGCACTGGGCATTCCAACCGATCAGACGGCCGCAAGTTCCCTCGCCGCCGGCTTCAGGCCCCGGTGGAGCTGATTGGGGTTTCAATCCGATCGACGCGTTTATTGCTGCTGAGCGGGCTCGTCACGGGTTGACCGCACAAGCCGCTGCCGAGAGGCCGTTGTTGGTCAAACGACTCTATCTTGACCTGATCGGACTTCCTCCCGATCCCGCATCGCTGGATCGGTTGGTCGACCAGATCGCTTCACCGGCGGGGTACGACCGCTTGGTCGAACAGTTACTCGACGATCCCCGACATGGCGAGCGTTGGGCCCGGCATTGGATGGACATTTGGCGATACAGCGATTGGTGGGGGCTCGGCAGCCAATTGCGAAACAGCCAACAACACATCTGGCACTGGCGAGATTGGATCGTCGAATCGCTCAACCAAGACACTCCGTACGACGAGATGGTGCGGTTGATGTTGGCCGCCGACGAGATCACGCCGCTCGATCACGATCGACTGCGGGCGACCGGCTACTTGGCACGCAACTTCTTCCTATTCAATCGCCACCAATGGATGGACGAAACGGTGGAGCATGTCGGCAAGAGCTTTCTCGGGCTGACCTTCAACTGCGCCAAATGTCACGACCATAAGTACGACCCGTTGTCGCACGACGACTACTATCAATTGCGGGCATTCTTCGAGCCCTATCATGTGCGGCTCGACATGGTTCCCGGCCAGACCGATTTTGATCGCAATGCGATCCCGCGGGTCTTCGACGCCTTGCCGGACGAGCCGACCTACCGGTTCATTCGCGGCGAAGAGACTCAACCTGACAAATCGCGAGTGATCCCGCCGGCGGTCCCCGAGGTATTGTCATTCGATGAACTGTCGATCGAGCCGGTCGACTTGCCGGCCGAAGCTTGGCAACCGGAACGTCGGCGGGTAGTGCAGCAGGCCCACCTGCAATCCGCGGATCAGGCCGTTGAGCGTGCGGCTGTCGCGGTCGAGCAAGCTCGTCAACGTCTAGCGGATGACCGACAGAAACTCACCGAGCTGATGTCGGGGCAAACCGAACCGGTCGAAACCGCCGTCGTCGACGAAGCCTTCAAGCCCTTGGTCGATGACTTAGCCGAACTCGACCCGAGTCGTTGGAAGTTGATCGGTGGCGACTGGTCACACCAGCCGGGACGTCTCGAACAGCGGAAAGATGGTCCGACGCGGGCGGCACTGCGCTGGTTGGGCGATACGTCGGAGGATTTCGAGATCTCGGTCCGGTTCACGATTCTTGGCGGCAGTAAATGGCGATCGGTCGGGATCGGTTTTGACGAAACCCAAGCCGACGTGACGCAGACGCCGCAACCGCAGGACCAGGAGCAATTCGTCTACGTCAGTGCCGTCGACGGTGGGTCGAAGATTCAGGCTTCGTACCGCCAAGGTGGCAACTCGGTCTATCCGGCTGACGCCGCCCGCAGATTACCGATCGAGCTCGAACGTGAATACGTGCTGACGCTGCGGGTCCGTGACACGCTGGTCAACGCTTCTTTGGACGATCAACCGATGATCGCTTGGCGATCGCCGCTGCCGCGTCGACCGGGGGCGTTACAGATCACGACCTTCGACGCCTTGGCCGCGATTCACCAAATCAAACTCGCGCCGCTGGCGGCGGATGTCGAGTTGACGGAACCCGCCGCCGCGGTGGTCAGTGACCCGACGACGACGGATCAGGCCGAACAGAATATCCGACTGGCCGAAGCCGATCTTCGGCTAGCCGAGTCGACGCTGGCGGCAGCTGAAGCCGAACGTGACAGCCTCCGACTGCGAATCGACGCCCTGCGACTCGCTTGGCAGGTGGCTGACTCGACCGCCGCAGATATCGGCGAAGCAGACGAGACGACCGAGGATCTGCAGCGGCTCGAACGTCAGGCCGCGGCCGCTGCGGTGATGGCGGAGCGGCAGGCCGGTTTGGCTCAGGCGAGCCGAGCGGTGGCCGAGATCGAAACCCGCCGATTGCGCACTCCGTCCGATAAAATCGAGGCGGTGGATAAAGAATTAGCCAGCGCCCGAGACCAATTTGCGAAGGCCGAGTCACTCGCCGCCGCCGAGGTCACCGCGGATGACGGCTACAGCGCGGTCCGCGGCGCGAAGTGGTCGGCTACCCGATTTGGGTCATCGGGGGCGGACGACCCGCAGTTGGAATTTCCGGCCCGCAGCAGTGGGCGCCGGCTGGCATTGGCCGAATGGATCACCGACGACCGCAATCCGTTGACGGCACGTGTCGCGGTGAACCACATCTGGAACCGCCACATGGGCCGGCCCTTGGTGCCGACCGTCTTCGATTTCGGCCGCCAAGGGGCTCGTCCGACCCATCCCGACTTACTCGATTGGCTGGCCAGTGAATTGATCGACAGCGGTTGGAGCATGAAGCACATTCACCGCTTGATCGTCAGCTCGGCGACCTACCGGATGTCGTCATCAGATCTTGGGCGTGAGCACGAGCAAGCGGTCGATGGAGAAAACCTCTATTGGTGGCGACGGTCGGCTTCGCGATTGGAGTCTCAAGTCATCCGCGACACGATCTTGGCGTTGGCAGGCGAGCTCGATTCCAGCGCGGGTGGGCCTCCGGTGCCACCGGCTGAACAGACCGAATCGGCCCGCCGCAGTCTCTACTTCTTTCATTCCAACAACGAACGCAATCTGTTTTTGACGATGTTTGACGAAGCGACAGTGAACGAATGTTATCGTCGCCAGGAGAGCATCGTGCCTCAGCAGGCTTTAGCGTTAACGAACAGCCGTCTGGTACTGGATGCGATCGAGCCGATCGCCGAGCGGATTTCGCGGGTGGTCGGCGACGACGTCGCGGCCGACCCGACCTTTGTCCGGCTGGCGTTCCAGACGCTGCTCGGCTTCGTCCCCGACGACGATGAGTTATCCGCCAGTACCGTCGCCTTGGAGGCTTGGCGCGCCGAGCCCGAAACGCCGGCAGCGCGAGCCCGAGCCTATTTCGTTTGGGCTTTACTGAATCACAACGATTTCGTCACGGTTCGCTGATGCGCCGCGTCCGTTCCTTCCCGCCCTCAAGTGCCCACCATGACTCATTCAGCCATGTCGAGAAACCCTCAACCCGTAGGCACCGGTCCAGGTGCCTCTCGCCGTTTCTTTCTCGGTAACGGTTTGGCCGGGGTGGCCTTGGCCGCGATGTTGCAACGCGACGGTTTCGGCCAAGATCATGGCTGGTCGCCACCGAGTGGCGAACCGCATTTCGCCCCCAAGGCGAAGAGCGTCATTTGGCTGTTCATGAACGGCGGGGTGAGCCACATGGAAAGCTTTGACCCCAAGCCGATGCTGAATCAGTATGCGGACAAGACGATCGCGGAGACCCCGTTCGCCGATACCCAAGACCCTGAAAAATTGGCGATCGAGCGGTTGGTCGTTCCCGACGGCAACGGCAACCAGCGGAATACGCTCTATCCGCTGCAAGTCGGATTTCAAAAGCGTGGCGAGAGTGGGATCGAGATCAGCGATTGGTTTCCCCATATCGGACGAAACGCCGATCGGTTGGCGGTGGTGCGTTCGATGTGGACCACCGACAGCAATCACGGTGCTCAATCGCAATTCCATTCGGGGCGGCACCGCAACGACGGCGACTTTCCGAACCTTGGCGCGTGGGTCCATTACGGGCTCGGCTCGCTGAACGAAAACCTGCCGCAGTTCATCTCGATGGGCAAGCGTGAATATTGGAATGCCAGTGACGGCCATTATTTGGGGCCGGCCCACGATGCCGTTCCGCTTCGCGTCGATCCCGGTAATCCGCTCGACTTCGCCAGTTCAGAGCGTCCCTTTCCGGCGCCCGCCAAAGCGATCGGCAAAGGATTGATCGAACAGCTCAACGCGCTGCGAGAGTCCGAGTTCCCTGGTGATTCGGCGTTGCAAGCCCGGGTCGCGGCCTACGAATTGGCGTTTCGGATGCAGCAAAGCGTTCCCGAGGCGCTCGACTTTACTCAGGAAACCGCAGAAACCCGACAACTCTATGGGCTCGATCAGCCTCACTCGGCCGCTTTCGGGTCTCAACTGCTCGCCGCCCGCCGGTTGGTGCAGCGTGGCGTGCGGTTTGTCCAGATCCAACATGGCGGCGGTGGAGCCGGCGCGTGGGATGCACATGGTGGACTGAAAGCGAACCATGCCAAGAACGCGTTGGCGGTCGACCAACCGATCGGGGCGCTGCTGGAAGACCTCGATCGCCAGGGAATGCTGGATGAAACCCTGGTCGTGTTCGGCACCGAGTTCGGGCGGACGCCGGGATCACAGGGGTCCGATGGCCGCGATCATCACATCTTCGGCTTCAGCGTCTGGATGGCCGGCGGGGGACTGAAACGCGGTGTGGTCCACGGGGCGACCGACGAGATCGGATTCCATGCGGTCGAAAATCGGCACTACGTCACCGACATTCATGCCACCATCATGCATCAACTGGGACTCGATTCCCGCCGATTAGAACTTCCCGGTCGCAAACGACTCGATATCGACCATGGTCATGTGATCAACGACATCATCGCTTAGCCCACCCTCAAGGCCGCTTCATGCTTCACGTTTTCGTTCAGTCGAGTCGTTCCGTTTTTTGGCGACGTATGCGTGCGCCGAATGCGATCGACGTCGTCATCAGTGTGGCTCTTTTGATGATCGGATTTGCGCTGGCGGCACCTGCGGCCGCGATCGCCGGCGAGGCAGATACCGCGAACGCCGAGGCCGTCGACGAAGGAGCAGATGTCGAGCAGCTCGATTTATTCTTGCTGGTCGGTCAATCGAACATGGCGGGACGGGGCAAGGTCACCGCTGAGGACCGAGTGATCCATGACCGGGTGTTGATGCTCGATGCCGACGACCGCTGGGTACCCGCGGTCGATCCGCTGCACTTCGACAAACCCTCGGTCGTCGGTGTCGGGCTCGGTCGCACCTTTGGAATCGAGATCGCCGCCGCGGCGCCGGAAGCCACGGTCGGGTTGATTCCTTGCGCCGTGGGCGGTTCGCCGATCGATGCCTGGACACCAGGAACTCATTATCCTCCGACCGATTCACACCCCTGGGACGACGCGATCCGTCGTGCGAAGCGGGCGCTGAGTGACGGAAAACTGCGGGCGATATTGTGGCACCAGGGCGAATCAGACGGGAACGATTCGTTATCGGCAGCTTATCAGGACAAACTGATCGACCTGGTGGCAAGATTCCGAAGCGAGCTCGATGCCCCAGAAGTCCCCTTCATCGTCGGTCAATTGGGGCAATTCGCCGAACGTCCTTGGAGCGAAGGTAAGGCGATTGTCGATGAAGCGCACCGGCGGCTACCGACGCTCGTTCCGCACACCGCCTTCGTCAGTTCGGACGGTTTGGTTCACGGCGGTGATCAGGTCCATTTCGATGCTGAGTCTTACCGCGAATTGGGGCGGCGATACGCGGCGGCTTACCGGGGGCTCGTCCCGCCGCCGAGCGAAACGGTACAGCGGGTCGATTTTAAGGTTGATCTGTCGGTCGCTCACCAAGGGTTCGATGGAGAGCGTTGTTGGGTTCATGCCCGGGCGGGAATCATCCCCAGCAGCGACGCTTCCGCCGACCCGCTGGCGGTAATGACGACCCAACCGCTGTTGCTGACCGGATCGGACGTCTTCTACTCGCTCCACACCCTAACGTCGCCTGATCGGGGAAACAGTTGGTCCGCACCGGTGGTGGCGAGTGGATTCGAGCGTCAAGTCCGAGAAGACGGTATCGAGATCATCGTCAGCGACTTCACGCCGAAGTGGCATGCCGCCAGTGGCCGTCTGCTGGGGATCGGGCACACCGTGTGGTACCAGGATGATCGGGTGATGAAAGTCCGTCCCCGTGCGACGGCCTACGCGGTTTACGATCCCGATCGCGAGAACTGGGCGACGTGGAAGCGGTTGCAACTGCCTGCCGAGAAACGGTTTGAAAACGCTGGTGCCGGATCGGTACAGCGGGTCGATCTCGACAGCGGTGAAGTCTTGCTGCCGATTTACTTCAAAGACCCCGGGTCATCGCGATACGGCGTGACGGTGCTCCGCTGTCGTTTCGATGGTGACACCCTGAGCTACGTCGGCCAGGGCAACGAGCTGAGTGTGCCGATCGGTCGAGGGCTTTACGAGCCGTCGCTGACTCGGTTCGGTGGTCGTTACTATTTGACGCTGAGGAATGATGAAGCGGGATACGTCGCAGTCAGCGACGATGGACTCCATTTCCGCGAGCCACGACGCTGGACGTTTGACGACGGGGCCGAGCTGGGCAATTACAACACGCAGCAGCACTGGGTCAGTCACGACAACGCGCTGTACCTGGTCTACACGCGGCGAGCGGAGGGGAATGACCACGTCTTTCGCCATCGGGCCCCGTTGTGGATCGCCCAGGTCGATCCCTGGCGATTGACGATCTTGCGGGATACCGAACGGGTTCTGGTCGCGGAGGCCGGCGCCAGGCTCGGCAACTTTGGCGTCACCGAGGTCTCTACCGACGAGGTTTGGGTAACGGCCGCCGAATGGATGCAGCCCAAGGGCGTCGAGCGATATGGCAGCGACAATCGGATTTTCGTCGCCAAGATTCGCTGGTGAATCGGCCCGA
>SKZY01000449.1 GCA_007127095.1 Planctomycetaceae bacterium
ATCAAGAAAAGACCTCCGCCGCCCCACGGATCAGCCGCGAAGAGCTGTATGACGAGGTTTCCGAAAGCATCGGCGTCACGCGCGCCTTCATCGGGATGACGCTACTCTCGGCGGTCGTCGCCTCGATCGGACTGATGCGAGACGACGTCGCGGTGATCATCGGCGCCATGGTGATCGCCCCGCTGTTAGGCCCGAACGTCGCGATGTCGCTCGGCACCACACTGGGCGATACCGATCTGATCCGTCGCGCGCTGATGACCAACCTGTCCGGTATCGTGACCGCTTTCGTGGTGGCTTTCACGGTCGGGATGATGGTCGATGTCGATCCCGAAGTACCGGCGATCGCCTCGCGGATCGAGTTCGGCATGGGCGACATCTTGTTGGCGTTGGCCGCCGGTGGCGCAGGCACCATTGCCTTCACCAGCGGGCTTTCCGGCGCCGTCATCGGTGTCATGGTCGCCGTGGCACTGGTTCCTCCGTTGGTCGTCGCTGGCATGTTGCTCGGCGATGGACAACCCGGTCTGGGCATCGCCGCGTTAGGTTTGACCGTCAGCAACGTGATCTGCATCAATTTGGCGGGGATCGGAATCTTCCTGGCGCAAGGCGTCAGCCCCCGGAGCGGCGAGGAGTCCAAACGGGCTCAAGCCAGCGTGATCAAGGCGAGCATCATCTGGACGATTCTGCTCGGACTACTGGTGCTACTGATTTGGTTGATCAGTAACGAATCCTTGCCGATGGTCACCCCCGGCTGATCTCGCGGCTGATCTCGCGGCTCGCTCGACCGTCCGAGCGGTTCCGGCGACGATCATTCCGCAGGATCGCCGGCGGGGGTTTGGTCGCTGAACGGCCGCGTTTCCGGCAGCACACGAACGTCGGTGGTCAATCGCAGAGGCAGCGGGGCCCCGATCTCGAACTCGGCTTGCACAAAGGCCGCGACCCAACCTTGCTCCGGTACTTCGATGTCGACCCGATAGAGACCGTCGGCATCGACGGTCAAGTCCCGCGATCGGAAGGACTTGCCGATCGTATCGACACGAAAATCTCGCGCATCGGGATTCACCGCCCGCCACAAGCGAACACGCTTTGGCTCGGTCTTGAACCGGACCTCGATTTGCCCATCGTCGCTATGGACCCAGCTGAACTCAGGCCGCGGAAGGTCGTGAACGATGGAGTAATGGAATGCCATCAAACTTTCCAGCGCATTGGTCTCGCGGAGCGAATGGTCGGCGTTCGGGACGTAGCAGAGGTTTTTTTCGCCGGGCAGTTGATCGAAATAGAACTGCGACGAATCGGGACAGAAAAACTGGTCGCCCGACGCATTGATGATGCACTTGGGCATCGTAAACCGATTGCGATAAGCGAACGGATCGACCAATTGCAGCAATTCTTGATAGCGATGGCTCTGCCGCCGATTCATGATTCGGTGATTGACATAATCCTTCACCGCCGGAGCCCAAAATCCGTAGTTGGCATGATGATTGCCCATCGAGACGTCCATGTTCAAAACGTCAATCACGATCGGGGCGATCGCGATGACTCGTGAGTCAACTGCGGCGGTTAGCCAGGTGGTCCAACCGCGTTTCGATGCGCCGGCGACAACGAACTGATCGACCGCGAATCGCCCACCTTCGTCACTCGCCAAAAGTGCCTGAACGGTGTCCATCGCCCGCACCACCGACTTGACCATCGGCATCCGCGCCGGCCAGCGGCTATCGCCAGTCTCGAGGAAACGGTCCCAGGTGTAAGCGATCAAATCGTCCTCGCTACGGGCGACGCCGTCGCCGTGAAACTCCAGCGGTTGGTTGGGGACCATCTTCAACTCGGCGACAACCGACCCGGTCACTGTGGCGATCGTCGCCACCTGGGCATCGACCGTGTTGGGTGCTGATCGTCCATTCGATCCGCCCCCGATGAACATCATCGCTTTGTTCGATTGAGCGGTTTTCGGTTTGAATACGGTCAGCCAATGTTGCCACTTCGTCCGATCAACCTCGTCGGATCGCAACCATTTCTGTGACGTCAGGTCGATTACGTAAAAGGTGCCGGCCAAGGTTTCCTCACGGCTGACCAGCTCCCACCGATAAGCGTCGTCGGGGGCCGCGACGTAACGATCCAACGCAGTCAGTTCGGCGTTCGCTGCGGTCGTGATCGCCGTGATCCGGTCGGACGAGGTCGAGACCGCCGTCGTCGGTAAGGCCACTTCCTGAGCCGCCGCGGTCAGTGGCACCGCCCCGCCGAAGCCGAAAGCGATTCCCAATAGCCCAATCGATGACACTCGGAGGAGCCTTGCCCGCAACCGGGACGCGTAGACACGACATTTCATTCCAGTACCTCGGTACAAAGGGTGGCCCAGCGAGTCAGCAAACAGAAAAGAGAATCGAATCGTTATGATTGTAGCGATTTTGCCATCCTTCAAGACAGCTACCGAACCACCTTTTTCAAAGAAGAATTCGCCGATTGCGACAAGCAGACGATCAAGTTCTTGCTTTCTGAGGAAGTCACGTTCCTGAACAAGGCGACGATCATGATGGCCTTGGAAAATATCCCCCAGAATGCTCACCGCGACTGAGGCTTGTCCTGGGCTGTCAAAAATTCGGGGTCGACGTGTCAAAACAGGGCCGGTGCGTTGACAATTTTTTGTCCCGAATCTGAGAGTGGGGGGCATCACGTCAATGCCAGTTGCCGTAGCCGAAGAGCATGGATCGTTCGGCAGCCTTGGATGCTGCGTTGGTCACAGCCCGGAGGGCGATACATCTCTGCCGGGGCCGTAAGGCCCCGGACGCGGTCACCCAATG
>SKZY01000429.1 GCA_007127095.1 Planctomycetaceae bacterium
AGCGATCGATCTGCTCAGCCTGCAACCACTCGATTCGCAGCCCGACACTGAATAAGGAACGGTTGGCGAAGGATTGATAAAGGTCGGAGGCCGACGCACTGGGTGGCTGTGGGATGAAGTGCAAGGAACAGCCGTTCCTGAGCAATTCCTCGCGGCGATCGTCAGCGGAAGCCTCCGAGTCAACCTCACTGCCCTACTACCTCTGCCCTATCGCCTCACTGCCTTCCTACCCAACTCCGCCTCCGCAGCAAAAATCAGGCCGGGTCGTAAGCGAGGTTCGGCGACAACCACCGCTCGACTTCTCGCAGCGATTGGCCTTTGCGTTTGGCGTAGTCCTGGACCTGGTCCCGAGTGACACGGTCGACCGAGAAATATCGCGAGTCGGGGTGGGCAAAGTAGAGCCCACTGACACTGGCACCGGGGGTCATCGCGTAGCTTTCGGTCAGCTGAACACCGGCGTTGTCCTCGGCTTGCAGCAAGTCGAACAACGCCCGCTTCTCGGTGTGGTCGGGGCAGGCCGGATAGCCGGCTGCTGGTCGGATCCCGCGGTACTTCTCCGCGATCATCTCTTCGGTCGTCAGCGTTTCGTCGGCCCCGTAGGCCCATTCGCGACGTACCCGCCGGTGCAGCAATTCGGCGAACGCTTCGGCACAGCGATCGGCGACGGCCTGAGCCATGATCGCGTTGTAATCGTCCTGCTTGCTGCGATACTGATCCGCCAACTCGTCGGCACCGATACCGGCAGTGACACAGAAGGCTCCGATGTAGTCTTCACGACCACTCTCTACCGGTGCGATGTAGTCGGCCAGTGATCGATAATCTTTCTGCCCCTGCCGTTCCCACTGTTGTCGCAAGAAGTGGAACCGCATCCGTTCCTCGGTCCGACTATCGTCGGTGAACAGGATCACATCGTCCCCGTCACTCGCCGCGGGGAAGAATCCGTAGACGCCGTTGGCCCGCAGCAACCGTTGCTCGATCACGCGGTCGAGCATCTGTTCGGCGTCGCGGTAAAGTTCTCTGGCCTGTTGACCGACGACATCGTCATCGAAAATCTTGGGGAACTTACCTTTCAACTCCCAGGTCATAAAGAACGGCGACCAATCGATGAACTGGCGGATCTCGTCGAGTGAGAAGTCCGACAAGACTTTCAGGCCGGTGAACTCGGGCTTGTCGACCCGCACCGTCGCCCAGTCGGTCTGGAATCGTTTTTCCAGAGCCGTCGCGTAGGGGACCAACTTTTGCTGACGGTCGCGGTAGCTGGCCGTCAATTCGGCCTGGACCTTTTTGTTTTGGGCGATCAAAGCATCGCGGTTTTCACCGCTGATCAGCTTCTCGACGACGCCCACACTGCGACTGGCATCGAGCACATGGAAAACCGGCGAATCGTACTTGGGCGCGATCCGCACCGCGGTGTGTTTGGCGCTGGTCGTGGCACCGCCGACCAACAGCGGCATCGTCATTCCGGCCCGCTGCATCTCCGAGGCGACATGCGCCATTTCGTCCAGACTCGGTGTGATCAGCCCCGACAGCCCGACCATGTCGACGTTCTGTTTGACCGCCTCCTCGAGGATCCGTTCGCAGGAGACCATCACGCCGAGATCGATTACCTCGTAGTTGTTGCACTGCAAAACCACGCCGACAATGTTCTTGCCGATATCGTGAACGTCACCTTTAACCGTTGCGATCAGGAACTTACCGCGGTGAGCCTGCTGTTCGATCCCCAGGTCGATCTTTTCCTGTTCCATGAACGGTTCGAGGTAAGCGACCGCCTTCTTCATTACCCGGGCCGATTTGACGACTTGGGGCAAGAACATCTTCCCCTGGCCGAACAGGTCGCCGACGACCTGCATCCCGTCCATCAACGGGCCCTCGATGATTTCTAAACATCGCGAGACCTGCTGACGCACCTCCTCGGTGTCCTCGACAACGTACTTATCGATCCCCTTGAGCAAGGCGTGCTTGATCCGTTCGGCGACCGGCAATTCCCGCCAAGTCAGGTCCTCACCGGTCGCCTTTTTGGCACCGCCCTTGACCGTTTCGGCAAACTCCAGCATCCGATCGGTCGCGTCGGGTCGACGATTGAGCAGCACATCCTCGACATGTTCGAGCAGGTCGGCGGGGATCTGCTCATAAATCTCGAGTTGGCCGGCATTCACGATCCCCATATCGAGCCCGGCGCGGACGGCGTGATACAGGAACGCGCTATGGATCGCCTCGCGAACGCGGTCGTTGCCGCGAAAGCTGAAACTGATGTTGCTGACCCCGCCACTGGTCTTGCAACCGGGGCATTCTCGCTTGATCCGTTTGACCGCGTTGATGAAATCGACGGCGTAATTGTTGTGTTCGTCGATCCCTGTCGCGACGGTCAAAATATTGGGGTCAAAGATGATGTCCTCCGGCGGGAACCGAACCTCATTGATCAACAGGTCATAAGCCCGCTTGCAGATCCGAACCTTGTTCTCTTCGTCGGCCGCCTGACCGTCTTCGTCGAACGCCATGACGACCACCGCCGCACCGTACTGGCGGACCAATCGCGCCCGCCGCAGGAACTCGGCTTCGCCATCTTTGAGCGAAATCGAATTGACGATCGGCTTGCCCTGGCAATTCCGCAAGCCCGCTTCGATCACTTCCCACTTGCTGCTGTCGATCATCACCGGCACCGAGGCGGCGACGTCGTCACCGGCGATCAGTCTTAGAAACCGGGTCATCGCCTCGACACCGTCCAGCAACGCGTCGTCGAAGTTGATGTCGATGATCGAGGCACCGTTATCGACCTGCTGACGCGCCACTTCGACCGCCTCTTCGAACTTGTCGTCACGGATCAACCGGGCGAACGCCCGACTTCCCGTGACGTTGGTCCGCTCGCCGATCATCGTGAACGGGATCTCCGGCCGCATCACCATCGGCAATTGGCCCGACAGCCGCGTGTAGACCGGCCCCACGGTTTCCTGGTGAGGCCGGTTGCCTTGGATCGCTTGGCTCATCGCCCGGATGTGATCCGGCGTCGTACCGCAACAGCCACCGACGATGTTCAGCCAACCGTTGCCGGCAAAGTCGGCGATGAACTCGGCCATCTTCGGTGGCGTCAGGTCGAATTGCCCCATCTCGTTCGGCAAGCCGGCATTGGGGTGGCAGCTGATCGGGACATTGGCGACCTTGGCCAATTCCTCCAAGTGCGGACGCATGACGTCGGGGCCGAGCGCGCAATTCATCCCGATCGATAACAGCGGAAAGTGTCCCAACGCCGCCACAAACGCCTCGATGCTCTGGCCGCTGACAAACGTCCGGCCACCCTTGTCGAAGGTGCCGCTGACCATCACCGGGACCTGCCGACCGCCCGACCGAAAGAAGTCTTCGATCGCGAACAGACAGGCTTTCAGATTCAACGTGTCGATCGCGGTTTCCGGCAGCAGGATGTCGACCCCGGCATCGACCAACGCCGCGACCTGGCGACGATAGCTGTCGACCATTTCAGGGAACGTCACCGAACGGTTCGCAGCGTCACTCGGATCGACGCTGATCGCCATCTGACGGCTCGTCGGCCCGATCGATCCGGCGACAAACCGCGGCTTATCCGGCGTCCGCTCGGACCACTCGTCAGCCGCTTTGCGAGCGCAGGCTACCGCCGCCGCATTGATCTCATCGCCCAATTCGATCGGCAGATCAAACTCGATCATCCCCACCGGCGAGGCGCCGAACGAATTGGTTTCGACGATGTCACTGCCGGCCTCCAAGTAGGCCGCGTGGATGTCGGTGATGCTTTGCGGATGGGTCAGGCAAAGGATGTCTGGGAAATTGCCGAGGTCCTTGTGGTGGTCCGCGAATCGCTCGCCCCGGACCGCCGCCTCGTCCAGCTTCAATCGCTGGATCATCGTACCCATCGCGCCATCGAGCAGCAGGATGCGCTCTCGGATCAGGTCGGGAAGGATCGATGCGGCGGGTTCACTACGGAGCATAGGGCAGATCGGTCTTTTGGGGGGATGAAGCTTGGAATTCCGAACGTTATTGTTGTGGGTCAGCGGCGAATCGACAAGGCGAAACCGCAATTCCGTCGTTTTACCGGCCCTCAAGGCCTTCACCACTCCGGCCAACGTGACGTTTCTGCACGTCGGTCGGTCTGCCTGGTCCCGTCCCGAAATCAACCGCTAATCGAATCCGGGTGCCACGATCGCTGCCCTCCAACAACTCCGCTACCGCGGCTATCGATTGCACCATCGGAACCTCCCGGCGACCGAGTCGATGTGCCGCCAAAGCGAGTCGTTTCCGTCGTTCTTCACGCCCCGGACCGACCGGCCGCTGGTGATCGATTGCGGTGCCAACATCGGCGTGACGATGCTGGAATGGAAGCACCGTTGGCCGGGGGCCGAGGTAATCTGTATCGAACCCGACCCGCACGCGTTCGAACTGCTGCGTCTGAACGTCGACCGGAACGACATCCCGTCGGTCCGCTGTATCAATGCCGCGGTCAACGACGTTGCCGGTACCGCGACGCTGTTCGGCGAGATCTCACCAGCCGGCGACGCACGAGGCAACTCGATCGATCCGGGGTGGGGCAGACGGCCACAATCCGATTCGCAGACCGTCAACTGTCAAACGCTGTCATCGGTGATCCGCGGCCGCCACGTCGACTTCCTGAAACTCGATGTCGAAGGCGTCGAGGAACGTGTGCTCGGTGAAATCGTCGACGACCTGCCGCGGATCGATGCGATCTATGTCGAAGTCCATCAAACCGCGGTTACCGCGGCCTACAATTCGGCGCCGCGGATCGAGGAGTTGCTTCGCCAGTCCGGTTTTTGCGTCGAAACCGAAAGTCGCGCGGGCGAACATGCACTCCCCGCCGCTCAACAACCCTGGCAACGACGCGTCGGGTCGCGGCAGAGTCAACTGATCGGCTGGCGTGAATCCGCCAGCTGAGTTGCTCACATTGGCTGGAACGCCTGTCAGATCGGCTCTCAACGCGCCGTCACCAGGCGAGGAAATTCCGCAGCAATTCGACCCCCGGTTCGGTCAAAAAACTTTCCGGATGGAACTGCCAACCCTCCAGTTTCAGCTCCCTGTGCCGGACACCCATGATCTGGCGGGTCGGCCCGACGTCGCTCCAGGCACTGACCGCCAAACAATCGGGCAACGTCGCTGGATCGATCACCAAGCTGTGGTAACGCGTCGCGACGAACGGCGATCCGATCCCGGCGAATAGGCCGCCTCCGTCATGGCGGATCGCGTCGGTCTTACCGTGCATCAACAGCGGGGCGCGGACGATCGTCGCCCCCAACGCCTGCCCGATCGACTGATGTCCCAGACAGACACCCAACAGCGGTATCTTGCCCATGAAATGCCTCACGCAGTCGACGCTGATCCCCGCCTCGTTCGGCGTGCAGGGGCCGGGCGAAATCAACAACCGAGTCGCCCCCATAGCCTCGATTTCGGCCGGTGTGATCTGGTCGTTGCGGAATACCCGCAAGGCGATCGCTGGGTCGATCTCGCCCAACCGCTGGACCAGGTTGTACGTGAACGAATCGTAATTATCGATGACGACGATCATGGTCGGGTTGCGGTCAAAAACAGGGGCGATGGCCAGCGTCACAAACGGGAGGCGACCAACCGCCGCGGTCCGGTGGACCACAGCTGTCCCGCCAGAGGCGATCCACCTGAGCGTTGTTCGAACTGACCCGTCGTGAATCAAGCTACCGAAATCAACCGATGCGATCGAGCCCCACCCCGATTTGCCGCCCGCCCACGGAAAGTGGCCCACATTTCCTGCCCCCTCTCCCAGGGCGTTAGTATCTGCACAAGCCAACACAGCGCCGGCGTAACAAAAGAAAAAAAACCTCCCTTGGGAGGGTCGAGCATAAGCGAGGGGAGGTTCGCCCGCAGCTCCGCGGTGTTACCCCGCTGCTTCGTATCCGCTACGCTGTTAGCAGACTCGCCGCCGTGGCGATTTCGCCACCTCGGTCGTCGGCGGATCGGTCTCCTCGTCTCGATGATCGTTTTCCGATCTTGATTCGGTCGGGGCGTCCGCACCATAACAAGGGCTCGGTAACCGGGAGTCGATCGACGCTCACCGCGTCATTGTCCCCCGCGACAGACGCCTTCGGTGTCGATCGTCCGTTTTACGTCATCCTTCACGCGCCGCCGAGATTCGTATCGTGCTTTCGGTCCGTCCCAAAATCGCAGAACTCGCCTTTCGAGTTTTCGGGCGTTCGCTGCATCCCGAACTCTACACCGTCCACCAATCGCGAACCGTGCGACGAAGCCAATACGAGGCTCGCGTCGAGATTACCAATTGTGGCCATGTCGTCACTTGGCAGGGGCGTGGTGTGACGCTTTGCGAGGTCGCCACCAGCGCCACTCAGCCACTCCCCACACGTCGCTGCCTGCTCTCGATGCCACTGAAAGGGAGCCGAACCGACAGCACCGAGTGCCACGGCGGGATCGTCTATCGCAATCACTTCCACCTCGACTCGGTCGCGCCCGAAATGTTCTGGATGGTCAATCAACAACTCTCCGGCGATTCGACCGAAGGGCTGTTGCATCGCTTCGAAAGCAGTGGCCGACTCGCCTTCGGGGCGCTCAGCTATGTCAACATTGAAACCCGGTCGGCCAGCATGCTCGTCCAAGCGATCCACACATTTCCGGACGACTACGCGATCCTGAAAGTCGAATCGCTGTTTTCAATGCCGGCGGCGGTCAGCAAGAGTTACGCCTGAGCGACCGACCGCAGCGATCATGCAGCTCTACCTGATCCGCCACGCCGAGAGCGAGAATAATGCTCGGCCCGCCTACCAGCGTGTCGACGATCCCTTGCTGACCGCCGTCGGCCGTCTACAAGCAACGGCCTTAGCCGGCTGGCTTCGGTCACTGCATCCCGAAGTGGTGGTAACCAGTCCCTTCCGGCGAACATTGCAAACCTGTCGCTTGGTGATCGATGCCGGCGTCGAGGCCAAACCGTTGGTCTGGCACGAGGCGTTCGAACGTGGTGGCTGCTTCAGCGGCCAACTCCGTGAAGTCGGCGAGGGCCGACCCGGTCTGGGACGCGCCTCGATCCTGCGAGAATTGCCCGAAGCCAAGATCGACGAGTCGATCTCCGAGGCCGGGTGGTGGGCCGGCCGAGCCAAGGAAACCGATGCCGAAACCGAATCGCGGGCGACCCGGGTGATTCGTCGATTCGTCGATCACTTCGGCGATCATGGCCAACGTGTCGTCGCGGTCCTCCACGCCGACTTCATCCGCACAATGCTGGCCCAAATGCTGCACCCCAGCGCCGACGCCCACCAGTTCGGCCCGCTGCGAAATACCGGAATCACCAAAGTCGATTTCGACGGCCAACGTTGGCGGCTCGATTGGCTCAACAGCGTTTCCCATCTCCCGCCGAAGCTGATCACCGGTGTCGAATGGTAGACGCCTCAACAGCGCCACATCCGACAACGCCGGCAACGCCGGTTTCCGAGCCGCCGCGAGCTGCCGGCGTGAAGCTGCGACTGTGCGTGATCGGCTGCTTGGCGCTGCTGGTGCCCGCTTCGTTCATCGGGGCGGCGTATCCTCAAGAACTCGTACTGCAACACATCCCGACCTTGGTCGCTTTGGCGATCCTGGCGGCGATCACGATCAACACGCCGATGTCGCGGCTGTCGTTCGCATGCCTGGTCGGTTTCCTCGTCTTGCACCTGATCGGGGCCCGCTGGATCTATTCCTTTGTCCCCTACGACGATTGGTCGGTCGCGCTGACCGGTCGTGGGTTGTCTGAACGGTTCGGCTGGGAACGCAACCACTATGACCGCTTAGTCCATTTCGGTTTCGGCCTACTCGGGGTGCCGCCCGCGAGTGAGCTGTTGCAACGAATGACCGCGATCCGTCCGCCCGGGAGTGCGATCCTGGCGGTAGCCATCGTGGTGGCGCTCGGGGCCTTATACGAAATCGCCGAATGGCAGATCGCGATCACGTTCTCACCCGAATTCGCCGAATCGTACAACGGCCAACAAGGCGACCCCTGGGATGCTCAGAAAGATCAAACGCTGGCGCTGCTCGGGGCTTTGATCGGCTTGGTAGCCTTTGCCCGTTGGCGACCGCTTCGCGGCTAGACGTCGGCAGCGACGGCAAGTCGCTCCGGCGCTCGGTTCAGCGAAGAGCCGAATCAGTTCTTGAACAGGGTCAGGATATCGATCGCCTTGTTGATCCCTCCCGCCGCATCGACGAAGTCTCTCATCGCGATGTAGAGCGCATTACCGTCGTCCGCCGCGGCCGGACGGGCGGGACGCGATCTCGGAACCGCCGCAGCCGTGGGGGCGAGCGGCGCTCCGACTTGCTCGGCAGGCAACAGCGGCTGCGAATCGAGATCACCACCAGCGGTGTCGCTCGGCGGGACATAACCGGCCGGTTTCCGACCCCGACGCCCCGGTTTGGCGTCCTTGGGCCGTAACGCCTGATAGACCAGCCCGACCGATACCGGCGTACCGGCTTCTTCGGCCATTTTCGCGATCTCCGCAGCCTTGAGGCCGGGGTTTTGGGCGTTGATTTCGCGGATCAGCTGGGATTTGTTGACCCCAGGTTCAGGATTCGTGGACGTCTCGGACATCGTCATTGAGGTCTCTCGGGAAGCGAATGGGTTCTTGTTCGTTAGCGTGACGTTGGTACGTTCGGCAGTCTATTTGGCGATCGTGTTCGTGCAACCGGTGCCTACGCAGAGTTTAATCTCAATCGTCCTTCACAACTCCCGGATTGATATCGCATGGCTCTGCCAGAAGAGTTTCATCCAGATGGGTTTCACCGTTGGCGCCCTCAACTCGGCGCGTGGCCGGACGGCGACGCGACGAGGTTTCGCGTTTGGACGCCAACCGCCAAGCGAGTCGACGTGGTCGTTCTGCATTGCGAAGGGCGTTCGGCGATCTACCCACTGGAATCGGCGGCGGACGGAACCTTCACGGCAGCCGTGGCCGAAGTCAGGCCCGGCGACCGGTATCGTTTGCGGGTGGATGGACAGGGGCCGTTTCCCGATCCGGTTTCCCGCTTTCAGCCCCACGGACCTCACCGTTCATCCGAAGTGATCGATCCGGGCAGGTTTTCTTGGACCGACTCGGCTTGGCGAGGCGTCGCGCCGGAAAAGTTGGTCATCTACGAACTGCACGTCGGGACGTTCTCGGATCAGGGGACCTACGCAGGGGTGCTCGAGCGACTGCCGTGGCTGGTCGATCTCGGCGTGACGGCGATCGAACTGATGCCGTTGGCGGAATGCCCCGGTAGGCGGAATTGGGGCTATGACGGGGTCGGACTGTTTGCACCCTCGCACCACTACGGCCGTCCCGACGAACTGCGGCGACTCGTCGATCGGGCGCATGCGGTCGGACTGGGCGTTTTTCTGGATGTCGTCTACAACCATCTCGGCCCCGACGGTAATTACCTGGCCCAGTTCAGTCCTCACTATTTTACGCAGCGACACCGTTCGGACTGGGGGGCCGGATTGAACTTCGACGGTGAGCTGAGCGGACCGGTGCGTCAGTTCTTCATCGAGAACGCGTTGTATTGGATTCACGAGTACCACATCGATGGCCTGAGATTGGATGCGACACCCGCGATCATCGACAACGGATCGCCTCATTTTTTGGAAGAACTGTCGGCCCGCGTGAAAGAGTCGACGCCAAACCGTCAGGTCCACTTGATCGCCGAGGATCATCGCAACCTAAACCATCTGCTGCTCGATCAAGACGAAGGCGGGTGGGGGCTGAGCGGAGTCTGGGCCGATGACTTTCATCACCAAGTCCGCCGCCGCTTGGCCGGCGACGACGAAGCCTACTACCGCGACTTCAACGGATCGATCAGGGAGCTTGCCGAGACGATGCGGCGTGGATGGTATGCCTGCGGCCAGCCCTCGATTCACTGGGGCGAAGTCCGCGGGACCGATCCGGCCGGCCTGCCGCTCACACGGTTCATTCACTTTCTGCAGAACCACGACCAGATCGGCAATCGGGCGTTCGGAGAGCGACTGAATCATCAAGTCGATGCCGCGACCTATCGCGCCGCGACGGCCTTGCTACTGACCGGTCCCGCGACGCCGTTGCTGTTCATGGGCCAGGAATGGGGAGCGAGCAGTCCGTTTCGTTTCTTTACCGACCACCATCCGGAATTGGGATTGAAGGTGAAACGCGGGCGACAGCGGGAGTTCAAAGAGTTTTCCGCCTTCTCAGACCCTCGTCAGCGTCGGCGGATCCCCGACCCACAAGCGAGCGAAACGTTTCTCATCAGCCGTCTGAATTGGGACGATTTGGATCGTCCCGAGCATACGGAATTGCTCAGGCTGTACCGGCGACTGTTGACGCTGCGACAGCGGGAACCGGCGTTAACGAATGCGGAGGCGGTCTCGTCTTGTGAGCGAGGAACCCAAACGGCGTTTGAGGTCAGCGAGCTGAGCGAATCGACGATCGGGGTACGGCGTGGGAAAACGGCATCATCCCTGCTGCTGATACTTGTGCATCTCCCCGCACACGGCGACCCGGCACACGGCGACCCGGCACACGGCACTCAGCTTGAGAGCGTCGACTCACAGCCGCTACTCAGCGACTTACCGAAGGGCCAGTGGGAGATTTTGCTGACCACCGAGGACGACGAGTTCAGCAGCGAGCCCGTCGCGATCGACATCGACCTGACTGTGACCGCCCCAGTAGTCCGATTCGCTCGCCCCGGAGCCGTGATTCTCCGCC
>SKZY01000226.1 GCA_007127095.1 Planctomycetaceae bacterium
CGAGCAACTCCGCGGCCGCCTGCCGGGCTATGCCGTCCCCGTTTACGTCAGCGAAGTCGCCGGCGCGGCGTCCAAGCTGCCCAACTGAATGAAAGAAACCCTCCCGGGGGAGGGGTGTCTTTTGTTCGGCTGGTGTTTGCACGACTTGTGTCGATGCCGATGGTCCGAAAAGCGTTTACCGCGGTTGTTCTTCCATCTCGCGGATGTAGGCCCGTAGGCGTTCGAGTTCGTCGGTGACGCTTTTGAACTTCAGCATCGTGCCGACTCGCTTGAGCAATCCGATCTTGTTGATCGGCTTGCTGAGAAAATCGTCGGTACCGGCATCGACCCCACGCTCGATATCGCCGAGTTCGTTCAACGCGGTGACCATCAACACCATCACTTTGGACGTTTTCGGGTCATCCTTCAGTTTTCGGCAGACCTCAAACCCGCTCAGCTTCGGCATCATCACGTCGAGCAGCAGCAGATCGGGATGGAATGACGCGACCTTATCGAGCGTGTCTTGGCCATCGACCGCTGTCTCGATCTCGCAATCGACGTCGACGAGGTAGGCTTCCAAAAGCTCTCGATTGGCCGCGTTGTCGTCGGCGATCAGGATTCGGTGACTGGGCATACGGACGGGCCAAAGCGAGGGAAGTGAACGGTCAGCGATCGATCAGGCCAGCAGCGACGCGTCGCGTTCGGCCGGGACGGGAAAACTTTCGCACAGCGAGCGGATTTCGCCGGCGATCCGTTCCAGAGTCGACCGGTCATCGGGGTGGGTCAATGCCTCGTGGATCCAACCACCGACGCGCTTCATTTCGTCCTCACCCATGCCGCGTGTCGTCAACGCCGGGGTCCCGATCCGGATCCCCGACGGGTCCATCGGCTTCCGCGTATCGAACGGGATCATATTCATATTGACGGTGATCCCGCAGCTTTCCAACGTCGCCTCGGCTCGCTTTCCGCCGAGCCCGACTGCGGTCACGTCGACCAGCATCAGATGGTTATCGGTCCCGCCGCTGACCAGCGGCAGGCCGGCCGCTGTGAGTGTCTCGGCTAATGTTTGAGCGTTGGCGACCACCTGTCGACCGTAAGCCTTGAAGTCCGGCGACAAGGCCTCGCCGAAGCAGACCGCCTTGGCGGCGACGATGTGCATCAACGGCCCACCCTGAATCCCCGGGAAAACGCTGCGGTTGATATCCTTCAACGAATCTTGGCGGCAGAGGATCAGCCCACCACGGGGACCGCGGAGCGTTTTGTGGGTGGTCGTGGTGACGTAATCGGCATGCGGGACGGGGCTGTTGTGAATGCCGGCGGCGACCAAACCGGCGTAGTGGGCCATATCGACCAACAGTTTCGCACCGACCTCGTGAGCGATCTCGGCAAACCGCTCGTGGGGAATTTCCCGCGGGTAGGCGCTCGCGCCGGCGACGATCAGTTTCGGCTTGTACTCGCGGGCCAGGCGGGCGACTTGGTCGAAATCGAGCCGGTGGTTCTTCGGGTCGACCCCGTAGCTGTGGAATCGATAGAGTTTGCCGCTGATGTTCAGCTTCATCCCGTGAGTCAGGTGTCCGCCTTGGGCCAGGTCGAGCCCGAGTACGGTGTCACCCGGTTCGAGGCAGGTCAGATAGACCGCCGTGTTCGCTTGGGAACCGCTGTGGGGTTGAACATTGGCGGCTTCCGCGCCGAACAACTCCTTGGCGCGATCGATCGCCAATTGCTCCGCTACATCGACATGCTCGCACCCCCCATAGTAGCGTTTTCCGGGGTAGCCTTCGGCATATTTATTGGTCAGCACGCTCCCTGCGGCCTGCATCACAGCGACACTGGTGTAATTTTCGCTGGCGATCATCTCCAAGCCTTCCTGCTGACGCCGCGCCTCGTCGTTGATGACGTCCCAAATGGCCGGATCTTGATTTTGCAGCGAGCTCATAACGTAAATCTTTATCTTGCGAGAACGTGAAGCGGGTGGAGTGTCGACCGACGGACGCCGACCGACTCTGCCGGAGCACGATTGTCGATTGTCCCGATGAAACCGTCAATGCGAACCGGTCAAACCGGCGTCGGGGGGCTGGATCAACCACTGAAAGCGGCAAAATCGCGCCGACGCGCTTGAACTATTTGTTCGCAAAATCGGTAATCATGACGTAACATTACGAATCGATGAAGCCGCGTCAGCCGAGCAGTGGTTGCGGAACGCTCACCGGCGGCGGTTGGCGTGACGTGGCAGCCAGGGTTTTGACGCCCGGCAAGCCGAACTGATTAACCCCGAAACGAGTGCCGATGAAACCGATCACCGCTCTTTTGACTGCCGCCCTGATGGTGGCCACGTCGCAAGCAAACGGCCAAGAAGATTTCCCCCCACTGGCCGAGGTAACGAAAGGTTACCAGCAGATCTCGTCGTCGGATCCCCAAAATCCGAAGGGACTGTTGAACGTTTGGAAACGCGAAAAGGATTCGCAACTGCTCGGTGAATTGCCGAAAAACTTTGCCGGCAAACGCTATTTCATCGCGTTGACCGTCAGCAGCGGCGACCGCTACGCCGGTCTGCAATCGGGCGATTGGGTGATCGAATGGCGGCGGTATGACAAGCGGCTCGCCATCTTGGCTCCCAACCTCGATATTCGAGCCGAGGGAGAGCCGGAGGCGAAGGCTTCGGTCAAACGGTTGTTCACTGACCAAGTGCTGATGGACATTCCGATCTTGGCGATCGGGCCGTCGGGTGGTCCGGTGATCGACCTCGATCAGTTGCTGGTTAACAACGCGAGTAAGTTCTTCGGGTCGCAGGTCCGCGTTACCAATCCCCAACTCGTTTCGATCGCCGCTGCCAAAGTCTTTCCCGAGAATGTCGAATTGGCCTTCGAAATCGTCGGCATCGGCGGGCGACTGCAGACGATCCATTACTCGTTCAGCGAGGTTCCCAGCACCAGCAACGGCTTCAAGCCGCGGATGGCTGACGAACGCGTCGGCTACTTCACGACAGCCTATTCGGATTTGAGCAAGTATCAGGACGACGATACCCGCGTCCGTTACATCAACCGCTGGCATTTGCAAAAACGCGATCCGAAGTTGAAGCTCAGCCCGCCCAAGCAGCCGATCCGGTTTTACGTCGAACACACCACGCCGGTCCGCTATCGGCGGTGGGTTAAGGCGGGGGTCGAGTACTGGAACAAGGCGTTCGAACAGGTCGGCTTGATCGATGCAATCGTGGTCGAATACCAGGATGCTGAGAGCGGAGCCCACATGGAGAAGGACCCCGAAGACGTCCGTTACAACTTCGTGCGGTGGTTGAACAACGATGTCGGGACCGCGATCGGCCCCAGCCGAGTCCATCCGTCGACCGGCGAAATCCTCGATGCCGATATCATCCTGACCGACGGTTGGATCCGGCATTTCAATTTCAACTACAACGACCTGATGCCGAAGTTGGCGATGGAAAGCATCGCCCCGGAGACACTCGCCTGGCTGGGGAAAAATCCGAGCTGGGACCCGCGGGTCCGACTGGCGGCGACCGAGGAGATGAATCACTTGCGGCGTGAGTTCGCGCGGCAGTCGCAGGAGCCGATGGCCGGATTTGCGATGGCTCAGGCCGATTCGGCACTGTTGGGCGATGACGAGTTCGATGGGCTCTACGACGTCACCAGTCAACGCAACGGGCTCTGCATGGCCGCCAGCGGTTTGCAACTCGACCTCGCCTTGGCTCGGATGAATTGGTCGTTGGCGGTTTTGGCCGACGAAGTCGCCGAAGAAGAAAAGCAGAAAAAGGCGAAGGAGGAAGAAGAAAAGGAAAAAGCGGCGGCCGAAAATGCGAAGTCCGACGGCGATGAAAAACCGAAGGATGATCAGGCCGACGCCGAGGACGACAGCGATTCGAGCAAGTCGGACGCTGCCAAGACAGCGGCGAAGGCCGACGCCGATGACAAAGCCGATAAACCAGACATGCTCGACGGTATCCCCGAGTGGTTCGTCGGTCCGCTGCTGGCCGATCTGGTCGCTCACGAAGTCGGACACACCCTCGGCTTGCGCCATAACTTCAAGGCCTCGGCCGCCCATTCACTGGACGACATCAACAGCTCCAAGATCAAGGGCAAGAAGACGATCACCGCATCGGTGATGGATTACACCCCGATCAACTACCGCTATGAGGCGGGTGAACTCCAGGGTGATTACGCGATGACCGATATCGGGCCATACGACTTTTGGGCGATCGAATACGGATACACCTTCGACGACAAAAAATTGCCCGAAATCCTGAAACGCTGCAGCGAACCCGAGCTGCAATACGCGACCGACGAGGACACGGCAGGCCCCGATCCGCTGGCGACCCGCTATGACTTCAGTAGCGATCCGCTCGACTACGCCAACGAACAGATGAAGCTGGTTCGGCTCTATCGCGATCGGTTGCTCGAAAAGTTCGTGAAGGACGGAGAGAGCTGGTCGCGGGCTCGCCGTGGCTACGAATTGACGCTGTCGCTACAGATGCGAAGTGTCAGCATGATGGCGAATTGGATCGGTGGCGCGTTCGTCAACCGCGACAAGAAGGGTGATCCCGGCAACCGACCGCCGGTCGAGGTCGTCCCGGCCAAGCAGCAACGTGACGCGTTGGCCTTTGTCATCGATACCACCTTCCGCGACGACGCGTACGGGTTGACCCCCGAACTGCTGCAGCGGATGTCGGTCGATAAGTGGCTGGACACCAACGCCCGGTCGGCGATGGCGGCCGAAGCGACCTGGCCGATCCACGATCGGGTGTTGGGGATTCAAGCCTCGGCGTTGACGCTGTTGATGAACCCCACCACGCTCCGCCGTGTGCTCGATAACGAACTCCGCTTGCCGGCTGAGACCGATACGTTGACCCTGCCCGAATTGCTGGCCCAGATCGATCAAGCTGTCTGGACCGAGCTCGGCCAAGAGTGTCCCGAAGACCGCAACGATCGGCAGCCGATGATCAGCAGTTTGCGACGCAATTTGCAGCGTGAACACGCCCAACGATTGATCGATCTGGTGATCAAGGAACCTGCCGATACGGCTGCCTACAAACCGATCAGCACGTTGGCCCGGATGCAGATCAGGGCATTGAAAGGGCGGATCGAATCGTCGCTCGAAAAGTGTGCCGGAAAACTCGATGCCTATTCCGAGGCTCACCTGGTCGAGACTCTCGAACGCGTCTCGAAGGTGCTCGATGCAGGCTACCTGTTCGGTGCCGGTCAGCAACAGCAGCAGCCGCAGATCATCATCCTATCGGGCCAAGAAACCCGCACCAATGATTGATCTTGTGCAAGCCTTTAACGCAATGGCGCGAGCCATGCGGCCCTGCTGATGCGGGGCGGTGGTTGATTTTAAGGCGATGTTGGCAGCCCTCCCCTCGCTTATGCTCGGCCCTCCCGCGGGAGGGTGTCTTTTGTTTTGCTGGCGTTGAATTGGCTTGTGTTGATGCCGATGCCGGTCGGAGGATAGTCGCAGCGGCTTCTAAGCCAGCAAGTCATCTAGCACTCGGCCTTCATCGGTGGGGCCGATCAGGCGTTGGTCGAGCCCTTGATAGCGGAAGTGAAAGCGGTGCGGGTCGAGGCCCAGCGTGTGCAGGATCGTCGCCTGCAGGTCGCGGATGCTGACCGGGTTTTCGACCGGATAATAGCCGAACTCGTCGGTTTTTCCGTAAGCCAGCCCGGGACGGACACCGCCGCCGGCCATCCAGATCGTGAAGGCGTAGGGGTGATGATCACGTCCGATGAAGCCCGCCTTCAACTCACTGCGGACGTTGTTTTGCATCATTGGGGTACGGCCGAATTCGCCTCCCCAGACGACCAACGTTTCGTCCAACAGGCCGCGTTGCTCCAGGTCGGTCAACAGTCCGGCGACCGCCCGATCGATCTGCTGGCACTTGATCGGCAACGTTTCGTCGATGCTTTCGCCGGGTGATGATCCGTGGTGATCCCAGCCCCAATCGTAGAGTTGGACGAACCGTACTCCGTTTTCGATCAACCGTCGGGCGAGCAGGCAATTGTTAGCGAATGTCGGATCGTCACCCCGATAGAGCGTTCGCGGGTCGTCGGCGGCCTCGGCCGGCGAGACGAATCCGGGTTGGGCGCCGTACAGATCGAGCACGTGCTGCGGTTCCTGCGAGATATCCATCACCTCGGGAACCGCCATCTGCATCCGAAACGCCAACTCATATTGGGCGATCCGGGTGAAGGTTTCGGGGTCGCCGCTAATCCGTTGCTCGGCATCGTTCATCTCGGCGACGGCGTCCAGCATCCGTCGCCGCAGGCCACGGTCGATTCCCGCGGGATCACCGAGGTAGAGCACCGGATCGCCGCTGGTGCGGCATTGGACGCCCTGATAGACGCCGGGCAGAAAGCCGGAACCCCACAACGATTTGCCGGCGTCGGGGGTTTTGCCTCCTGAGAGCAGGACGACGAATCCCGGCAGGTTTTCGTTTTCGCTGCCCAACCCGTATGTGACCCAAGAGCCGAGCGACGGATTGCCCAACCGCGGCGAACCGGTGTGGGTAAACAGTTGGGCCGGGGCATGATTGAATTGGTCGGTATGCACCGTCCGAATGACGCAAGCCCGATCGGCGACAGCGGCGAAGTGTGGTAACAATTCGCTGATCGTTTGACCACTTTGTCCGTAGCGATCGAAACCGAACTGGCCGGCGAGAATTTTCGGGACTCCCTTGATGAACGCGAACCGCTTGCCTTCCAAAAACGACGGCGGGGCGTCCTGCATGTGCAATTGTTCGAGTTCGGGCTTGTGATCGAATAACTCGAGTTGGGACGGTGAACCGGCCATATGCAGGTAAATCACCCGTTTCGCCCGCGGCGCCAGCATCGGCGGCTTGGGTGCCAGCGGTCCGTCACCGCCCGTCACGGCGGAACCGCCAGCGGCAGAAGCCTGACCGGACGCCAGACAGCTCAGTGCCATCGCACCGATCCCCAACCCGCCTGCGGAGAGGAAATGTCGGCGGGTCTGCGTGCGGACCAGCCGCATCGGCTCGGTGAGTGAGTCGGCCTTGTGAAGCCGACGATTTTCGGTTGATGACATGGGAATCAGTTGCGGGTCAGGAATTCGTCGAGGTTGAGAATGGCGGAGGCGACGACGACCCAAGCCGCAAACTCCGCCGGCGGCACGGTTTCGCCCGAGAAGCGGCTGATCGCGGCCGGCAGCGAATCGATCAAGGCCGCAGCCGATTCGGGGGTCGCCTCAAAACGGTTCAATGCGTCATCCTTAAAACGGAGCAACGGGGCGAGTTCGCCGTCGCGCAGCGGACGGACCAATGCTAGCCTCAAGCCGTACCGGGCCCGTGAGCGGTCATCGTTATCGCTCGCCTCGGTGATCATCCGCTTGGCCAACGCCGCGGCCGCTTCGAGAAAAACCGGATCGTTGAGTGTCACCAATGCCTGCAGCGGCGTATTGGTTCGGACCCGACGGATCAAGCAAACTTCACCGCTACCACCGTCAAACGCGATCATTGCCGGGTAGGGTGTCGTTCGCTTCAGATAGGTGTAGAGGCCACGGCGGAACCGATCTTCACCGTCGGCATCGACCCATTGTTCGCCGCTGTAGGTCGACCGCCACAACCCCGCGGGTTGAGGTGGCATCACCGGAGGTCCGCCTTGCTTGTTCGACAACAGGCCTGCGACCGCTAAGGCCTGATCCCGCAGCGTTTCACCGCTGAGCCGATACCGCGGCGCCCGTGACAGCCAGTGGTTGGCCGGGTCGAGTCTCAAGGTTTCTTCGTCGACGTGCGACGATTGCCGATAGGTTTCACTGGTCACGATCGTTTTCAGCAACCGCTTGAGCGACCAACCGCCATCGCGATAGTCGGCCGCCAATAGGTCGAGCAATTCTCGATGAGTCGGCGGCGAGCCGAGCGTACCAAAATCCTCCTCGGTTTCGACCAGCCCACGACCGAACAGTCGCGCCCAGACCCGATTCGCCCAGACTCTGGGTGTCAGCGGATTGTCTTGACTGACCAACCACTTCGCCACGTCCAATCGGTCGACCGAGTCGGCCGCCGAGTTCAAGTCGGATTCCGATCGGAAAGCCGCCAAAACCGCAGGTTCGACCGGATCGCCTTGGTCCAAGAAGTTACCCCGGTTGTGAATGCGCGATTCGCGACGCTGCTCGTCGGGCAATTCACGCATCACTGGCAAGCGGACGACACCCGCGTCAGCGTCATCTTGAGGTTGTTCCGCCTTGTCCTCGGGCTTCGTCGGTTGTGCCGAAGCCACGGTCACCAGCTTCATTCGCGGCTCGTCGTCGGAGCGATCGGCATCGGCGGTCTGATTGAAAATCGCGTAGAAGCGGTAGTAATCTTCGATCGAAATCGGGTCGTATTTATGCGTGTGGCATTGAGCACAACCCATCGTCAATCCCATCCAGACTTGGACGGTCGTATTGACCCGATCCTTGACGGCCGCGACACGAAACTCTTCGTCGTCGGTGCCACCTTCGTCATTGGACATCGTATTGCGATGGAACGCGGTGGCGACGAGTTGGTCGGGGGTCGGATCGGGCAGTAGATCGCCGGCCAACTGATCGATCGTAAAGCGGTGCAAAGGCATGTCGGAATTGAACGCCTCGACGACCCAATCTCGATAGGGCCAGATCGTCCGTCCCCGATCCTTTTCGTACCCCTTGGTATCGGCATACCTGGCCAGATCGAGCCACATCCGGGCCCAGTGTTCGCCGAACTCGGGACGACTCAACAGGTCATCGACAAACCGTTCGTAAGCGGGCGGAGAAGGGTCGGCGGCCAACGCGGCGGCCATTGCCGGTGTCGGCGGCAAACCGATCAAGTCAAGCGACAATCGTCGGGCGAGCGTATGTGGCGACGCTGGCGGTGCGGGTTGCAATCCGCGATTCGCCAAGTCGGCCCGAACCCAATCGTCGATCGAGCCCGCCGGCCGGATGACCGGCTCGAACGCCCAATGCCGCTGCCACTTCGCCCCTTCGACGACCCACCGCCGTAGCGTATCGATTTGGGCGGGTTCGAGTTGACGGTTGAAATCGGGCGGCGGCATCACATCGCTGGCGTCATCGCTGGTGATCCGTTCGATTAATCGACTCGCCGCCGGATCACCTTCGACGACCACCCCCGTAACGTCAGCGGCCCCTTTGGCACCCGATTCGAGGTCGAGCCGCAGGTCGGCCTGTCGTTCGCCCTCGTCGGGTCCGTGACAGGCGAAACAATGGGCCGACAGAATCGGCAACACATCACGAGAAAACTCGATCGGACCAGTCGTCGGCTGGCCATCGTTCGCCGCGGCCTGATCGATCAATGTGCTGGGAGAGCAGAAAACGAGTACCCAGGCAATCCGACATGCGGCCAACCGCGGCATCGTCATCCATTGCCAAGTTGATCGTGAATGGTTTTTCATCATCAAAACAACGCAGCAAAGAGAGTCGGGGCTACCGAGTGAAACGGCCGCGGACCGCCACGAACCGGGCCAGCGCCGAACCTGTCACGCAGCAAGGCAAGTCGGGCTGGGACACGTCAGGCCGGGGCAAAATAGGGTGGGGGGCGTTGAAAACGCCGGTTTGGCGTTGCGTTTAGCCGACCATTTACCCTATCGACCGAACGATCGATTTGCAACGGATTACTATCATTTCGCACCATCCCCGGGCTGCTGCGGGGCTGGGCCGTTCCCGCGGAGTTTTCCACCCAGTCATGACCGACCCGACCACGATCCGAATGGAAATCGGAACACCGCCTCTGCAAACCGCGGTCCTCTGCCGGCCACTCGGCGGGCTGAACGACACATTGTGTCAGATCGAGAAATCATGGAGCTACGCTGAGCGATTCGACCGCTGGTTGGTGATCGACACTCGGGAGTCGGGGCTCCACGACGACTTTTCGGAGTACTTTCGGCCCCGCGACGCCGCCGCCGACGTCGTGTTCGGGTTAAGTTCGCGGCCTGAACGGCGGATCGCTCAGTTGTCACCGCTACCGCCGGGGCTGACCGACGCCATCCTGGATATGCCTCCAGAAACGTTTTATGATCCCGCCGATTCGGTGGCGGATCGACGACCGGCGCAACTCGTCTTTGACCTTCGCAAACCGCACCGCGATCGCGTGCTGGTCCGACAACACGCCGGCGGCGGCGACGACTCGTTTCGCCTGCTCGACAAGATCACCTTCACCGAGACCGTTCGTCGAGCGATTATGGAGCGGTTGGCGCACTTGGAAGGCGAATACAGCGCGGTCCATGTGAGGAATACCGACTATCAAACTGACTACCGGGGCTTCTTTTCGAAGCTCCGTTCCCGGGTCGCCGGTGGCCAATTGTTGGTCTGCAGCGATGACGCGGCGGTGATCGCCTTTGCGAAACGCTATTTCGATTCGACCGAGATCCTGCAAGCGAGCCCGATCCCGGATTCCGGTGGGGCACCGTTGCACGTCAAATCGACCTTCGCTTCACCCGAACTACGCCGAGAAAACAACCTCAGCCTGCTGACCGACCTGATCGCGTTGGGGCGGGCTAAACGGCTCTACATCACGCGACATTCCCGTGGCCAAACCCCGGGTTACTCACGGTTGGCGAGACACTTGTCCGACAACCGCTACGTGATCAACGGGCTGCTCGGCGTCTCACTCTACGAGACTCCTCGCTGGCATTGGCGACGTAAAGCGTGGTGGGATTCGCTGCGGCGGCGCGCCGATCGCCTGATCGCCTGAGGCAGCCATCGGTGCC
>SKZY01000285.1 GCA_007127095.1 Planctomycetaceae bacterium
AGAGGTCTGCGAGAGTCCGGATCGGAGTACCGATAATGGTTGACATCGTGATGCCTCGTTCAAACGCCGTCCGGGCGTTCAGCAGATGAATCCGACGACCCAGCGGCGAAGCCGTTTTTTTTGGGCATGCTGAGCGGGTTGCTCCTCGGCGTCATTGTACATCGAAAATCGGACGCCTCCGAGCGGGTGGCGTTGACGTTGATCTGAGCCGCAGGCGACCCTCCCCTCGCTTATTCCAGACCCGCCCAAGGG
The DNA here is from genome assembly GCA_007127095.1 of Planctomycetaceae bacterium. Taxonomy (GTDB): domain Bacteria; phylum Planctomycetota; class Planctomycetia; order Pirellulales; family Pirellulaceae; genus UBA6163. Next base: position 253 of record SKZY01000285.1, read on the forward strand.
AGGGTGTCTTTTGTTTCGCTGACGCTGACTTGGCTTGTGTAGATACCGATGGCCGGGAGATGCCGGCGGCGGATATCCGCTCAGGTCAGTCGTCGTGCGGCCGGTAATCCGTCCGGCAGCGGATGGATCGGGTCGTGCAGCGCGTTGGCCAGGATCTCGAGGCTGTCAACCAGCCTCGGCCCGGGGCGGCTGAAGTAGGCCGAGCCGTCGACGACAAAGACACGGTCGGATTTCACACAGGCGAGTCGCTCCCAGTCCGGATACGCCTGCAATATCGGCAGGTCTTGCAGCGTCCGTTCGACGCTGAATCCGCAGCAAGCGATCAACATCACCTCGGGATCGGCCGCCACGATCTCGGACCACGCCGTGGTCACACTTCGCTGGCCAGCCACCCCGATCGCTTCCCGCCCGCCGGCCAGCGCAACCAATTCGGGGCTCCAATGACCGGCACAAAACGGTGGGTCGATCCATTCCAACAACAGGACGCTGGGACGCCGTTCGATCGACTCGGTCCGCTCGGCCACCGCGGCGACTCGCCGCTGGAGCTGGTCGATGTAGCTTTCGGCGCGGCCCTCGATCCCGGCGGCACGACCGACTTGGCGGATGCAAGCAAAGACATCCGCCAGGCAGGTCGGTTCGAGATTGATGACTCGCGGATTATCGGGTAACGCGGTGGCAGCGGCTTGGACTTCGTCTTCGGCGACCGCACAAACATCGCACAACGCCTGCGTGACGATTAGATCGGGACGCAGCGATTCGAGCACCGGCATGTCGAGCGAGTACAGCGCGTTTTGGTGTTGCAACCGTTCGCGAACCAGTGAATCGATCTGACCACTGGTCGCGTCATGGGGAATCAACGTCTGGGTCACTTTGGGCAGATCGCTGACGCCCGCCGGGTAGTCACATTCGTGCGTCACCCCGACGAGTTGGTCGCGCAGGCCCAATCCACAAATGATCTCGGTGGCGCTCGGCAGCAGAGAAACGATTCGCATCAGTGTTTATGCCTGATCGCGGTTGACCCGCGGGCTATTCGGGTTCGCGAAAGGGGGAGGCTGGTAAATCGTGTCGGTTGTTTCGCAGCGTGATCGAATCGTTGGCATCGCCTTCGATCCGCGGCGGTGGTCCGGCGATCCGGTTGTCGGCGACCAGCAGCCCCGGATTGGCGCCGACGATCCGGATCGAGCGTCGGAATCGATTGTCGGGATCGTTGATCGCATTTCGCAATAGCCGGCAATCTCGGGTGACGGTCACGGTGATCGCCCCTTCGGCGGCCCGGGCGATCCGGTTATCACGGACCTCGACCTGGCTGCAGTGCGTTTCGATACCGGGGTGGAGGTGCGAATTGCCGAGTTCGATGCCGCGGTCACAATCGACGATCAGGTTATCGTCGATCAGCGAATCGGCCGAGTCGACCCACATGAAGATGGCGGCACGGGCGTTGCCAGACCTGCCGCGAATGCCGCGGAACTCGTTCCCGGCGATCGTCCATTGGCGGGCGTGCATCACATCGATACCGCCGACATAATTGCCGCCGAAGGGACCGTCGGGGCCGTCGGCCGGATCGTCGGCGAAGGTCTTGGGGCGATCGTTCATGAAGCGGCATTGCCGCACGACGACATCTCGCGGCGCCTGTTCGGGTTCACGGATCCGCACCGACTTGATCGCCCGCTGCCAGATGTTGCGAAAGTCGCAATCGCGGACGGTCAGCGAGTGAACGCCGCCGCCGCGATCCGAATCGATTTTCAGCGCATTCCAGCGGACGTTTTGCAGCGTCAGCCCGGCGATCGTGACCCCGGAGCAGTCGGACAATCCGAGCAATTCGCCGTGAGTCAGGTCCGAACCGTCGAGGATCACGGTCTGTCGGTTGCCCGATGCGCTGCGGATCGTCAATCGATCGGTGCTGACCCGCAACAGACTCTGCGGGCGGTAGACGCCATCGGCGAGCAGGATCGTATCGCCCTGCTCCGCCTGCCGCAGCGCCTCGACCAGCGATTCGACGCCGGCGACGGAGACCGTCCGTCCGCTGGGCGTCTCGGCGATCGCATGATCACTGGCGAAGACCGCGGTAGCCAGCAGCGAGATCACCACGCCGGAGATTAATCGGAAACTCGGAACCGTCATGCGCCGCCTCGTTTTACGAGCTCATCATTCATCGCGAAACCGGCGATTGTACCCGAACCCGGTCCCGCCCCGGCAAACGCGACTTTGCTAGCCCCCATGTGCGCTCGGTTCTATGGAAGCTAGCAGCGGGCCCCTATTCATCCTCGTGGCAGACGGAGCGTCCTCATCCTTCGCATCGTGGTCGGTAAGCGAGAAATTCAGTGAATCATATGCACAAACACTCGGGGCGGACGCCAGATGTCAATCCGGCCAATGAGAGCGTTTGTGCGAATGGTATCCATGAGAGCACCTAGGAAATCGCGTAACCGGGGCGCGCCCTTTATGGCTGGTAATCGAATGCCGTGAAAGCGAATTTCGCAACATCGTCGCCTTTCGCTCCGCGAAAGTAGCGTCGTGCCA
>SKZY01000180.1 GCA_007127095.1 Planctomycetaceae bacterium
AGATCATCCTCCGCGCGATCGGCGACAGCGGCACCATCGTTGATCGCGTCTGCGGCAGCGGCCGGTTGCCGCGGCTGCAGTTGAGGAAGCAGCGATTCGAGCCCTTCAAGATTTTTTCGCAGCCGGGTTTCGGCATTCTCTTGGGTGTGATTGAGGATTCCGATCGGCCCGTCATAGCCGCTATCGCTGATGATCTGCAGCAATTCGAGATCGAGATCACCTTCACCGAGCGGCAGGATCTTTTGGCCGGTCTGATCGCCGCCCTCGACCATCCCGTTCAAGTTCAGGCAGTCGAGGTGTGGCTGCATCAGCGACAATAGGTCGGCGAAACGATCGAGGTGATCGTGGCCGTGGTGCAGGTTGTAGACAATGCCGACGTTGGGCAAACCGAGTTGGCGGATGATCTCGATCTGATTCTCCGGCTCGCCGAACCAGCCGCCGTGGTTGTAAAGCGACACCCGGCAGCCGATTTCGGCGGCAGCCGTAGCGATCCGTCCGATCCGCGCCGCCTCGGCCTCCACCCGCTGCCGCTGTTCCTCGGGCGACGTGGTCGCCGCCCCGCCACCGGTCACCCACAACTGCGTCTGCACACCGTGTCGCCGCAACACATCGAGGATCAACCGCGCCTCGTCGTTCAGCTCGGTCGGGAACCACCAAGCGGTCAGCTCGATGCCGTGCCGCTTGATCGCCGCCATCTCCGCATCAAACGTCGGGATATGTTCAGCACGATAGTCGTAAGCGTACTTACCGAGCCGCAGTCGGCGAAGCATCAAGGCCCGCTCCTCGGGCGACCGATTGCGGTCGTCAAACGGCACGATGCACCAAGCGACGAGGTTATCGCGGCGAAACAGATCGGTTCCCTCGCCGCCCGTCTCGACGACCGGCAGGTCGGCGGAGGAGGCCACCGGGCAAGGTTCAACGAGGGCAACCGCAAGCCCCAACGCGGTGGCCACGACCAACAAGCATCTTAAACTCATGAGCATCTGCGGGCGGACGGAGTAGGCGTTGAGCGGCCGATCAGATTCCGGAGGCTGATATACCGGCCGGGTCAATACGGAACAGCACTCAGCTTAATCCCACACTTGCGACGCTCGCCAGAGTATCGATGCCAGCCAGCTTGTCTTAGCCACCTTTTCTGGGTGCGTTCGCTGCATCGTGCTCGATGTGGCGCGATCTGGCCTGGCATTCCAAGATATACTTTGGGGGGGAGTCCATGTGTGCGGGTTCATGTGTGCGGGTTCACCGGCGGCGATGTCAGCCGCCGCGCAGCGATGCGGCGGTCAATCTCGGGAGCAGTTTGATGGCGAGCAGCAAGGTTCGTACCGCCCTAATGACGGGTTGGTATCTGATGGCGACGTGGTCGCTGGGATCGGTTTCACTGGCTGAAGAAATCGAAAAAGAAGGCAAGTTCGGCCCGACATATTCCATCGAAGACGGCTGTTTGACGATTCCGGGGGTCGGACCGGACAATCCTGTCATTTACGACAACGATTGGTGGCTCGACATTATCGATGCGACTTTTTGTGCCGCTCAACACAAGCTCGGCGAGCTTGATTTGAAGGGATTTATCGTCACACGGGATATGTGGCGGGACCCGCCGAACCAATACTCGCTGGAGGACAGCATCCGGGATTTTCAGGAGTTTCGGGAATTGGCGATCGAGTCCGGGTTGCATACGGTGCCAGAGCACACGTCCGGTTCGGCCGAACGTCTGGAACGGCCGGAAAGCGGCTTGATTTCAGACACGAAGTTCACTCGTAGCCCCGGCAGCGATCTGATCGTCGAGGAGGCGATGAAAGCCACCCGTGATCAGCCGCTGATCATCGTTGTTGGTGGGGCACCGACCACGGTGGCATCGGCCTTGCTTCAAGAACCGGACATTGCCGATCGGATCATCGTCTTCTGGCTGGCGATTGCGCAGTACAACGCCAACGACCAGTGGGCCACGCATGTGGTACTGCAACGATCGCCGGTGGTGCATTACGACTTCCGTCTCCGCGACGGCTTGAAACGCGAGATGTTGGAATCGTTGCCCGACAATCCGATCAACCGTCGGTTCAAGGAATCGGACCTGGTTTACGACAATGGCGTGGGCGACGGCGTGCTGCTCACTTGGCTGTTCGATCCCTGCCTGATCACGGGAGCGGAGAAACAAAATTCGACCGATCTGGTGAGCTATCGTGCAACCACAGCGTACCCGTATGGGTTTCTGCATGTCCCCAATTCACACAAACGTTCCACGGAAATCGCAGAGTTGATGATGAACGTCCTGCGGATGCCGGAAGTGTGGGATGCCCGGTTTCAAATCAGCGATCACGAGACGTTGCGTTAGAGGCGTAAACCGGAGTCATGGCCCGGACGACGTCGTGGCCTCAGAACCCGCCGAACCAAGCAATGCAACGGAGATGGGAACACTAATCTTCTCTAATCGACACTAATCTCTCTCATTAGTGTCGATTAGCGATTAGCGGTTAGCGGTTAGCGATTAGCGATTAGCGATTAGCGATTAGCGATTAGCGATTAGCGGTTAGCGATTAGCGATTAGCGGTTATTAGCAAGAGCCGCGAAGCTGGCGACCGGAAGTAGCCCCGGGTGAGCGCAGGCTCGCTTTGCGAGCCAAGCGTAACCCGGGGTAAAAAAACCGCGACGATCGGCGACGAGCAAACGATTCACCGCGTCGCTCGATTCAACCGAGTCGCAACCGGCAAGACCGACGACGCTGCTGGCGCAACTGACAGCCCGCATCCGTCGGATCGCGACTCGGCAGTATTG
>SKZY01000154.1 GCA_007127095.1 Planctomycetaceae bacterium
ACGTTGAAACCGCCGACTCGGTGCTTGGCCATGTTGGCGAGCGGATCGTCGGGATCGATCTCCGCATCCGCCGGCTTGGTCCAGGGGACAGCCGTATCCGCGTTCGCTTCGAATAACGCGATCGTGTTGCTGAGTCCATCGGTGATCTGCCGAAAGCTCGTCGGTGCATCGGCGGAAAACAACCATCCTTCACCGACCGGCACATGATAAACCGTCATCCCCGGCGGTAGTGGCAGGCTCGGATCGGCATAAGTCGTTGGCATCCGATCGAGCAACTTCAGATTATGCTCGCTATCCCATGGTTCGTCCAAGTGGAACTCGTCGTACAGCGCCCCTTGCTCGATGTAAGGCAGAATCGCTACCCGCCAACTGAGCAGCGGGTCACCATCGGCGGACCGTTGAATCGGGGCGGGCAAGTTTCGGTGGACGTCGTGGTAGTTGTGGAATGCCAACAAGATTTGCTTCAGATTGTTCATCGACGACAAGCGACGCGCCGCTTCGCGTGCCGATTGGACGGCCGGGAGCAACAACCCGACCAGGACACCACTGGTGGCGTAACCGCCGCCGAGGCTATCGAGTTGCACGAAGAGTTCACGTCCCGATTGTTCGGGGGTCAGCATCGCGGTGATCTCGTTGCCGAGTCGCTGAAAATAGCTACGGGTGGCGTCGGCCACCGGCCCATCACCGTCCACCCCTTGGAAGGCCTGAAACATCGCGATGTCCTTGCCGAACTGCAACGCTCCGTCCAAGATCCCCGCGATCTCGCTGGCATCGTCCGCGTGATTGGCGACGATCGTCAACCGCGAAAAGCCGCTCGACACCAAGTCGGATTCCAGCATGATCGCTTCACTCAGGTTGGGAATCCGCATCAGACCGACTAGTGGCGGCGGCAAGTTTGCCGCTTGCGGTGCCGTGACGCTGTTGATTTCATCTCGCACCGGTTCCAACATCATCGCGGAAAAGATCGGTGTTCTCCGTTGCCGCTCGCTCAGCAAGGCTGCCAGTGGCCCCGTCGCTCCGTCGGATCCGAGCATCGCGTCAAGATACTGGGGCGTGGCGACGACAAAAGTTCGCGGATCGACCCGGTGCAAGTAGGCGCCGGGAATGTCGGCTAGTGGGATCGCCGTGTAGCCGGCTACCTGCTCCGCCGGGCCAGCGAATCGCTCGCGGTTCAAACGCCCGGAGTCGAGATCCTGCGTCAACCGGATCAATACGCCGAACTCGACGCCGACAGGATCCGGGGTGTTGATGAATCCGGTTATCGAATCGATGTGCAGCAGACTGACCCCGATGTGCTCGAGCATCGAGGCGTCGGCGATTTCGATCGGCAACATCTTCAACTCGGGCGCCGCGAGAATCTCTTGCGGATGGATGGCCACGGTGGCCAACGCATCGGCCGGGACCATCGCCGTCGGAATCGCGACGCCAGCGGACGCGGCTTCCTGCTGCGCTTCCACGTCGATCGGAGTAAGAATCGCCACAATGGCCAAACAGCCACAACACACGTGCATTCGATAATTCATCAGATAAGTCTCCCGTTCGTACGATCGATCCGATTCGTTGCCAGCAAGCCCGACCACATCTTATCCCCCCGCTGCCAGTCAGTCAGCCGTCAACTCTCCAAAAAGAGACTTCACGATCCGTCTTTTCGTCGAGGATCGATACTTGCGGGGTTGAGGAGCGACAACCGCGACGGAAATAGGCATCCAACAGAGGCTGACCGTCCTGATCGGCGTCCCGAATAGGGTCCGCGGGATCAACAGCTGACGTAGTGGACGACGTAAGGAGTCTTTCCATCAGGAAACTCGTCGCTTCGACCACTACCAAATTCGACATTGATTGGTCGTAAGTTGCTTGAACCTTTTCATTCCGAATCACGCTGCGGAAACATCGCGACAACGGCAGGTGACGCGGCCGAAAAGAATGGATCATCCTGCGACCCTGCAAGCCCCCTTTGCCTGGTCGAGCCTGCAAGTCACTTTCTGCTTGCGTTCTGCCAGCTGTTGCCGTAGTTTGGGTTGCTTCACAACCTTCGCGGAAAACGTCGCACAGAAACACTTTTGCATTGGCATGTTTGCGAATTCTCACTAACTTTGTCACACTCGAAAAGCGCTTAAACATATCGTGTTCCTGGGATTTTCTTGTTTTTTGTTTCGCCGAATTGAAGCCCTGGGTCTGATCGGAATACCGATTAATCTGACGCAACCTGGCGGTCCAGCCGAAGATCGGCACCGGACTGCGGTCTCGCAACGATGAGCGATATGGGACTGAACCTACCGATTCACGATCCGATACTTCAGTTCACGCTGTTGGCCACGATGGCGCTGCTGGTGCAGCTGACGGTCAAGCGTTTTCACCTGCCAGGACTGATCGGATTGATCCTCGGCGGCATGGCGATCGGCCCCGGCGCCCTCGGCATACTTCCTCGCGAGCCTGTGGCGGAACTGCTCGGCCAAGTCGGGTTGGTATACATCATGTTCCTGGCAGGAGTCGAAGTCGACCTGGGGGTAATCAAGCGACACAAGACCGAGGTAGCGGTATTCGGACTGCTTTCCTTTGGAGTCCCGGCCATATTGACGCTATCCACAGCGCTGCTCCTGCAATTTTCCTGGAGCGGTGCTTTGCTGTTGGCCGCGGCTTTCTCGTCGCACACGCTGGTCGCCTATCCGGTGGTGCAAAACATGAACCTGCTGGGCCGCCCGCCAGTGGTCACGGCCGTCGGCGGAACCCTACTCACCGATACGCTATCGCTGATCATGCTAGCGATCGTCATCCAGACGGTCGGCGGTGAAGGCGATGCCGCCTGGGGCTGGCTATTTCCCTTAGCATTGCTGGTCGCGTTGATTATCGCTGCTGTTGCGATCGTACCTCGGCTCGCACGACGCCTGTTCAACGGAGCGACTACCTCGCGAGCAGAGAAGGCGTTGTTCGTATTAGTCGTAGTGCTGCTGATGGCTTCGCTGACCGAAGTGAGCGGTACCGAAGCGATTTTAGGAGCCTTCCTAGCAGGCCTCTGCTTGAACCAGCCGCTCAAGAACCGCGAGGAACTGCACGAACATCTCGGCTTCGTCGGACGGATGATTTTCATTCCCTTTTTCTTTGTCGATACCGGAATGCGAATCGACCTGGACGTCTTTACAAGCGACGCGTGGGTCTGGGGGCTAACGGCCATCGCGATCGCGTTAGTGGTTGTCGGAAAAGTGGTTGCCGTTTGGATCACGGGCTGGTTTTATCACTATTCGCGATTGGACCGCTTGCTGATGGTCGGACTCACCACACCGCAGGCTGCGGCGACATTGGCTGTGACGGTAACCGCCAGCGAATTAGGTGCGTTTGACAGCCTCGTGGTCGACGTGGTGATCCTCGTGATTTTGATTACCTGCCTCGGCGGCCCGCTGCTATGTGGCTATGCTGGACGGCAACTCGTCGACCAGCTGTATCTGGCACCAAGTGATCAAGGGACACCCCAACCTGCGGATGAATCTCGGTGGGAAGATTCCGAAGACCCGAAGAAGGATTGGAGCTGAACCAGCAAGCTGGGCGTTCCATTTTTGTGTCGCTATCGAGAATTGCTCACGCACACGATGTTTCGAATTGATGCCTCGGAATCTATCAAATACAAAAATCGTGGAACTTTAAGCCTGACGATTTTTGGGTAGTGCGCCCGGCCTGCGGAGATGCCGTTTGACACGACTGGTTCGGGAGTGGATAGTGGCGAGCCGAGCGACTGAGCGATAACGGGATTAACTACTGCACATGATTGCGACACTGCATCACTTGTGGCAAATGACACGGACGAGCTTCTGGTTCGTTCCCACGTTGATCGTTCTGGGCGCCGTAGGACTTGCCACTTGTCTGGTTGCCTTAGAGGCGAACAACGACGTGGACTTCGGCAAGAAGTGGCCGCTGCTCTTCGGTGCCGGTGCGTCCGGTTCCCGCGGCCTACTCAGCGCCGTCGCCTCTTCGATGATCACAGTGGCCGGGGTAGTGTTTTCGATAACGATTGTTGCCCTCTCGCTGACGTCAAGTCAGTACACGTCGAGGGTTCTCCGTAACTTCATGCGTGACCGCATGAACCAGGTCGTGCTCGGCGTGTTCCTCGGCGTCTTTGCCTATTGCCTGGTGGTGCTCCGGACAATCCGCGATGGCGACGAAGGGGCGTTCGTCCCGTCGCTGGCGGTATTCGGCGGGTTGGCCCTGGCGTTCGTCGGTACCGCCTTTCTGATCTACTTCATCCATCACATTGCGATGTCCATCCAAGCGTCCAGCATCATCGCCGAAGCGGCTGAGGAGACGATTTCCGCCGTCGATCACTTGTTTCCTAAAGAGGCGGGTGAAAGTGCCGACGAAGATACGGACGACAACCGCGTAGCAGCTCTCGACGAGCAGGTCTGGTCAGCCATCGTGGCACGGAAGACCGGCTACATCGAGAGCATTGGCGGAGACTCACTGCTGGCCTGGGCGCGGACGCACGGCGCCATTGTGCGTATGGAACGCGGCATCGGCGAGTTCGTCGTCGAGGGCGCTCCGCTGATGTCCGTGGCCTGTCCGGGTGGGCCGGACGATGCAGCCGCGGCCGAGCTGAGTGCGGCCTACGTCATCAGTCGCCACCGCACGGTACAACAGGATGTCAGCTTCGGCATCCGGCAGATTGTGGACATCGCTATCAAAGCGTTGTCGCCCGGTATCAACGACACCACGACTGCGGTGATGTGTGTGGACTACCTGGCAGCAATCCTCGCTCGGCTTGCGGTTCGCGAGATCGCGACCCCTCATCGCGAAGACGAGGGTGAGTTGCGAGTCATCACCCGAGGCCCACGCTTCGAGACCCTGTTGGCCGAAGCCTTTGACCAGATCCGGCAGAATGCCGGAGGCAATGTCGCGGTGCTGACTCGCCAGCTTCAGTCGCTAGAAACCATCGCCGGCCAGACGACGAACAGGCAGCGGCAGCAATCGCTGCGGCAGCACGCGGACTTGATCACCGCCATGGCCAAACGCACGATTCCCTCGCCAGAAGATGGCGAGGGCGTCCACGCTGCCGCGGTGCGATTATCCCGTATCCTCGATGGCTTGACATGTGACCCAACTAGCCCACTGGACTTATGATCAGTTAGGTCGGCCGATAGTGTCGGTATCGGCGTAGATCCTTAAAACGGCCGAGCCTCCGTAATCAGACGATGCAAATCGTGATCAGCACCGTCCAGATCGTGCTGACCCAATCGTAGTCGCCCAGGTAACGAAAGCCACACACCGACAACACTAAGACGATCGCCAAGGGAGAGCCGCGTTCTGTTATGATGGGAAGTATGCCGAGGGTGGATCGCGAAGCCGTTCGCCCTCGTTGCAGCGTATCGCGGCGGCTTCGTGAGATCCCGCCCGCCAAGAAACTGCCCCCCTTCGGTACTCCCGCCCCATGCCTCCCACCGCACGAACAGCCTTTTGGCTGCTGCTGCCTTGCGCGGTCGTTCTTTCTGCTCGGTCATCGTTTGCGGAGAATCCCGACGACCAGACCGAAAGGGGCACGGTAGCGACCGTCCTGCAAGCGGATGTCGCGGACCAGCGATTGACTCTGGCCGAGTTGAAGGCGACTGGGCTGGAGCGTTCGCGATTCAAGGGCGCTGCCACCGGCAGCGAGCATCTCGACAGCAACATCACCGATACCGATGCCCATCAGGCGGACTTGGCTCGCTTCGAATCGACGATCAAACCGCTGTTGGAGCAACACTGTATCGACTGCCATGGGCCGGATACCACCGAAGGCAACATCCGGATCGACACGCTCGACCCCGATCTGGTGACCGGAGCCGATGCCGACTGGTGGTCGGAAATTTTCTCGGTGGTGACCAAGGGGGAGATGCCTCCGCCCGGCGACGGAGCGATGAATGATGACGAGCGACAACGGCTCGTCGATTGGCTGTCCGCGGAACTGCTCAGCGCTTCGATAGCGCGTCGGCGGGCCGGGGGGCAGTCGGCTTTCCGACGCATGACGCGGTACGAATACAACTACGCGCTACAGGACCTGCTCGGCCTGCCGTGGGATTTTGCCAAGGACCTGCCACCCGAAGCTCACTCCGACGAAGGCTTCGAGAATAGCTCCGACCGGCTTCATTTGTCGGTGTCACAGTTCGAGACTTATCACCGCATCGCTCGTAGCGCACTCGATCGTGCGACGGTCGAGGGCGACCGGCCGCCGACTCGGTATTGGGGGATCGCGATGAAGGATGCCGCCGCGCGCGAGTGGTCCCAGCAAGACAAGCAGATCGAGCAACTCAAGGAAGAACTGAAGGACAATCCGGAGAAGCTAGCTGCGGAACTCGAGAAATTGGAGAACCGCTTTCGGGTTCCGCCCCAGGCAGCCCACTACAAGGAACTGTCCAGCGGTCGGACCGCAAAAGCGGAGTGGCAGTACTATGGCGCGCGATACGCCTTTGCACCCGAGGAGCAGCCCGTCGCGATGCCCGACGACTACGACTGCGTCGCGATTCTGCCCAGCGGCCGCGGCTCGCGGCTGATCGTCGAACTGGGCAATCAATTACCTGATCAAGGCACCATGCGGGTGACGGTTCGCGCGTCGCGACCGGACCGGAAAAGCGATCACTTTCCGAGTTTGCAACTGCTGTTCGGATGGCAAGCCAGCAACGAAGGCCGGGCGCTGCTGCGTGTCAGCCAGGACGATACGCCCGTGACGCAGGGCCCGGATCAGCCTCAGTCGATTCAGTGGGACGTCGAGCTTGGCGAAATCTATCCCCGCAATTCGGTCAGAAAAACGTCGCCGATGGGCTCAATGCCGAGCCCCTCAGAATACGTCCGCTTGGTCAACAGTTCAGCGTCGCAGTCCGAAATCCAAATCGACTTCGTGCAGGTCGCGGCTCCGGTTTTCGACCAATGGCCCCCGGAATCGCACCGCAGAATCTTCGGACGTCATCCTCGCGGTACCGACGAACCGTCGGAGGCCCGTGAAGTCATCGCCGATTTCATGACCCGGGCGTGGCGGCGCCCGATCAGCGACGACGAGATCGATCGGAAATTGGAACGGTTCGTTCTCATGCGTCCGCAGTGCGATAGCTTTGAAGAAGCCGTCGTCGAGGTCCTGGCGACCGTGCTCTCGTCGCCTCAATTTTTGTACGTCACCAACACGTCCGCCGAGAAGACGGTTGACGATTCGGCCGATTCGACAGCGCTGGATCAGCACGCCTTGGCGAATCGATTGTCGTTGTTTCTTTGGTGCAGCATCCCCGACCAGGAATTGTCGACACTCGCCGACAGCGGGCGGCTCGCCGACCGCGACGTGCTTGCGTCGCAAGTCCAGCGGATGCTCGCCGATCCACGCAGCGAGCGGTTTGCCAAGCACTTTGTGCATCAGTGGCTCGACATGCAGTTGCTCGATTTTCTCAATTTCAAACAGCACATCCCCAACTTCGATCCGCTGTTGAAAGAAGCCATGCAGCAGGAACCGGTCGCCTTGTTCGGCGAGATGTTGCGGGAAGACGCCAGCATTCTGGACCTGGTTCACGCTGACTATGCGATGGTCAACGAACGCCTAGCCCGCCACTACGGGCTGTCCGGCGTGTACGGCAACCATTTCCGCCGCGTTCCGCTCGGCGAAGGATTCCGCCGCGGCGGATTGTTGACTCAAGCCGGTCTGCTGGCGATGAATTCCGATTGGCCCGATTCGCATCCGCTCAAACGTGCCATCTGGTTACTCGAGTCGGTCCTCGGTGACCCGCCTCCGCCACCGCCGCCCGCGGTTCCGCAGATCGATTTGGCTGATCCGGAGATCGCAAAGATGACGCTGAAGGAACGCATCGAAGATCACCGCAATCACGCTGCTTGCATGTCTTGCCACAGCAAGATCGACCCCTGGGGGATCGCCTTCGAAAACTACGACGCATTGGGCCAGTGGCGTGACGAAATCGGGGGCCAACCGATCGACGCGACCAGCGAACTCTTCAACCATCAGACGCTGGATGGCATGGAGGGTTTGAAGCGATTGCTGTTGCAGCATCGCCAGGACCAATTGATTCGAGCGCTCGTATCCAAGCTGGCGACGTATGCGCTGGGGCGGCCATTGGCCTTTTCCGATCTGGCCGAAATCGAAGCGATCACCGCTCAAGTGCGTCGCGAAGGTGACGGCTTGAAAACGGCCGTCGAAGCGATCGTCCAAAGCGAATTATTTCGATCGAGATAACCTCCTTTCACCCGTCGTCAACCGCACCCGTAATCATCCATCATCATCCGCAATCGTTAGCACCTATCGAGGAAGCAGTCTCATGTCATGGAACTTGAACACGATCGATCGTCGCCGATTCCTGCGAGGCAGCGGCGTGGCGCTGGCATTGCCGATGTTCGGATCCTTATCCGGCCCCCTGGTTCGTGGTGCGGAGGCTCCGGCGAACCCGAGGCGGCTGGGCTGTTTTTACTTTCCCGACGGGGTGCCGATGCCGTTGCCGGACGACCCCGCCTACCAAGACTGGGCGTGGTTTCCGCACGGCAGCGGTAGCGAGTTCTCGTTCACCAAGTGCATGCAGCCGCTGGAGCCGGTCAAAAACGAATTGACGGTGCTGTCGGGTTTGTCTCACCCGCAGTCACGAAACGTCCATGGCCACAACAACGCTGATCAGTTCTTGACCGCGGCGGCTACCGGCGGCGGTGATCGAGAGTACGAGAACACGATTTCGTTGGACCAAGAGTACGCTCAACATGTCGGCGAGCAGACTCGCATCGCGTCGTTGGTGATGTCGACCGACGGGGGAACGGGAACCGCCCGCGGTGCGCACACGATTTCGTTCGACCGCAACGGACGGCCTATCCCGGCCGAGCATCGCCCCAAGCAGATTTTTGATCAGCTGTTCGTCAAAGGCGACGCCGATTCGGCTCGCCGACTGGCACTGCGTCGTAGCTCGCTGGATGAACTGCTGGACGATGCCCAGCGACTGCGACAATCGCTGTCGGCCACCGATCGCCGCAGCCTGGACGAGTACCTCGACTCGGTCCGGCAAGCCGAGATCAAAGCCGAAAAGGCGAAGCGTTGGTTGGGCGCGCCGTTGCCCAGCGTCGATGGCGATACCCTAAATCTGGAACTGACCACCGACGAGCCACGCGAGTATCTGCAGACGATGTTCGAACTGATTTATCTCGCCTTCAAAACCGATTCGACTCGCGTAGCGACGTACCAAATCGGACGCGAAAACGGAGTCGGCCGCAGCGATCATCTGGCACGCGCCGTCGGCTTCAACCTCGCCCATCAACTCTCACACGAGACGAAGCATCCCGACGGCTGGGAGAAATTTGGCACCTACTGCCGTTTCCTCAACGAGGAGTACGGGCGTTTCATCAGCAAGCTGAAGGCGACGCCAGAACCGGGTGGCAGCGGCAGCATGTTGGACAACACCCTGCTGCTGTTCGGATCGGCATCCAGCGCGTTCCATCTGTCTCGCAACTACCCGTTGATTCTGGCGGGCGGCAAACAGATGGGGTTCCGGCACGGGCAATACCTCAATCACGCGGGCCTCAATTTCCAAGGTGGCCCCTGGTTGGGCAAACGCGAGCCGTGGCAAGACAAAGCCAATGGCGAAGACCTGCCGCTGTCCAACCTCTACGTGACCATGCTCCAGCGCCTGGGCGTGTCAACCGATTCCTTCGCCGACAGCACGGGAATCATCGAGGCCCTTGGATGATCTTGTTCTCGATGGTTTGTGTGGCCATGGTTTAACTGCTTTTTTGGAAAAAACACCTGCTTTTCCCCACAAAAGCAAGGCGGGGAGTGGGGGCATGGTACTTGGCCTACGCCACTCGGCATCTCAGAGGGTGACTATAGACCTCAACCTTCGGGTCTGGCCAACTTGGGGGAGAGAGCGGGGGCAGACCACGCCACGCAGTCGTCAAGCAGAGGGCACGACCAACCTGAACGGTCAACTTGATCGACCCGTCGGCGAGCGATTGCTCGGTGACACAGTGCCCAGCCTTGCGGGCCTCGAGCTTCGCCTTCTCGACGTCGAGTTGAAGGCGTCTACACCCAGCCCGGACCGCCGCGGCGTCCCGAACCTCTGTCTGTATCTGCACGATGTGCGACATTCGTGGCTCCCAAACCAAAGCAAGCGGATACGACGATAGCTACTTGCCACCGTCATACCTATGTAGCGCAAAAAGGCCCGGGATTTAGCAAATCGAGGCAGTAACGCCCGTTGCTGGTGGCGATCAAGAGGATTGCCGCAGGAGTGCTAGGCAGCCGCGAGATCGGCCGCGCCACCTCAGGAGCGCTGATACTCCCTACCGTCACATTTCGGCGAAAACTGCGACATCAAAAAGACCGGTAACAATTGGGTTTGTGTATCGATCGCTCGTCGCTTGAATTGTTCTACCCGCGAACCCCGGGTACCGATCGACTCGCTGAGCTCGTCATCGCTCCACCCGGGGCTACTGCCGATGGTCGCTTCGCGGCATTTGAAACGGAAATTTTGGCCTGAACGTTCATTGCGGAAACGATCGATGCATGGCACTGAAATCGTGGCTCATGCGTGGCACCGAAATCGTGGTTCATGCATGGCACCGAAATCGTGGTTCCAAAATCGAGCACCGCGGGTCATAACCTCGTCGTCGTCCAAGAACAACTCCGACTCCTCATCTCTCC
>SKZY01000176.1 GCA_007127095.1 Planctomycetaceae bacterium
GGAGTCGCCAGCGACATTTGCCGGGGCGAAACGATCCGTACGATCGGGCGTTGGTCCGGGAGGATCGTGATCGTGCCGTCCACCGTCTCTTGCGACTCAAACCCATCGATATCGATCACCGACAACTCGAACTGACCGGGCTGAGACAGCCGCATCGATCCGACGACGGGACCGATGGTGGCGGGACCGATGGCGGAGCTTCCGCTGCTCTGCTCGGCGGGCCGTTGCAGCGAAATCTGTTCATTCGACCCATCTCGATAGCGGATCAGCAAACGTCCTTCGGCCAAGGGACGATTGCTTGTCACTTCCCACTCCACCAGCGTGTCGGCCAAGCCGCTGAGTCCCTGTTGTGGGATCGGCCCTTGGTAGGTTCCCTGACCCGTGTACGGTGGCGGGGTGATGCGGACCTTAGGTGGGAGAATCTTGGGGGTCAATTGAACATCCAATTGATGAATCCGCGACCGCGACGGTCCGCTGCGGGCATACAATTGCAACGGCTCGGTGACCCGCGTCAGAATCGCTTGCCATTGCTGGCCGCCGAGTGAAGTTTCGCCGCCACGGGTCGGCAACATCGGCAGCACATTCTCGATCCCGCTCTCGGTCAGGCTGACCAATTGCATCCGCTGGATCGAAGCGGACGACGCCGTGGCGGTGATCGTTAAGTCTTGGCCGTACAGCACCTTGTTGGTTTCCAGGTCGAGGTCGATGGTGATGCCGGTGAAGGGTGGTACATCGAGCGCAGGGGTCAAAAACCGTTGCAATTGGGTGCTGGCTAGCGCCGGCATCGCGGCGGCGAGCAGCCCACAGATGGCGACGATTCCGCCCAGAATGGCTGCGGCGCGGCGCGCCCTGCGGATCGGAAACACATCGCTGGGAGCAAACGATCCGGCCAACATACCCGCCCTTTCCGCTGCCATCGCGGCCATGCCGGCGGTCAAATCGCCGGCCGGACGGACCGAGCGGCTGCTCAGTTGCCAGCCGGTCAGGAGTTCGCCCCCGGTACCTTGGCTCCGGTCGATCTGGCGGGCCAATCGATCATTATCGGTCGCGATCAGCAGGCTGATGATCCAGCCGCCCGCCGCGGCGGCGGCAACCAGCACCGAACCCCGTGAGATCCACCACCTCAACGACTCTGGCAACGACCACACCAGGTCCAGCCACATCGCGATCAACATCACAACCAGCCAGACGACGAGCGTCCAAAACATCGCCACGACCGCTGATACGCAGAGCGAACGCCACCAATATGGCTTCAGGTTGTCACTGAGCCGGCGGCCGGGAAGCTGCGGCAGGACGGGTTGGATGGTAGACATGAACAGTTCCTCGAAAAGCTTCCCGACGTTTATTTCTCGGTCACATACTAAGAGCAGGAAAAAAGGGTCAGGTACCTTTTGTGCAAAGCACCCGAAGGGCGAGTTCCTCGCAAAAGGTACCTGACCCTTTTTTCCGCCGCCGCACATTTCTAAATCAGGCCGATCCGGCGACGCACGATCCAAGTCCCGATCCACCCCGACAAGATCAACATCAATACCGGCGGCCGATCCCACATCGTGGTGCGGACCATCTTGGTAGGCCGATTCTCTTCCAGCCGTCTCGTGAACTTTTCGACCAGTCGCGGCACGTCGTCGGGATCGATCACTTCACCACCACTGAGTTGGGCGATCCGTCGCATCAGGTCGGGCCGAGCATCGACATCGAGGCTCTCGTACCACGGATCACGCACCTCCATAGCCGTTTCGGCCAACACCTCATCGTCGGCTCCCCGGACCACCGCCGCGGTGTAATAGCCGACCGGCAAATCTCCGAAATCGACTCGAAATACCGTCTCATCCAACCCCGACGCCGCCGGTGAGATTCGCCGCGGCAACGGGCCCTCGGTCGGCTCCAACAGCACCGTCAAATCCGATCGTCCCTCGGCATCGGTGAACCGCTCGGGTTGCTTGACCAGGATCGACGCGGTCACTCGGTCGCCGGCGATGAAGCTGGCGAGATCGGAGCGAATCGCGACCTCCTGGCCTGGCATCAGGTCTTGTTGCGACACCACCCACTGTATCATCGACTGCCACAGGCTCGGATAGATTTTATCTTTGTTCGCGTGCTGGGGGGGCAAAAAAGCCCACCGCCACATGCCGGCCCCTTCGACCACGATCGTCTGTCCCCTGCCATACGATTGATAAGTGACCACGGGGATCGATTGGCCCGAGGAATCATCGATGCTCTGAATCAGCACTTGAGGCAAGCCCGAGCGCTGCTGGGGCAACGATCCGGCGGCCAGCGAGGGCAGAGTCGCCAGCGGATCGGCGCCCTCGGACAGCAGTGAATCGAACACCGCGGCGTCGACCCCGTATTGCGACAGCCGCGTACGGAACCGCGTTTGTTCGCTGGCCGACCAACGTACCGGCAAGATTTCGGCCAATTTGCTGACGATCTGGTCGCTCGGCGCACCGCGGGAACACAACAAGCAGCCACCGCTGCGGGCGATCCATTGCCGCAGGTTTTCGACCGCCTCGGGGGTCAGAAACGTGTCGGCATCGCGGCCCAAGATCACCAACCGGAAGTCGTCTAGAAACTCCAATTGCTGCAGTGGCGACTCCAATTGCTGCTCAATGGTCCAATCTTCCGACAGGGAGGCACCGTCGTCTGCGCCAGCTTCCGAAGCCGGCTTGCCGGCCTGTGGCAACTGCCGCTGCAGGTAGCGTTGGGGGCCCAACCGGGTGATCGATGTCAGCTCGACCACGCGATCGGCGGCGAGATTGCGGATCAGAAA
>SKZY01000022.1 GCA_007127095.1 Planctomycetaceae bacterium
CCACCGATCAAAGCGAGTTCGGCATGATTGACGGAGGCATGGTCGACGGGACGTTCGCGGAACCAGAACCAAAACGCTACCGCCCAGAAGAGCCCCGGGATCGCGAACAGGGCAAAGATCGTGGTCGCCGGTAGATAGCCGAGCAGCAAACCGGTTAAGCCGGCGCCGATCGCCCCACCGACCGACATCGCAGCACCCAAGATTCCACTCGCCATCGCTCGGCTCTGCTGCGGGTGCCAGAGCGAGAGCGTCCGGACCGAGCAGGGGAACAGCCCCGCCTGGGCGACACCGTTCGCGAGTCGGCTGATCAAGAGCCAACCGAAACCGGTCGCCAGGGCGATCAAGGCCGTGGCGACCGACCAGGCGGCGGAGAGTGCCGGCAGGCAGCGGCGCGAGCCGTAGCGTTCACCCAACCAAGCCGTCGGGATCTGCGCCAGGGCGTAGCTCCAAAAAAAAGCCGGCCCGAGGATGAAACCCATCTGCGATTCCGACAGCCCCAAATCGGCCCTCAGCTCACTCTCGGCGACGACCAGGCTGTTGCGGCAGAGATAAGCGAACACCGCCGCCGCTGCCAGCCACCAAGTGACGGTGTGCCGGACCCGAGTCGGCCGTGAAGCAGATTCGCCCGAACGCGAGTTCAACAGAGCATCCTCCGCCCAATCCTAAGCAATCGGAAATACCAGGGTCAGGCAGATACTTGGCCCCGGTTCTTGATCAGGAAAGAAAGCACGCCGATCACCAGCAGCGTGACCAACGCCCCGATCCCGACGGTCCCCAGCGGAAAGCCGTACAGTTGCTTGCCCCACATCGCCCAAATCGATCCGAAGGCGGCGATCGACGTGGCCGGAATCATCAAAGCATTCCAGAGCACACGTGTACGTCCTCGAGGCATCGAAGTGCCGAGCGCTCGGGGTGAGTTCATCAGCAACAGAAAGGTGACGTACGCGATCGGCAACATCGCGCCACCGATCACCGAAGTCGGGGTGGCCAAAGCGGGAGCCGCTTTGGCCCAGTAGAACGGACCCAAGACGCCGATCGCCGGGATCAAGGCCCCGATCCGGTGCATCGGGCCACCGGGATCGGCTCCGATCATTTCGCAAAAAGCGAACCCGTTGATGACCATCAGGATGATGATCGTCGAGATCGCCATCCCGAGGACGCCGAGCCCGAACAGTTTTTGCGAAACGGCTTTACCGACGAGTGGCTCGAGCGTTTTGGCCAGGGCGAGATTGTCGCGTCCCGCGATCATCGCGGCCAGGCGACGGTCTGCCAACGGCAGAGCATCGCGGGCCGCTGCCAGTTCGTCGGGATCATCAGCGATCGAAGCGAACCGATCGCCGAGCTGTTGCCGGAGTCGAGCGTCGACATGGCCGTGGTACTCGTTCACCTCCTTGCCGCTCCCAGAAGCGACCATTTCGAGGACGTCGTCGGGCTGGCCGTGGAATTGGCTCGACGCGGCGATCACGACGCAACTGGTAGCGAGTACGAAGGGGACGATCAGGCCGATCGAAAGGTCAAAGATGCCGATCCCACGGTGACGCTTGCCCCAACCCTTGCGCAGCATCGAATAGGGCAGCAAAAACGTCATGTTGATACCGACCGCGGTCGCGAACGCGGTGATGATGTTGTCCTTTTGCATCCCGGCGATCCGGTCGGACCACCAATCGGCATAGCTACCGGTCGCGCCGATATCGGTGGTCAGCGATTTCGCCGGTTCGAACAACGCGTTGGGGTTGGGCCGCAGCCCGGCGAAGATTTCGCCCCACGGCAGCAGCCCTTTTTGGGTCATCGCCGCCACAACGCCGAAGAAGCTCAGCACGACCAGCCCGACCAACGCTTTGAGGACGTACTCGAAAATCCGGATCCCGCGGCGGCCCGAGTTATAAAACCAGACGACGAATAACGCGGCGGCCAATAAGAAAACGGCCGATCCGACTCGGCCGACCGGCGAATCGAGCGACGGGATCAGATTCTGTGTCAGCGACGCGGTCCCCAGGGCGAATTGCGGTAAGCACCAAACGATGTTGGCCATCATCGTCGCGAACAGCCACGCCCAAGCGAGTGCCGGACTGACGTGGGTGCGGATCAATGCGAACGGGCGTTCGCCGGTCGATAAAGCGACGTAACTGATCGCCGCCAACATGATCACGCCGAGCAGCATCGCCAGCGGTTGCAGCCACATCAGACCGTAACCCATGATCACGCCGAGATAGAGCGATCCGGCCAGCGAACCGCCTCCGAGCGTGATCGCGCCCTGCAACCAGCCGGGACCTGACATCCGCGTCCAGATCCACAACTTCCGTGGTAGCGGTGAAGCATTCGCCTCGTCGATCAAGTCATCCCACTCTGTCCGATTCGTATCCGCCGCCATGAGTCGCCCTTATCTGGATCGCCACTGTGGATCGCCGCTGTTCATTACCAAGACCGTGCGTGGGGGTCAGATCAACCCACGTTCGGTCAGCAGCCGTTCGGCATCGAGTGCCGCCATGCAACCGGTTCCGGCCGAGGTGATCGCCTGGCGATAATAGTCATCGGCGACATCGCCCGCAGCGAACACCGCTTCGACACTGGTGTGCGTCCGAAAGGGGGTGGTCCAGCGGACATAGCCCTTGTCGGTCATCTCGATCTGGTCGCGGAGAAAATCGGTGTTGGGTGTGTGGCCGATCGCCAAAAAGAGGCCGCTGATTTCGACCTCGCTTTCTTTGTCCTCGACGTTCTGGACCAGTTTCAGTCCGGTCACACCCGCCTTCTCTTCGCCGAGAACTTCTTGCACCTCATGATTCCAGAGGATCTCGATCTTGTCGTGGTTGAGCGCCCGATCCTGCATGATCTTTGACGCCCGCAGTTCGTCGCGGCGAACGACCAGGTAGACCTTGGAGGCGAACTTGGTCAGGAATGTTGCCTCCTCGACGGCGCTGTCACCTCCGCCAACGACCGCCAACGGTTGGTTGCGGAATCGCGGCAGGGCACCGTCGCAGACCGCACAGGCACTGACGCCGCGATTCTTATACGCGTCCTCGCTCGGCAAACCGAGGTAATTCGCCCGAGCCCCGGTAGCGATGATCAAGGAGTGGCAGCGGTGCTTGCCGTTTTCACTCGTGTCGACGGTGAAAGGTGATGACGACAAATCGGTATCGATCACGTCGTCGGTGATGATCCGGGTCCCGAAGTTCCGTGCCTGCTGGCGCATCAGGTTCATCAGTTCCGGCCCGGTGACCGCGTGTTCTTCATCGCTGACCGGCGGCAACAAGTACTGTTGTTCCGAATCGATCGCCGAGTCGATGAACGATTTCAGGTTGCCCGACGGAAAGCCGGCGTAGTTTTCGACCTCGGTCGTCAACGCCAATTGTCCCAGCGGCAAGGTGCCCTGTTGACGGTTCTCCTCGGTCATCGCACCTTCGAAGACGAGCGGTTCGAGTTGGGCTCGTGAAGCATAAATCGCAGCGCTCCAGGCGGCGGGGCCACTGCCGATGATGATCGTCTTTTCAACCTTGTCACTCACGAATCGTCGAGCCTTTATAGCGGGGGCGGGTCGGAATCAGGCTGGGATTATAGGCCAATCGGTCCGCTCTGCCATCGCCCACCGCTGGTCAAGTTCCAACCGACGAAAATGCTGGGAAAGTCTCAGTCGGACCGAAAGATCAATGTCGATTCGATCACCGCATCGTCCCCGAGAATTTCTCGGATCATCTGGCAGACCCGTCGATAGTCTTCCGTGGTGGTCGAAGCAGCGTCCGAGGAACCGGGGCAGATCAGATTGCAACGGATCAAACGGCGACCGTCGCGGCGGTCGGCGACGACGTCACGGATCGTGATCTCGCCGACCGTCAGCCCCTCGACGGCCGAAGCGATTCGTTGCGAATCGACCAACCGGGCGAAACTCAGTGCCAACGGCACACTGACAGCAGCGACCATCGCCAACGATACGAACAATCCCCGGCGAGCCTTCGCCAGCGGTGAGAATCCGAGCAGTGAGAAGGTGATCGTGGCTGAAAAGAGGATCCCGACCAGGTTGGTTACGAACAGCAAAAACGCGCCGAAAAAGACTCCCCAATCGAGCCAGCCGAAGCCGATGCCCGAGACGACCAGCGGCGGGACCAGCGCCACCGCGATCGCGACACCGGCGAGGCTACGAGCGACTTCCTGTCGGGCATGGGCATACGCCCCAGCGATTCCCGACAAAATCGCGACACCCAAGTCGATCAGGTTGGGCGAGAGCCGAGCATTGATTTCGGGAGTGATTCGCTGCAACGGCAACAACACCGCCACCAAGGCGGCGCAGCCGATCCCCAATCCGGTGCCCCGCAGCAGCGTCCTCAGACTGGAAACGATCAACGATTGATCCTGTCTCGAAATCCCCATCGCCAGTGAGATGATCGGGGCCATCAGCGGCGCCAAGATCATCGCGCCGATGATCACAGGACTCGAGTCGGCGTAGAGTCCGCAGGCGGCGAGCAACGACGAGAGCACCATCAGGACGAGAAACGACGGCGTCGCCCGGGCGTTCTCACGGAGGATTACGAACAGGTCCTTGAAGTCCTCGGTCGCCGCGTGCCGCAGGTAGGGCAGCGGTTTGAGGATCAGGTCACGTCGCGCCTCAAGCGACGGCAGCGACTGGATGCGATAGATCTCCTTCGGCTGGCCGGAGTCGCGTCCCAGGTCAAGATATCGCCCGCGATAGATACTCAACCCGTCGGCCGCGACGCCGAAGGTCAATTTCGCCGCTTCGAGCGAGATGCCATCGATGACGTACGGGATCGCACGATTGGACGTGATCGTCAGTTCGCGGCTCTTGATATGGCCGGCGAAGGCGGGCATGCGAGCCGCGCCGCCCGAGCGGAGGAGGATTGACCGGAAAAAAAAGGCCAGCATCTCCAGCCAACTCTGCGGGGCCAGGACCAAGGCGTGCAACATCCCGTCCTGGATACTGCTCTCCTCGAGGATCCGACGAGAGAGCAATGAATTGCTGCCGTGCTCGACGACGACGATCCCGACCGCCGCGGTCTGAAGTTTCTTGTTCTTCTCGGTGACGATGTCGTAGGCCGCCGGTGCATAGCGACTGAGTTTCCGTGATTCGACGAAAAACCGCCGGAGCCGGTCCCACCAACTGAGCCCGCTGTCGACGCCCAGCAACAGTCCGGCCGATTCGCCGATCAGGACCGCGTTCAGCACTGGACGGTCATTGCAGCGGAGCAGGTCGACGCGTTCCGGTTTCTCGGCTCGGAGGAAATCATCGATCGCCTCATCGAGACTGGGGGAAATCCCGAATCCGATTCGCATGTGCCGCATTTTCGGATGCGGCATCACGGCCAAATGCCAGCCGTGTTGAGCCGCCGCGGTGACGATCGGCACCAGTGCTAAATCACTCAAGTAGGTCACCACGACCGAGTCTGCCGGCAAGTCAGGCGGGGCGTCTCCGTTGACAAAGACCCAGGAGCAGTCGGTCTTTGAGAATTCCTTGGCGAGACGCGATGGCGGGCTGTCACCTCGGTCGGCTTCGATTAACAGGAACATCGGCGCCCCGTCGGTTGCAGCCACTCCGGTCACCGCCACGTCAGTTGCGTTCATCAACGGTCGCCTGACGGGACGCTCTGGCTGGGGCTGAAGTGTAGTCGGTCGAATCGGGTTTGGTCATTTTTTCATCCCCCACATCCCGTCGTCACCCAGTTCCGGATCGCGGCCGATCGCTGCGGCAAACTCATCCACCGCCCGGCGGACGCCCCACCTGCCGTCGCGATCACCGTACACGCCATAGTCATGACCGGTCAATAAACCACCTTCGCGGACCTTCGGCCACCAGGCTTGAATGTCTTGACAGACCTGCTCGTAAAGATGATTGCCGTCCAGAAACGCGAAATCGAGGGAGTGATCAGCGAACCGCGACGCCGCGGCCGGCGAGGGTTCGCGGATCGCATGTCGCCGCTGACGGGCAAAGTCGGTCCAGTACATCGCCGCGTCACGATCTTCGTCAAAGGCGGCTTGGTCCCGTGAGTCGAATGTCGATGCGCCGTCAAAGGGTCGCCAGGGATCGACCAGCCAGAGCGTCAGTTGAGGAAACTCACGGAGCAACGCTTCGGACGTGTTGCCACGAAAAACCCCGACTTCCACCCCCGTCGCCGGCATCGGTAGTCGACGGACCCAGTCGATCAGTTGCCGTTGCCGCTCCGCCAGCGGTCGCTGCAGCCACATCACTTCCGGTTCCTCGTTGAACCACTGAAACAGCTGGCAAAAATAATCGGCCTGGACCCGTGGATACCAGCGTGGCCACGTTTCCATCACGATCGCTTGGTCCGATCCCTGAAATCCGCGGACCGGTGGGTGATCGGCGAGTCGCGAAAAGTATTCGCGACAGAATCGGGTTTCGCCGACGAACAGCCCTGAATTGATCCAGTGGCGGCCTTGCGCCACCGCCGCCATCGGCAGTGACGATTGGAACTCGGCCAGGGCGGGCAGATCGGGCCAGCAGGTCGAACCGGTCGAGTTGAATACCAGCGAGGCGGTGAAATGACGTCGAAACCGCTCGACGACGATCGCCGGAGAGTCGAGGAACAGGACATCAGCCGAATCGGCTCCGATCAGATATGGCGTTTCGATCGTCGATAACGCCTCGGCCAATGACTTCAGCTTGTCGCGGTTTACCCAATTCCGCCTGCCCTGAGCGAGAACACGTGGTGTTACACCGAGCAACTCGAGGCTGCTTTCCAGCAATCCACACGGCTTGGCGGTTTCGCCTCCGGTGTTCCAGGTGACCACCGTCACGTCGTCACAGGCGACCGACCGTCGCGGTTGATTGAGCGTCGCCGTGACGAACTGCTGCCAGCGACGGTGCGGTGGCCCAGGACAATGTGTCGCCACCGGATGGCTTCCGAACAGGCGATTGAAGATCCGCAAGGTCACGCTTCTGACCCGGCTTCGTCCTCATACATCACTCCATCGGCGAGCATTGAAGCGGCGCGGATCGGCGTTTTCGAGGCGGCCGCGTCCGTGGCGGTGCCGCAGAGTCGAATCAATAGTCGCTCATAATCGCGGGCCATTCGCGAAGCGAGCAATCGGGTACGAGCGATTTGCCGTCCCTCCTCGGCCACGCCGCGGGCCCAGTGAGGATGGTTGGCCAGACCGGTCGCGGCGGCGGCGATCGAATCAACGGTCGGTTCGACGATCACCCCTGAGACCCGGTCAGAAATCAATTCCGGGACACAGCCGACCGGCGTCGCGATCACCGGACGGCCACACATCATCGCCTCGGCGACGACCAACGAAAAACCTTCATGAGCCGACACCATCGCCAACGAATCCATCGCCGCAAAGTAGTCACCGAGATAATCGTCGGCGGCCACGACGGCAAACCGACCCGGGATCAGTCGGTTGGCGAAATCGAGTAGTTCGGCCGAACGACTTCCCGATCCGACCAACAGCAGCTTGAATCTGGCCGGCAAACGAGAGACGGTTTCGATCAACAGGTCGAAGCACTTTTCTCGAGTCAGTCGGCCGACGGCGCCGATCACGAAATCGCTCGCGGCAAACGCGAACCGCTCCCGGACCGCTTCGACCGGGTTGGCAAGACTCAGCCTAGCCGTGTCGACGCCGTTCAAAATCGTGGTGGTCGGAAAGCCGTCGCAGACCCGCCGCTTGACCCGCTCACTGACAGCGACGACGTGGTCGATCACCGGCGCCAACGATTGCAAAGTCGTTCGGGTCCAAGCGGTTTCACCGTGGGCGACAAATACGCGTTGCAGACCACGCAATCGACGGAGGCGATTAAGGCCACTGCCCCACACCAAGGCGACGTCACATTCGTTGGCCAAGCGGTCGAGGGCACGGTCATCACAGATCGCGACCGGTGCGGGTAAATTGTCGTGAGCCTTCCCCGTCAAACCTGTGGGGTCGGTGAGCAGGAACCGGTCGAGTCGGATTCGGTCGCTGTCCAAAAATTTGGCCAACGCGATCGCGTGCTGTCGGACACCGCCGATCTGAAAGTTGGGGCCGATGTAGGCCAAGCGGAGCGGCCGCTCGATCGTCGATCGAGGCTCGACCGCCAATTTCATCCGCTCCGCGCCCGACGTGAGCTCCGGTTGCGACCAGGTTGCAGAAGTCGACACCCGGCGACCGAGTGGTCCGCCCGAGACGTAATCGTGACCGGTCGGCTGACCATCGGGCGTGCCCGCGAAGCTGTCAGCACCGTAGAGATCGTCGGAGTAGTCGTCGGAATGATTTTCGTACATCGTGGCAGGTTCGGCAAAACTGAAATTGTGAGCGGAAACTTGCTTCGCCGTCCCCACTGAACGGCCCAGCCCCGAGCCGTTCGACGAGACCGATGCGATCAATCCGATACGTCATGGGCCCCGACGTATTTGGGCTGATCGCCACCGAGTCCGGCTTCGATCAAGGGTGAATCGGGAAGTGGGGTCAGGTAAGTCGATCGGTCGCGCGGGTCTCGGTAGACGATATCGGTCGGTTCATAGAGTGTCGCGATCCGGCCGCCCCGGTCGGCGTCCGGTCGAGTCGTGTCGTCGCGTTCCCACCAATTGGAACCGAAGGTCCAAGCCATTTCGACCACAGCCCATTGTTCGCCACTGCCCTGAACCCGTTCTCCGCCGAGGATCAAGTTGTTGCAGACGATCGACGAAGTCATCGGCTCGGGTATCGAGTCGGAGCGAAACGAATTCATCAGCCCCAACCAATACTTCGACCCGACGAACGTGTTGTTCGTGATTTCGTAATGGCTGTCATCCCACCAATGACGGATGTCTAAGTTAATCGCGTTGACCCCGCTGTCAAAAACATTGTGAGTCAAGACGAGTCGCCGGCACCCATCGGTCGCATAGACGAGCCGAGCGGGCGAATGGAACTCACAACGTTTGCATACGACCCGGCTGGCGGCGTCGTCACCGCCGAGCGCCAAACAGGTTCCCGCGTCACCCGCCCAGAAACGGCAATCGACTAGCGAAACGACCGATTCGGTGTCGCCGGGGGTGGTGGATAACAGAGCGGTAGAGAGTTTGTGATCGTGACGAAGCTGTCGGAATGTACAACCTTCGATGGTGATGTCGCGGGCATCGCCAGTGACTAGCAAGGCTCGCCCCAGCGGGCTGTTGATCTCGAAGTCGAAGCCCTTGATCCGAACGCTATCGACGTTGGAGATGCTCAGCGTCTGATGCTCACCTTCATCCAGGCAGCGCCAGACGACACGGGATTCCGCTACCAGGCTCAACCCACTGAGGCGCTCGCCGGCGATCGCCAACCTTTCGACGTAGGGTCCGGGACCGACCACTCGGATCGTCGTCCCCTTCGAGGCGACAGCAATCGCCGCCGCCAACGTTGGATAGTCAGCTTCATCGGTCGGCCCCACCGTGATCGTGGGAGGTTCAACCGGCGTCTCCAGTGCTGGCGTTTCTAGTGCTGGCGCGTCCAGTGTTGACGAGTCGTCAGCGGAGCCAGACGCATCGGTGGCGACCGGATCACGGTCTGGCCGCCACGGCGAACCGAGGGCCAAGACAGCGACGATCAGCACACCGAGCGACAGCAACGAGCGCCGGCGAAATCGATACGGGGCTTCGCCTCGGTGATCGGCTTGGCGCAGCCGATCATCGCTCGACTCGTTCGACTGGTTCGACGGCGAATCGATCTGGGGTTGCAATCGCTGCAGCGCCTCAGCGATCTCGGCGGCCGATTTCAGACGATCCGCGGGCGATTTATTGAGCAACCGCATCACGAGGTCGGAAAGGCCCCGGGGGATGTCAGGGAACCGATCGTGCGGCGTCAGTGGGACGGCCTCCAAAATCCGATGGACCATGTCGCCTTGATTGCGGCCGGGAAACGGCAGCGAACCGGTCAGCATCTGGTAGAGGACGCCGCCGAGGCTGAATAGGTCCGAACGAGCGTCGATCGGCTCGCCACGGACCGATTCGGGCGACATGTAGGCGAGTGTGCCGACCGAATGGCCGCAGGACGTCAATTCGATGCTGTCAGATGTGACGCGAGCCAACCCGAAGTCGCTCAGCCGGGCGTGAGTTCGGTCCTCATTGAGCATCACGTTGCCGGGTTTGATGTCTCGGTGAATCACACCCTGGGCGTGGGCCGCGGCGAGCCCCTGAGCGATTTGGCAGCCGAGTTGGATCGTTTCGACGGGGCTGAGCCTGCCACGTCGGGCGATGTGGTGCTTCAATGTGCCGCCGCCGACAAATTCCATCACCAAAAACGGGATCCCCCGGTGCTCCTCGACCGCATGGATCGTCAGCACATGGGGATGAGTGATCGCGCCGGCGGCTCGCGCCTCGCGTTGGAATCGGCGACGCGCAACGCCATTTCCGGCCAAATGTTCGCCGAGCATCTTGATCGCCACGGGACGTTGCAGGTCCGGATCGATCGCCTTCCAAACGACCCCCATCCCGCCCCGACCGAGCTGTTGGCGAAGCAGGTACTTGCCGAAGCGAGATTCGTTTCCGTCACACGATTCAGCCGTCGGTGGGGTAACTCCTCCACCCGTAAAATCATCTTCCGCAGAGTCAGACGCTTGCGGATCCTGCGAGCGGTTCTCATGGGTTCCCTCCGACTCATTCGAGGAATCTGTCCCGGACATGTTGTTACCTCGGTGGATGGTGAACAATCAACTGTC
>SKZY01000463.1 GCA_007127095.1 Planctomycetaceae bacterium
ATGAGCGGTTTGACGGCTGAACAGATCGACGAGATCGTCGAACAGGCCGAAGACCGCGCGCAGGATGCCGAAGTAGCGGCAGCCGAAGAGCGGCGACTCCGTCGTGAGCGGCAGCATCAGGAAGAGCAAGCGGCCGCGCACGCTTCCGCCGTTGCCGCGGCGACGCCGGCAACCGAGCCGGATGTGGTCGACGACGAGGGCTCCGCTGCTGCCGCAGCGGTTCCGGCGACCGACGAACCTCCCGCCGCTGAAGAACCTCCCGCCGTTGACGAAGCTCCCGCCGCTGAAGAAACGTTGGCGACGGAGACGGAACCCGACGGCCGAGCTGCGGAAGTTCAAGCCCTCGACAGCACGGCTGACGAAGTGGCGAATCGTGTATCAGACGATGGGTCGGATCCCACAATCGTTGGAGACGGGGCGGAGACGACAGGATCGTCGCCCAAGTCGAATTAGTGGCCCGAGGGGGCTTGGCCAGCAGGACGCGTCGAGCGAGAATCTCGACGGTTAGCGTCGCCAGGTGACCGGGGTCGTTTGTTCGCCTCGAAGTATTCCGACAACCGGACGGCTTCGATAGCGTTCAGCAGAGGGTGTTTTTTATGTGAATTTGATCAATCGGACCCGATTCGGGGTGATGTGTGCGGCCGTGCTCGAGCGGTTGCACGGCCTCCCGTAGATGGGTCCTGCCGAAGACTTTGATAGGACCGTTAATCCGTGCCCGTTCGTATTTATTCGCTCGCGAAAGATTTGAAGGTCGACAGCAAAGAGTTAGTCGACCTTTGCAAGAAAGCCGGGATCACCGGCAAGGGCTCTGCGTTGGCCAGTTTGACTGACGAGGAGGCCCAACGGATGACGGAGTTTGTGCGCAGCTCAACCGCACCTCCGCCCGCCGCAGCGAAGCCGAAAGCCGCGCCGCTGGCCCCGGTCCGAGAGCCGGCTCCGATCACTCCGATTCGTGAGCTGCCGCCGTCCGGCGCGCCGCGACGGACGCTACGGCCGACCGGTTCGACGCCCCGCAGCGAGCCGGCCGAGCCGGTGCTCAAACCGATCGGCAGCGGTGAGTTCGGGTCGAAGAAGGACAGTCCCCCACCTGCCGTCGAGCAGCCTGCTGCCCAAGCGACTGAAGCGGCGGCGAAGTCGGCTGACCCGACATCCTTTGGCGACAAGAAAGCGCCCGCCTCGCCGGGCGGGCGCGGCTCCGACCCTGCGGCTGCCGAGGGGCGTCCCGGAGGCGAGTCGAAGTCACCCGGGCAGGTCCGGCCCGGCGCTTTGGCCTCGCGCGGGCGAGGTTCCTCCGAGCCGATCCGACGCGACAGCGCGTTGCCGATGTCGGGTTCGAAAATTCGCGTGCTCGGCAGGCCGTCGCGACGCGACGGCGACTCGGGGACGGCCGGCGGTAAACCGGCCAAGCGTCGTGACCCGGTCGTCAATCTTGCGGCTCTGCCCGACGCCCCAGCAGCGACGCCCCGCCCGGCGGCCGCCGAAGCGCCTTCCCAGAAGCCCGACATCAAGCTGAGCAAGGATGTGATCGCCGGCCACAAGCAGGGCGTTCGTGCCCCGCTGGAGAAATTGGCCAAGGCCGAGGACGAAAAGAAGCGGATCGGCAGCGGCGGGTTGAGCGGTTTTTCGGGAGATAAAGCCAAAGGGAAGCGAGGCGGTGGCCCGGTCGCCGAGGAAGACGAACCACGCCGAAAGACCGGGTTGGCCGGGATGGCTTCGGCCCGTGCCGACCGTTCGCGCGGTCGTCGTACGGGACGCCGCAACGATCTCGATTCGTCATTCTCGCGAGACGATTCGCGACGCCGTCGGACGCTCAAACGCAAGGGAACGAACACCGCGGCGCCGCGTAAGGATAAGGTCCAGCTCGAACTGCCTTGCACCGTACGATCATTCTCCGAAGCCGCCGGGATCCCCGTCGCTCAGGTCCTGCGGGTGCTGTTGGGAATGCAGATGATGGCCAACATCAACGCCCAACTCGACCTGGAAGTGGCCGAGATGATCGCCACGGAATTGGAACTCGACATCGAACTGCGAGAGGCCGGGACGCTCGAAGACGAGGTCATTTCGGCGCTCGAGGAATCGGTCGATGACGACCAGGACATGTCGGCGCGGGCTCCGATCGTGACCTTCCTCGGTCACGTCGATCACGGGAAGACGAGTCTGCTCGACCGCTTGATCGGCAAGGATGTCGCCGGCGGTGAAGCCGGCGGGATCACTCAGCATATCCGCGCCTATCAGGTCGATCGCGAGGGGCGTCAGGTCACTTTCGTCGATACGCCTGGTCACGCCGCGTTCACGGAGATGCGTGCTCGTGGTGCCAACGTGACCGACATCGCGGTGTTGGTCGTCGCGGCCGACGACGGGATCATGCCACAAACCGAGGAAGCGATCAGCCACGCCAAGGCTGCCGAGGTGCCGATCGTGGTCGCCCTCAACAAGGTCGATCTCGAAGGGGTCGACATCACCCGCGTGCTGACACAGTTGACTGAGCACCAATTGACTCCCAGCGAGTGGGGGGGCGATGTCGAGGTGGTCCGGACCAGCGCGATGACCGGCGAGGGGATGGACGATTTGCTTGAAACCCTGCTGACGGTCGCTGAACTGCACGAATACCGAGCCAATGCCGACCGTCAGGCGCTCGGTGTCTGTTTGGAATCGCGGATGGACGGTGACCGGGGGGTCAACGCGAAATTGATCGTCCAGAACGGCACGCTGCGGGTCGGTGATGTCCTGGTTTGCGGTTCGGCTCACGGTCGGGTGCGGGCCATGCTCGACCCGCTGACCGGGCGCAACTTGAAGTCGGCTGGGCCGAGTTGTCCGGTCGACATCTTCGGGCTCGACCAACCGCCGGGCGCCGGTGACCGTTTTCACGTACTCGACGACATCATCAAGGCCCGCGAGATCGCTGCGACCCGCGAGGAAGGGAGCCGCGCACAATCGCTGTCGGGGATCAGCACCAAGGTGTCGTTCGAGAAGTTCCAGGAATTGCTCCAAGACGGCCAGTTGGGCCAGCAGGCCGAACGCTCACGCTTGAACCTGATTATCCGTGCCGACACCCGCGGGTCGCTGGAGGCGATCGATAAGGAATTGTCGAAGTTCGATCACCCCGAGGTCGAGATCCGGGTGCTGCAACGCAGCGTCGGTGGCGTCTCGTTGGCGGACGTCACGCTGGCGTCGGCGTCGGATGCGGTGATCATGGCCTTCAACGTGATCCCCGATGACGCTGCCCGCAGTTTGGCTGACGAACGCGATGTCGAAATCCGTCGTTACAACATCATCTACAAGCTTGCCGATGATATCCGCTTACTGATCGAAGGCCGCCTACGCCCCGAAGAACGGGTGGTCGAACTCGGACGAGCGTTGGTCAAGCAGGTTTTCCAGATCAGTCGTGTCGGTGTGATCGCCGGTTGCTATGTCGCGCAGGGTTCGATCCAACGGGGTTGTCGCATCCGCGTCAATCGCGACGGACGCACGATCGGCGACTACCCGCTCGATACGCTGCGACGAATCAAGGATGACGTCAAAGAGGTCGCTCGCGGCTTGGAATGCGGCATCAAGTTGTCGGGCTTCAACGACATCAAACAGGATGACGTGCTGGAGGCATATCGAATCGAGGAAGTGGCCCGAACACTTGACATGTAAGCGTTACGACTCATCCTTGATTCCTTCGTTTTCCCTTTTTGCTGCTAACCCAAAGCCACTGTGTCCAGCCGCCGTCAACTGAAAGCCGCCGAGGCGATTCGTGAAGTCGTTGCCACGTCGATCCTAACCGACCTCCGCGACCCCCGGGTACGAGATGTTACGGTTTTGGGTGTGGAGGTCACCGCTGACATGCGGGAGGCGAAGGTGATGGTCAGCGTGATGGGAGATGAAGCTCAACAGAATCTCTCGCTCCGCGGCTTGCAGAACTCGGCGGGATTTTTGCAGGCCAAGATCGCCGCCAAGATCGAAACGCGATACATCCCGAAGTTGCGTTTTGTGCTCGACCAGGGCGTCAAAAATGTTCTGGCGGTCGGCGAAATTCTCCACCGGATTCGTCAGGAAAAAGCGGCCGAAGCAGCTGCGGAAACCGACGGCGAAGCGAGCGAATCGTCTCCTCCGCCGGCTGACGATGGCGTCGATGACCCAGGCCGCCAATCACCGCCGCCCGCCTAGTCTGAGTTCGGTTTTTTCGACCCGCGTCCGCTCGGTTCATGCTTCCCGATAAGTGACCGATCCGCCGGCTACCTCACCCCCAAACGAACCACGTTTCTCCGCGATGACCGTAAAAAATCGAGCCGGCCTGATCAGCAATCTGCAGGCGGCGTTGAAAAAACATTTCAAGCCGGCACCGCCCGCGCCGGGCCGACCGCTGATGGAGCATGTGCTCTACGCGGCATTGCTGGAAGAATCACCGGTCGATTTGGCCGACGAGGCATACGCCAAGTGCGAACAAGAGTTCTTCGATTGGAACGAAGTACGGGTCACATCGGTGACCGAATTGGCGGAAGTGTTGGCCCACCTGCCCGCCCCGATGTCGACCGCACGACGATTGAAGAAATGCCTGCAGGGATTGTTCGAAACCTTTTACAGTTTCGAGATCGACCACCTGAAGAAAGAAAATCTCGGCAAGGCGGTCGCTAAGTTTGAGACCATGAACGGCGTCACGCCGTTCGTGCTCGCCTCGGTCGTTCAACACGGATTGGGTGGCCACGCGATCCCGGTCAACTCGGCGGCGATGCGGATCATGTTGATCTCTGGGATCGTCTCCGACGCCGAAGCTCGTAGTGGCAAAGTCCCCGGCTTGGAGCGGGCCGTACCGAAAAATAAGGCGATCGACTTCTCGTCACAACTTCATCAGGCCGGGGTCGCCCTAGCCGCAGACCCGCTCGACCCGATCGTCCACGAAGTGATCTTGGCCGTCGACAAGGACGCGACGCTGCCGACGGCTGAGTCCGAAGCCCGCAGGAAGGCGGCCAGACGTTCGGCCAGGAAAGCGGCGGCGGCCAAGGCGGCGGCCCCCAAAGCCGCTCCACCCGCTAAAGCTGCTGCCGGCAAGTCATCAGCCGCTAAGTCATCCGCTGCAAAGTCGTCTGTAGCTAAGTCACCGGCGACGAAATCGACCACCGCAAAGGCAACCGCCGCCAAGCCGTCGGCCGCCGAGGCCGCGAACGCTACCGATACGGCCACCACCGGTAAATCAGCCGGAGGTAAAGCGGCAAAGGCGACCGTGAAGCCTGCCGCTTCCGATGCCAAGCCGACGACCAAACCGGCCTCGGCGAAAAAGCCTGTCTCCAAGAAAGCCGCCGCCGACAAGACGGCGTCCACCAAGGCGACCGCAGCGAATCCGAAAGCCAATGACAAGCCCGAGGCCAATGCCGCCTCGAAAAAGCCATCCAAGAAATCGGCAAAAAAAACGGCCGAAAAATCGACCAGCAGCAAACCCAAAGCGTCGGATAAGTCGGCTGACCCGGCGTCCCCCGAATCGCCCACGGACCAACCGGCCGATTCGCCCATCGATGCAACCGCAATGGATGCAACAGCGGAGGATTCCACAGCAGTCGATTCAACAGCAGTGGGCGGCAACCAGAAATTGACCAAACGGAAACCCCGCTAGACGCGGTCAGAAAACTGGATCGATCCCCTCTCATTCTCATCCCGACTCGCAGACGTCCCCATGGCAGGTCACTCTCACTGGGCCGGAATCAAACACAAAAAAGCCCTGGTCGATAACAAGCGGGGCAAGCTCTGGAGTCGGCTCAGCAAGGCGATCATCATCGCGGCGAAGCTAGGTGGTGGCGACCCCGACGCCAATATTCGACTCCGCAAGGCGATCGATGATGCCAAAGCGGTCAGCATGCCCAAGGACAACATCGAACGGGCTATCAAACGGGGTACCGGCGAACTCGAAGGGGGAGACGTCGAAGAGATCATCTACGAGGGCTATGGCCCCGGTGGTGTGGCGGTGATGTGCGATATCATGACCGATAATCGTAATCGCACGGCTCCCGAAATCCGCGGCTTGTTCTCCAAGCACAACGGCAACCTCGGTGCGACCGGCTGTGTCGCATATCTGTTCGACCGCAAAGGGTTGTTCGTGATGAGCGAAGGTACCGATGAGGAACATGCGATGGTGATCGCTATGGAGCATGGCGGTGACAACATCGAAACCAACGAAGACGGTAAACTACAAATCAGCTGCCCTCCGGAAGCTTTCGCCGCGTTGGCCGATGCGCTTCAACAAGCCGGTCTGGAGTTTGAGTTCGGCGAGGTTACGCGAATCGCGCAGACCGAGGTTGAACTCGATCCCGATACCGCCCGAGGGGCGTTGAAATTGCTCGAAATGCTTGACGAACACGACGACGTCCAGAACGTCAGTACGAACTTGAAGCTGAGTCCCGAATTGCTGGCTGAACTCAACGATTGAGGCCCGATCGATGATGTCGTTCTCCCGAGTCGCTCGACGATTCACTCGCCACGCCGGTCATCGGACGGCCGCCCAGTCCGCCGGCACGAAGCCACAACGTCGGTTGCTGTCCGACGCTCGAACAGGCTTCGTGATCGGACTTGCGATGGTCTGCCAAACGTTCCTCTCGGTTTGTAAATCATCTGAGCCGGAACCCGCCGGCTCACCCGAAGCGCCGCGAGTGCTGATCGTTGTCGGGCCGAGCAGCCATCCGCCGGGAACCCATGAGGTCGCGGCCGGTGGCCGCTTGATGGCCTACTCGTTGGAGAACTCCACGAACCTCACCGCGATCCCGACGACGGTAACGACAGCCTGGCCCCACGACACCGAACTACAGCGGGGCATCGATACGGTGGTTTTCATCGGCGACGAATTCCCGCCTCACAAACTGCCGCGTTCGGCCGAGATTTTAGCTGATCTTGACGAGATGATGGGACGCGGCTGTGGGATCGTCTGCATTCACTTTGCGACCGGGTTGCGAGAACCCGATGTAACCGCCGATGGTGAGCACCCACTTCTGCATTGGATGGGAGGCTACTTTGCCAGCCGTTGTTCGCATCATAAGTCGATCGCCCGGATCTTCGCCGATGCAGAAGTCACGCCGGCAACGGTCGACCATCCGGTGGCGCGAGGTTGGCAAACGTTCCAGCTGACCGACGAGCCATACATCGAAAACTATTTCGGCCCCCCCGGCCATGCCGAACGCGTCGGGCTGATCGAGTTTGCCACGGCGATGCTGCCGCCCGAATCGCCGCGGCGGCAAGTCGTCGCCTGGGGAATCGAACGGGGTGACGGCGGTCGCGGGTTCGGCATCGTCATGCCGCACTACTACCGCAATTGGGGCCTGGACGACCTGCGGACGTTGATCCTCAACGGCATCGTCTGGACCGCCGGAGACGAAATTCCCGACGACGGAGTGCGGGTCGAAATTCCCGATTTGTCTCGGTTCGATCCGGCTGAGTCACGGCGTTGATTCGGCCGCCTGACGGTAACGTTGGCGGACCGCCGGGTCATCGGGAGAACGGGTCAGCAGGATGTAGGCGGCCAAGCGGCGAGCCTGATCGGTTTGGCCGAGCCGTTCCATCAATCCGATCGCCCCGAGTTGAGCGGCATGCCAGTGCGGCTCACCCGGCGTCAACCGCGAGGCAATCGCTCGATAACGGGTGAGTCCCGATCGCAGCGTCTCGGCAGCGTTCGATTCGCCCAGTAGCGACGCGACCGTCAACGCCGCCTGGTCAACATGATCGTCGGGGATCGTCCGCAGCCAATCGTCAGCGATCGTCTCGGCCGCCTCGGGATCGCCGAGCCACAGCAACGCTTGCACGCGAGC
Organism: Planctomycetaceae bacterium; assembly: GCA_007127095.1. Lineage (GTDB taxonomy): Bacteria > Planctomycetota > Planctomycetia > Pirellulales > Pirellulaceae > UBA6163. The sequence continues at coordinate 7,773 of SKZY01000463.1, forward strand.
CAGTCCCGCGGATTGGGCCAGCGTCGACGCCTCATCTCCATCCGCAGACGCCGTCAGCAGGAGAATCACGTCGGCCAACACCCGCCGCGATTCGTCGGACTTTCCGGCGACCGGCGTTCCCCGACCATCCGCCACCAGCCGCCGCGCCGCCGCGTCTCGCAGCGGACCAGCGACCCCCGCGACCATCGTGGCGTCGATGGTCAAATCGCTTAACGCCGTTCGGTTGCTAGACGCGAAGCCGCTACGCAGCGCGACCAACCGCACGAGCAGCGACGGCTCCGCATCATCCTGCGAAATCGTCGCCAACCGCTCAGGGCCGCCGAACAGGGTCAGCAGCCAGGCTGCAAGGTTCGGCGAAAGGCCCACGTTCTGCTCTGCCGCGGTCCGCTCTGACCCGTCGACACTACGGAGCAATCGCCACAGACTCGCTTCCGCGTCGGGATCGATCGGGCGATCGATCTGAACCCAAGGGTCTACCAACAGGGCGTTGGCCCAGAGCGTCAAAGCCTCGTTCCAAGCGACATCGGAGTCGTCTAGCGGCACCACGGGGGTAGCAGATATCGCGGCATCGATCGGTCGTCCGGCCGCCAACCATCGTTGGGCGAGCCAACGACGTGATCGCATCGCAGACTCGGTCGCCGGCCAGGTCGCGACAGTCTCTTGGAGCCATCGATGAACCCGCTCAGACTCGCCCGCCCGATCGGCCAGGATCGCGGCTTGCAGCAGCAGTTCGGCTGAGCCGGTTTCGGCGGCATGGTGGCGAGCGATGTCGGCCAGCAAAGCAGCCGCTTCAAAGGACTTGTCGTCGCGGGCCATCGCGGCGGCCGCGACGATGGCGAGCCGGCGGGCTGCTGCCGGGTCGGCGGTCTGCCGAGCCGCATTCGCCAATCGCTCGGCCGCGGCGATCGAGTCACCACGCCGGAATCGTGCCCCGGCCTCGGAAAGCAACAACCGCTCATCGGTCACCTCGACGATCGATTCACCGAGAAGTTCCAAGGCGAGCGATTCGGCCCGGCGGCGGGCGAAATCGCCTCCCCGACGACCGATGGCATCGATCCAATCGCCGACCTCTCGACGTCCCGAGGCGGATGCGGTCGGCTGGCGTTGTCGCTCCAGGATCAGGAAGCGGAGTCTCGCCAAGTCGGTCTCGGGTGTTTCACCCGTCTCCCGCGAATCGAGTTCGGGTTTCAGTTCGGAAGCGAGATGGGCGGCAGCTTGGTCCCAGCGTTCCAAGTCGATGGCGATGTGCGTCGCCAAGGCGCGGGTGGCATCGGAGAGCGGTTTGTCCAGCAGCGGATCAAGCAGATCGGCGGCCCGTTCGGGTTGCCCGATCCGCCGCAATGCTTCACACCGCATTCGCAACAGTTCTTGCCGCAGCGCCGCGCTGCCGGTGGAGTCGTCTCGGACCATCCCCATTGCCGCAATCGCGGCTGTCTCTGCCTCGGCGGCGGCAGCCAGGTAATCGTCCGAGTCGCGTGGGAACAGTTCACCGCGTCTGAGCAGCACACCGACCCGTTCGGCGGCGATCGCGTCACGTAGCGCCAACCAGCGATCGACGTCGGGTGGGTTCGTCTGCCGCGAGAAGGATGAAGCGATCTCAACTTCGACTTCGTCCTGAAGTTCTTCCAATTCGCGGCCGGCATCGATCAACCCGGCCAACACCGCCAAACGTCGTCGCTGGTCGTCCGGCGTCGCCAACACCGCCAATCCGCCGCGCCGAGCCACTTGGATATCGATCACCAATCGTTGAAATCGGAGCCACGCCTGACGCGGGTGATCGGGATAGGCGGTCAACAGCCGCCGCAGCGGCTCGATCGCCAGGTCTCGCCAACGCGGTTCATCGGCCAACGGTTCGCGGAGTAGGCGGGCGAGCCGGGAACGCGACAAGCGAATCGCGGCCTCGGCCGCCTCGACCGAAGCGAGCGAGAGTTCGTCGAGTCGGTCTGTAGCGGCTTCCTGCCCAGCGGCCGGACGGATCGAGGTCATACCGAAGCCGATCGCCATGGCAGCGAGCAAGGTCGTCAACCGACGGCGTGAGGCCGATCGGCCAGTTGAGCTAAATTCCGATCGTCGCGACGGCATGACCAGCCTTGGGAGAAGGTAGATAATCAGGGTCACATGATTCAGGGTTACCACGACGATCCGGATCACTCCTCAACCGCAAAGTAAACCCGTCGCATCCCGGCCTCGATGATCGCGTCGTAAACGGCCACGGCGTCAGACATCAGCACCTCGGCCGATGGATAGACGACGACGGCCGGTTGGACATCGAGCGCGACGATCTGGCGAAACCGTTGCGACAACTGATCGATCCCGGACACCGAAAGGTCGTTGAACCGGATCGTCACACCTTGGTCCGTCGGCTCGATCTGGATCGCGATCTCGTCAGTATCGGGCTCGGTCGCCGAGGTGGCTGCTGCCGATCCCGAACCGCTGGACGACATCGCGATCGCCCCACCGAGATCGTACTCCGGACGTTCAAAACTGCTCGTCCAGAGAAAAAAAATCAACAACAGAAAAACGACGTCGATCAACGTCGTCATTTGCAGTTCGAGTTGCGGACGGCTGCGATTGACTGGTGGAAACAAGAGTGGCCTCGTGGGAAACGATTGACCCTATGTTACCATCCGTGGCGAGCCGTCTCCAAGCCAAGCCACTTGCAAGCTGCGAGGCGATGGCCGATAGCCACCCCACCACGATCAAGCGTCCGAGAGAGAGCATGGGCAAGAATTACTGGTTGATGAAGAGTGAACCGACGACTTTTTCGATCGACGACTTGGCAGCAGCCCCCCAACAGACGACCTGTTGGGAAGGCGTTCGCAATTACCAAGCTCGGAACCTGCTCCGTGACGAAATCCAAGAAGAAGATCGAGTGCTCTATTATCACTCGGCCTGCCCCCAACCGGCCTGTGTCGGTACCGCAGTCGTGGTCCGTGGCGGATACCCCGACCATCACGCCTGGGACCCCCAGCACCATTACTACGACGCCAAGAGCACGCCCGAAAAGCCGATCTGGTACATGGTCGACATCCGCTTAGAACAGCGTTTCGCCGAACCGGTGACGCTGGCGACGCTCCGCCAGCGCCCCGAATTCGAATCGCTGCCTTTGTTGCGGCGTGGCAACCGGTTGAGTGTCCAACCGGTCACTAAAAAAGCTTTCGACCTGATCGTCAAACTCGGCCGGGGGAGCGGTGGCAAGTGATTCTCAGCGGACACTCACCTGGCGGGTCGCTGCGGATAACCGCGATTCGTCGGCCAGGTGAATCGTGTCGATCCCGGCGGCCTGCAGTGGCCCGGCGGAGGCTGCGAAGTCATTGATATCTTGAGTGTTGACGATTACCGCGGTCGCCCAGCCACGCCGTTTCATCTCGATCAGCATCGCTGCCGTCGCGGGGTCACACATCGGCAGAATCCAGATCAACGTCGTGTCGTGAGCCAGCCTGGATCGGTTCCCCAAAACCGTTTCGGCGATCGACAGCCCGTCGGATAGTTCCAGCCGAGCCAAGCTACGGCGGATCGTCGCGAAATGGACCGGCCCCCGATCGGCCGGCAGCAGGACGGCGCGAAGTCGATCGTCGGCGGTACGCATCGCGGCACCGGTCTGGGCGGCGCTCCGCGTGCGGAAATCGGTATCCAAACCGTCGGTTCGAATCCGGTCGGCGGCATCCCGCCCGTTGCTCAACAAACCGACCGGTTGATTCAACTCGTACAACGCCGCGGCGATCGAACAGGCCGCCGATATCGCTAAGTCGCTGCGGACCGGTTCGTGTCGGTCGCTGTGGGTGTCGCGGTGCAGGTCCAACACGATCGTCGCGCCGGCGACGCTCGTCGGTTCATAAACCTTGGTGTGCAACGTGCCCGTCCGTGCCGTCGCCGCCCAGTGGACACTTTTCAATGGATCGCCCGCCTGCCACCTGCGGATCCCGCGGATTCGTGTCGGATCCTGCAAAACGGCATCACGAATTCGGATTTCGCCGATCGGCCGCGGCGACGCGATGTCGTAGCCGACCAGAGGAACCTGGCGAGGGAAAACGAGCAGGAACTGAGGCGGTGAGGCGACACGGTAACGACGGCTCAGCCCCATCAGATCGCCGGTTTCCAAAACGGTCGGGCCGATCTGAAAATAACCGCGGCGGCGACAGATGACTCGGTAGCTCAATTGCCGGGTCTGACCGGGGCGGAGCAAAAAGACGGCGATCCGAGCCCCCTCGATCTCCAGCGCCACCGGTCGAATCGCCATCGCCGAACGAGGCAACAGGTCCTCGACGACGATCCAGCCGATCGGCAGCCACGACCGGTTGGTCACGTCGATCACCACCTCGAGACACTCACCGATCTCCAACTCATCAGCCCCTTCACGGCGGACCGCAACCGCAGCTCGACTCCACTGGCTCGCGAACCAGAGCCCACCACCGATCATCAAGAGTCCGGCGTAGGCCGCCAGCAGCCAGAGCGAACTGCCGAACGTCATGCCGGCCAACAGCAAGCCGGCGATCAGAGCAGCGAAGGTCAGTTTCGATCGTTGAGCCATTGATAGGGAACCGATCAGTCGACCAATTGTCGCAGCAATCGCCAGGGGATGCCGATCGGCAACACGACGACCTCACCCAACGCCTCCGCCGCCGTGGCCGTTTCGAATCCGGACTTCAACGCCACGAAAGTCAGCGTCGCTGCGGCGTGAAAGGTCGGGTCGTGCGATACTCCGCTGTCGGCATCAAGCCCGCTGGGGACATCGATCGCGACTCGCCATGCGGCCAATGAATTGGCGACACGGATCGCCGTGGCGATCAGACCCCGCGGTGGCCCCACCGCACCGGTCCCGAGCAAACAGTCGATCACGACGTCGGGAGTCCCGATCTTGCCAGCGATTTCCGCCGCGTCCACGGCGACGTCGATCGGGATCTCGGCCGCCCGCGCGATCGCCTGATTCACCGCGGCATCACCCCGTAACTCCGCCGGATCGACGACCGTGACGATCCGTACGTTGGCCAGCGTTGGTGGCGCAGTATCGGCCCGTGCGGCCAAGTCACATTGCAAATGCCGGGCGATCACATAACCGTCACCGGCATTGTTTCCCTTGCCACAAAGGATACAGACGTCGACGGCACGATCGATGCGGCCAGCGATCCATCGCGACGCCTCACGGCCGGCATTCTCCATCAACACCAAACCGTTGATCCCGTACTGGCGGATCGCGACCGCGTCGACCTGACGCGATTGTTCAACAGATAGGGTCAAAGGATTCATCAATCGATCAACGCAACTTCGATTTCCAACCCAGGGCCGAACCCGAGCATCAACCAGGGGCGAGGGCAACTCTCTTGACGTAAGCGTTCGATGATAAACAACATCGTCGGTGATGACATGTTGCCGTGACAAGCCAAGACCGCTCGGGCGGCCCGCAGGTCCTCATCGACCAGCCCCAATGCGGTCTGCACGGCTCGCAGGATTCGCGGACCGCCCGGGTGAACAACCCAGCCACGGATATCGCCGATTTGTAACCCTTGTCCACTCAACCAACCTGCCAGATACGGTTTCAATTCGGCCTCGATGATCCCAGGCACCTCGGCCGATAACGTCATTTCGAAGCCGTGATCGGCGATCTGCCAGGTCATCGCTGCCTCGGTACCGGCGATCAGTCGCGACCCGGTATCGCGAACGATGGGTGCGGCGCGGCAAGTGGACGTATCGCTACTGACGGGACCGACTTGCATTGATCGTCCGCCGAGTATTGCCGGGTGATCAGCGGCTGTGAGGATCATCGCGGCGGCTCCGTCGGCAAAGATCGCATTGCTAACCACGCGGTCGGTTTCCCAGCCGTATTGAAAATGCAGGCTGCAGAGTTCGACGCAGACGAGCAACACCGTCGCCTGTCGATCGGCCGCGATCAAACCGCGAGCGACCCGCAACGCGTTGACCGCCGCATGGCATCCCATGAAGCCGACCTGAACCCGCTGCGTCTCGGGCGACAAGTCCAGCCGGTTCATCAGCCCGACATCCAAACCCGGCGCGTTGAAACCGGTACAGGTGGCGACGACCAGATGCGTCACGGCGGCGGCGGAGGTCCCGGCATCGGTCAATGCCGCCCGCGACGCCGCTTCGCCCAGCGGGACCGATTCGATCGCGTATCGCTGACTCCGCTGCGATGTCGTCGGACCACGCTCGCCCGGCGTTCCGGCGAGCGGATAAAAGCTTTGTTCGGAGCGACCGCGAACACCCGGCTCACAGTCCTGCTCACCGTCCTGCTCGAGCAGGACACTGCCGCGACGCTCCACCATCGTGATCCGGTACAACGCGGCGAGCCGACGTCGATAGTCGTCCGGTCCAGATAGCATCGTTTCGGCGAAGGCGACCGAGTCCGCCTGTTCGATGCTGTGCCGCGGCGAGGCGGTGCCGAGTCCTCGGATCACGACAGTCATGGCAGCAGCACCCGGTAGGCGGTGGCACCCTCTTCGGATGGCCAAAACTCCAACCATACCTCACGAGGGCGCGCTTCCGCCGACGCTCCCGCCCAACCGTCCAAAACATCGGCTTCGATATCCACGCTCGAGTCAGCAAAATGAATCGCTCGCGTCGGCGTGACGACGGCGCCCCTGGAAATGATCGCTGCCAACACTTCACCACTGGCCGCCTGGCGATAACCGGATTGCCCCGGCGTCACGATTTGATCGTCGGACCCGGTCGCGCCGAGTTCGCTGAGGTCATCGACGACTCCACTGCCATCGTCGTCCAACCCGGCGACACCGGGTTGGCCATCGGGTCCGACCGTCACATAGATCGGCTTGTCGGGATCCCAGACGGCGACACTCACGCCGCCGAACTGAGACGGCAACGCCTCCGTGTCTGCTCGATCGCCGTCGCTGGCTCGGTACCGTCGGATCCGCAGACGATCGGCCCCGCGGGAGGCTTCACCCGCGAGCTGTTCCGGCGGGTAGGTCGGCCGAAGGTCTGTGATCATCCCGGTCGAATCGAGCCAAGCGACCTGCCAAGACGGTCTCTGCTCGACCCGCAGAGGTCGAGCGACGAAGGCGACGACCGAGACGCCATGACGAAAACCGAGTTGCTCACGGAACGCGATCTGATCGGCGGCCGGAAGACTCGCTCCGACTCGCGACCAATCATTCAAGCCGAACGCCCGGAACAGTGCCCCGGAAACGATCAGGATGGCCAACAGACGAAACATCCAGATCATGGTGGGCAGTCGATCACGGGCGAAATGGCTCAAAGGATCCGCGGCGATCGTTCGCCGAGCGGTATTATTTGGTAGCGGCGGCGAAGCGTTCGGCGACCGCGTCCCAATCGACGACGTTCCAGAAGGCGCTGATGTAATCCGGACGGCGATTCTGGTAGTTCAAATAGTAGGCGTGCTCCCAAACGTCCAAACCGAGCACGGGAATCCCCGAAATTCCGGCGACTGCGGCGCCCATCAGCGGCGAATCCTGGTTCGCGGTGCTGCCGACCTTCAAGGCCCCACCATCGACGTAGAGCCAAGCCCAGCCACTGCCGAAACGTGTCGCCGCGGCATTGGCGAACTGCGACTTCATCTCATCGAAAGAGCCGCAGGCCGAATCGATCGCGGCCGCCAACGGCCCCGTCGGCGATCCGCCTTTGCCAGGCCCCATGACACTCCAAAACAGAGAGTGATTGGCGTGGCCGCCACCGTTGTTCCGCACCGCTCCTCGCTTGTCCTCGGGCACGGCCGAAAGGTCTGAAACCAGCTCTTCGATCGACTTACTCGCCACCGAAGTCCCCTCGATCGCAGCGTTGACTTTGTCGATGTAAGCCTGGTGGTGCTTGGTATGGTGGATCTCCATCGTCCGGGCATCGATGCTCGGTTCCAACGCGTCGTAGGCGTAGGGCAGAGAGGGTAGGTTGTATGCCATGGTAGTCGTGTTCTCCTCATTCAGGGATCGGGTCAAAACTCGCTACGAAAGTGCGACTTCAAGCCGCACTTCGTTAACAAAACATATCGCGTTGGCCAGTGGCATGGAACCCACTGCCCCCCCAAAGCGACTAACCGGCGGGGGTCGCAAGTGACTCGTTTGCCGGATCGCCGACGACGCCACGAGACGGCGTTTTCCGCGGTGTCGCGCTTGCGATTGCCACTCCACCGGCCTAATATTGGTCGATACGGCTGTTCCCCCAGTTTTGATCGAGCGTGCCCGCGTGAGCCTTTCCGAAATCGACCGACGACTACTCGATCAATGCTTGGCGGGAGCCCCGCGGGCTTGGGAAGACTTTGTCGATCGCTTCCTCGGCTTGGTGGTCCATGTCGCCACACACACCGCGGAGGCGCGGGGTAAGACGCCGCAAACCGATACGGTCGAGGATCTGGTCAGCGAGGTCTTTTCCGTGGTAATCGCGAATGACTTCGCGGTACTGCGCCGCTTCCAACGCAATTGTTCATTGGCGACCTACTTGTGTGTGATCGCCCGTCGGGTCGCCGTCCGCTGCTTGATGGCCGATCATTTCCCCGCCGCTGGCGGTGAGCAACTCGATACACAGGGCCGCGAAGACCGAGAGATCAACCGCCTCGAAGACGTCGAAGAAGTCAATCGGCTGCTGTTGCGACTCGACCCGGATGAGGCTCGTGTGGTTCGCATGTACCATCTCGAAGGAATGACGTACCGCCAAATCAGCGAAGCGGTCGGGATGAATGAGAACAGCATCGGTCCGGTCCTGACCAGGGCCCGAGCGAAATTGCGACTCGAGGAATGATTCGCTTCCCGGCCGCGAGCCGATCCCATCTCCCGCCCCTCAACGGTCTCTCTTGATGCGTTCCGGTTTGCAAGTGGGTGCCCAGGCCGATCTGCTTTGGCAGGTGACGGCCGAGCACGTGATTCATCTCGGTTATCCGGTTCAGTCGCTCTCATCGGGCTTGTCGGTCGGCTCAGCGGGAACCGCGAAGAGTTCGGCCGTCGTCTTTTCGACCCCCTACATGATCCTGCTGATGGAACGGGCGGCACGCAAGGCGATCGAGCCGTTTCTCGAACCCGGTGAAGTCTCGGTCGGGGCATCTGTCAACATCGAGCATCTCGCCGGGACACCGCTCGGTGCGGAAGTCCGTGGTGTCGCCCGAGTCACCGCGGTCGAAGGCCGGTCCGTCGACTTCGAAGTCACGGCCTACGATGCCTACGAAGTGATCGGCCGTGGTAGTCACCGCCGTGCGGTGGTGAAGGTCGATCGAATCGCCGAACGGATGAAGGCCAAATCGGCTGCCTTGGCCGGTTCCCCCGCGAGTGACCCGGCATCACCCGATTGGTTGGAAACGGTCGCTGCCGCGCCGATCGATTCGTCGTCACACCTGAACCTCGAAAGGACCGGTATGGACGCAAAGACCATGACGGACACCGCCCACGATCCGCTGCCGAAGACCACCACGCTGAGCGTCACGCTCGACGGCGCGATCGCCACGGTGACACTCAACCGGCCTGAAAAGCTCAATGCGGTCAACGTCGAAATGACCGAAGATTGGGAACGGCTCAACGCCTATCTGGCGAAGCATCCCGAAATTCGCGTCGTGATCGTCAGCGGTGCCGGCGAAGCATTTTGCTCCGGCGACGACGTTCCCGAAGTCGGGACATTGGCGATCTCCGAGGCACAACGGCTGAGCTACCGTCAGGCACGACTCTACCTGACCTGGGAACAACTGCCCCAAGTCTTCATCGCGGCCGTCGGTGGCGCGGCCCTCGGTGGCGGTTGCGTCGTCGCCTGCAGCTGTGACCTACGGATCGCCAGTCATGCGGCCCGCTTCGGGATGCCCGAAATCCTGCTCGGTTGGCCACCGGGTTATGGCGTCGCCCAATTGACCGCTCTGGTCGGTAAGTCGCGGGCGCTGGAAATGTGTTTGACCGGCGAACCGATCACCGCTCAAAAGGCGCTCGACTACGGCTTGGTTCATCGCCTCTGCTCCGCCGGGGCGTTGCAGTCCGAAGCCCGGCGGTGGGCAGAACGTCTGCTGACACTGCCCACGGTGGCCTTGGGCGAGACCAAACGGCTGGTCCATGCCGACGAGGGATTGCAGCCGAAGACCACTTTCTTGGCCGATACCGCCGCCTATATCCGCTGCTTGGAACTGCCCGACGCCCGTGAAGGGATCGCCGCGTTTCGAGAAAAACGTCGCCCCCAATACTTGACGTCCCACCGAGGTACCGCCCGATGAACCGTGCAATGAACCGCCCGATGAACCGTGCAATGAACCGGGTTTTGCCGCTCGTTCTCGTCGTCGCTTGCTGCTCGACCGCATCGCTCCGCGCCCAAGAAACCCGCTCGTTGGGCGAATGGCGCGACGTCGCTTTTGCGGCGCTCGGTCGCGGAGATTCGACAGCGGCGATCACCGCGGCCGACGCGATTCTGCGCGACTTTCCGGAGGTCACGGTGGCCGCTCGGGTCGCTGGCGATGTCTACCTGCGGGCCGGCAAAATCGATCGCTCGATCGAACAATTCGAACGCTACATCAAGCAGGTCCCCGAGCATGAGCCCGAACTCTGGCAGTACGGGATCGCGCTCGCTCTGGTGGGGCGGTATGATGACGGTCGCAAACTGTTTGAGCTGCACCGGACGGTCAACCCGCGCGACGTCGAGAACGCGCTCTGGCACTTTTACTGTGTCGCCAAAGCCTCCTCGCCCGAGCGAGCCCGTGCCCTGGTACTGCCGGCCCCTGGCGATCGCCGGGTGCCGATGGATCCATTGCTCTCGCTCTACCGCGGTGAGGCCGATGAAGCGGCGGTCCGAGCGGCCGTGGCCGAACTCCCCGAGGACTCGCGGGCGATCAAGATGGCCGGCTTCTACGCCGACCTCTACTTGGCGATGCTCGCCGACGCCGAGGGGGATCGCCAGCGGGCCAGCGAATTGGCGGCGCGGGCTGCTAAAATTGCCGAGGTCAACTACATGACTGACGTCGGCCGCATCTATCAGTCAACCTTTCGTGATGCCGCGCCGTAGGGACGGGTGCTGATCACCCCTTCGATCGGACTGCTCGCGGTTCCATAAAGTCGCTTCGGAATCCGTCCGGCCAGATAAGCTTGGCGGCCGGCCAGGGTGGCGTGATGCATCGCAGTTGCCATCAAAACCGGATCTCGAGCGTGGGCGATCGCGGTGTTCAGCAACACTCCGTCGGCGCCCAATTCGAACGCCCGCGATACGTCGCTGGCCGTCCCCACGCCGGCGTCGATGATCACCGGATACTCTGGATCATCGCGTTTCAGGTATTCCAGGATGATCATCAAATTGTTCGGGTTCAGCAGCCCTTGCCCGCTGCCGATCGGACTGCCCGCCGGCATCACACTGGCCGCGCCCAAATCCTTCAATCGTTTGGCGATCACCGGGTCATCGCTGGTATAACACAAAACCGAAAAACCGTCGGCCACGAGTTCTCGGCAGGCGGCAAGTGTTTCGACCGGGTCGGGAAGCAGCGTTTGACTGTCGCCCAGCACTTCTAATTTAACCCAATCAGCCCCAGGGTTTCCCAGCGTGGTGAGGATTTCACGCCCCAGTCGAGCCGCCCGGATCGCGTCGGTGGCGTTGTAACAGCCCGCCGTGTTCGGCAGCAGCGTGTAACGATCGAGGTCGATGTAGTCGAGAATGTTCTGTCCGGTCGGTGCGTAGAGCTTCTCCCGCCGGACCGCTACCGTGACACAATCCGTCCCCGACCGATCGAGCGAATCTCGCATCTCCTCCATCGTCTCGTAGCGACCGGTGCCGACGATCAGGCGACTGGACAACGTGTGGCCACCGACCCGTAGCGGGAGGTCGACCACGGCCCGTGCAGGATCGTCAACGGGGGCCGATAAGTGCTCAGATTCCATCGCGAATGGGAGACATCAAGAGGGAAGGTGCGGAATGCGAGGCCGAAATCGAATGGCGGTAGGAATCGCCTCGGTGATCAGCCGCCGCCGACCAGCGTCACGACCTCCACCTCGTCCCCCTCGGCAACCGAGTGCGACGAGTGCTCGGCCCGCGGGATGACTTCGGCATTGATCTCCACCGCCAAATAGTTCGGCGGTACGCCAATCCGTTGAAGCAGTTCAGCGATCGAGACCGGCTCTTCCAGCTCGACCGGGCTTCCGTTGACGGTCAAATGGATCATGGACCGATGGGGGTGAATGGACGGCACGTACATGCGTGGGATCACATCGAGAGGCGACCAAAAGCCGCCAGCGAAGTGTAGGCCGACGACGCTCCGGCGTGAACCGCCAGCACCGACGGACCGCGATTTTGTGACCCGAACACCGCGTCTGCGATCAACCGAGACACCACCGCCGCAGGACGCGTTCGTAAAGGTCGATCCCACGTTCCAGCTGTTCCAGGCTGATCCATTCATCGCTGGTGTGCGCTTGGGCGATATCTCCCGGGCCACAGACCACCCGGTTTTCCAGCTCGACAAACTCTCCCCCATCGGTCGCATAGCAAACCGTTTGGGGCGATGAACAACCGGCCAACTCGCACAACGCGGTGATGTACGGGTTCGACGGGTCGACCCACATCGGTGGACCGCCATGAAGCTGGCGAAACGTCAATCCGAGTTCGCCCGCTTTGACCTCGATCGCCCTGATCAGTTCGTCAGCGTCGACCGACGGCATCGTCCGCAAGGAAACCCAAGCGTCGCTCCGCGCCGGTGTGATATTAACCGCGTCGCAGTGATCCGAAACGCCGAACGTCCACGTCACGGTCGGCGGATCGAAACGCGGGTCGCGGAAGCTCAACTCCGATTCAGACCGTTCATACAACCTGGCCAATTCGACCAACATCGGGACCATCGCCAAATTGGCATTCAGACCCTCTCGCGAACTGCTGTGGGCGGCCCGTCCGTAACTGGTCACAGCCAACGCGGCGATCCCCTTGTGGGCATGCACGACTTGACAACAAGTCGGCTCACCGATGATCGCTAACGGCTGCGTCGCGACGATCTGACGGTATTCGGGGAAATCGGCGACCAACCGCTTGGCACCGATAAACCCGACCTCCTCATCGGCGGTGCATACGATACGGATCGGTGCGGTCTGGTCGCGGCGGTCGATCCGTGACGCGGCGGTGATCATCGCTACCAACGACCCCTTCATGTCACAACTGCCGCGGCCATAGACCCGACCGTCTTCGACGACCGGCTCGAAGGCGTCTCCGGGACCTCGCCAACAGTCGACCGGGACGACATCGGTATGGGCAAAATAAGCCACCCCGGGCCGATCGATCGCGGGCCGATCGATCGCGGGCCGATCGGCCGACTGACCCTTGATCGGTAGCCGGGTCGCGACCAGATTCGCTTTCAAGATTCCCGCGTTGTCGCGGTAATCTTGGCGACTGACTTCGAAACCGAGTTCCGTCAACCAGCGAGCGACGAGGTCGGAAATATCGCGATTCGATCGCGACGACACCGAATCATACCGCAATATCGCCAGTAACCGCTCCAGCGGCTCGTTCACTACTGCCGATCGGTCAGGCCTTCGAGTCGCCCCATCGTTCGGCTGTGAAGTCTGGGGCGGTCGCGGCGTCGCGGCGTCATTCATCGCGGCGTCATTCATGGAGCGTACACGTCCTCGATCGCGGCAATCAGTTCGGTGGGGTCGAACCGGTCATCGGGCTCCTCGATCGCTGCGAGTTGCCGGATCGCCTGCTGGCGATACTCGATCGTCGAAACCGGCGCGATCGCCTGAAACGCCATCGCGGCGGCGGCCGTGACCGGCGAGTCGACCGGCAGGGCGAATCGGGCGACCTTGTGAACGATCACCAAGGGCAGCGACTCACGCGGATATTCCTTGTTGCGACCACTGAAGCGGACAATGACCTGTTCGGCATTGATCTCGACGACGACCACCTGCAGTTGTTCCGTTAAATCGAAACTCTCTCCGGCAGACAACTTTTCCAGACCACGATCGACCCCCTCACGATAGTGAGTCGCCAGGTCAGCGAGCGCATTGAGCCGCTGGGCCGCAGTCCGTTGTTCGCTCGAAACCGCCGCCGCCAACGCTTGCTCGGTCGCCTCGACCATCCGCGACCAATCGGCCGCACGGATCACCTCCTTGGCTTGCATCAGCGCCGTTTCCCCGGCGGCTAACTCCTCTTCCGTCGGCCCCGTTGTGGTGCCTCCACCAGGCATCCCCTCGCCGTTTGGCTTAGGATCACTCGGTGTCTCCATCGCCGATGATGCGTCACGGCTTGGTGTCATAGCACCATTGGCCTGCGGTTGGCTCGGCCCCGCCGTCATGTCGCTGCCCGTGGCGGGACGACGACTTCCCGCTCCGCCAGGTCGATCGCCACCTGGACCGGTACGCCCACTACGGCCGCCCGACTGTTCGCCACCGAGTCGCCCCATGACCGGGTCGGATCGGCCGCTAGTGCCGCTCGGGGCGGCAGCGGTCGGCGGTCTTGGAGTGTCCTGATTGGTCGCTCCGCCTGGCTGCAGGCTGACCACAAGCTTGCCCTCGTTCTGGTTGAGAACATAGATCAGAACCACAACGATGCCGATGCAGCCGATGGCGAACGCGACAACCGCGATCGATGCCCAGGGGCTGCCACGCCGACTACCGCGACGTTTACGACCGGTCGGACGCGGCGCCACCACGACCGGCGCTGCGATGCTTGGTGCCGCGTCATCCGGGCCCAAGGCTGCCGAGGCGGCAACCACGGGTGCCGCGGCTGCTGGGCGTACTTCGGGCCGCTGGCCCGCTGGCGTCGCGGCCACCTGTGGCGGCGGTGGGGGTGGCGGCGGGAGCTGATCCGCGCCTGCGGTCAACCGCGCGGAGCCGGCGTGGAACGTCGGGGCGGCGGCGGCCGGTGGTTGCGGCGCCGTGGTTCCCGGCAGCACCCCCGCCAGCGGATCGAAGACCGGTTCGGCAGGCGCGACCGCAGCGGCCGCACCGTTGACCGCGGTCTCGGTCGCTGCGGGAGGTCGTCTCGACGATTCGGCGAGTTCGGTTCGAGCTGCCTTAACCCAGGCCGCCGCCTTGCGCCAGGCGGCGGGATCGGCAGCCTCTTTGACCCGATTGAGCCGGATGATCGTCGCCTTGATCGCTGCGGCGATTCGGGCCGGATCGGATTCGCCGGCTGGCAACCCGAAAACCTGATAGGCATCCGGCTTCGTCAAGTCTTCGGGAATCGCGAGCAGCGACTGAGCAGAAGTGAACGAAGCCATGGAGCCTGTTTGGGGATCGAGCGAAACAGCGAGTGTCTGGAACCGTTTGCGGGTACCTGACGCGGGTACCTTTTGAGCGAAGCACGCGCAGGGCGAGTTCCTCGCAAAAAGTGCCTGACGCTTTTTTGCCGCACATTGCTTGAAGGGAAACGGAGCGATGAAAAATCATTATGGTGCCGCAGTGAAACTTTTGTCAAAGTTCCGGCGTGATTTACCGGGCACTTTTGGAAGTGTGCGCAGCGACTACACTGGCGGCTCTGACGGGGCAGCTCTGACGGACTGCAGTGGTGCCCCATCAACGACACCTTAAACGGCGGCCGGCCTGAACTTGGGCGAACCGCGACAGGCGGCAGTGTAATCCGATGGGTTGGGAAGCTTGGCTATCGATCGCCACGGCGGCGGCGCTGTTGCTGTCACTTTCGATGCGGATCGCCGCGACCGACCTGTTGGCGGTCGCTTGCGTCGGCGTGTTGATGCTGGCCCAAGCGGTTTCAGGAACAGCGTTATTGCCCTCGTCGGGCGATGTCGCGGCCGGTTTCGGAAATGAAGGGCTGATCACGGTCGGGCTGTTGTTCGCTGTGGTCGCCGGCTTGGAACTGACCGGAGGCACGGAATTAGCAACCGGCTGGTTGCTCAAGCGGGCCCGCAGTCTCGCCGGCGCCCAGCTGGTGTTGCTCGGGCCAGTGGCGTTGTTGAGTGGTTTCTTGAACAACACGCCGGTCGTGGCGGCGATGCTACCCGTCGTCAACGATCTCGCTAAACGCGTCGGGGCCAGCCCCAGCCAACTCCTTCTGCCGCTCTCATACGCCGCGATTTTGGGCGGCATGTGTACCTTGATCGGGACCAGCACGAACCTGCTGATCCAAGGGTTGGTCATCAACCAGGGGGCACCCCCGCTGAGCTTTTTCGCCCCGGCCGCGGTCGGCGTTCCGGCCGCTGTGTTCGGATTGATCTACATCATGGCCGCCTCGCGTTGGTTGTTGCCCAACCGCAAGCCGGCGGTCAGCGCCAAGGATGACCCCCGGCAATACACCGTGGAAATGGTCGTCACACCGGGCGGGGCATTAGTCGGCCAAACGATCGAGTCCGCCGGGATGCGACACCTGCCGGGGCTCTATCTGGCTGAGATCGAACGAGACGGCTATCAGGTGACGGCGGTCGGACCCCGCGAACGCCTCTTCGCCGGCGATACCCTGGTGCTGGTCGGTGTCCTGGAGAGCGTCGTCGATCTGCAAAAGATTCGCGGTTTGTCGCCGCCCGACGACCAAGCCCGCAAGCTCGATGCACCAGCCTGGAATCGTCGCCTGGTCGAAGCCGTCGTCAGCAGCCGCTGTTCGTTGCTCGGCAAGACGATTCGCGAAGGGCGTTTTCGGACCAATTATGGGGCTGCGGTCATCGCCGTGGCCCGTGGTGACCGGCGGCTGCCAGGAAAATTGGGCGATGTTCGTTTGGAAGTCGGTGACGTGTTGCTACTCGAAGCTTCGCCGATGTTCGTCGAACAACGGGCTCAGTCACACGAATTTTTTCTGGTCAGCGACGTCCCCGGAGGCGCGGTCCGCCGCCCCGAGCGGGCCTGGCTGGCGCTGCTGATCATGGTATTGATGGTGCTGGCAGCCACCCTGACCCCGCTGTCGATCATGACAGCCGCTTTGACCGCCTGCGTGGCGATGATCGCATTCCGCTGCTGCACATCGGAGGAGGCTCGTCAGAGCGTCGATTGGTCGGTGTTGATCGTGATCGGAGCGGCGCTGGGGATCGGCCGGGCGCTCGACCGCAGCGGCGCCGCGGCGTCGATCGCCGACGGCTTACTGTCGCTCGCCGGCGGCAACGCGCTCCTGTCTCTGGCCGCAATCTACATAGCGACGATGCTCTGTACCGAACTGATCACCAACAATGCCGCGGCGGTGTTGATGTTCTCGATCGCCTGGGAAGCCGCGACCGGACTGGGCGTCGATCCGATGCCGTTCGTGATCGCCGTGATGATCGCCGCCTCAGCCAGCTTTTCGACTCCCTTCGGCTACCAAACCAACCTGATGGTCTATGGTTTAGGCGGCTATCGGATTACCGACTACCTCCGGTTCGGCCTGCCATTGAATCTGTTTCTGTTCTTGATCGCGATGCTGATCATCCCCCGAGTCTGGCCGTTTTGAGACCACACCGCCTGGCTGTACTGAACAAACAGTGCGATTCGATCGTCGGTAGCGAGCGCCGCTCGTCACCGATCTCGATTAAACTAACCTCCTGGCGGTAGAACGGCTCGCCTCGAATACTCGACTTTCACATCCTCCTCACGGCCACCGTGGCTCTCCGGGTTCGCAGTTCATGGCACACAACAAAGGATCAGCAGCCTCCGAAGTCCAGCTCCCGATGGATCGTCAGGCGACGATCGAGCGGCTGACGTCTTCTCTGTTGCAGAAACGCGAGGCGTTGGAGGTCGACAAGATTTTCCGGGCCCTGGTCAAACTCGAAGGCTCCGACCTGCACCTCAAGGTCGGCCAACCGCCGATGGTCCGAGTCCGTGGTGAACTGCGACCACTGAACCGGCCACCGATCGAAAATGACGAGATGGTACGGCTGCTGCTGCCGATGATGGACGACCGCAACCTGGCGATCTTCGAACACGACGGCGGGGCCGACTTCGCTTACGTGATCGACATCGACGGCGTCTCCTGGCGATTCCGGATCAACCTGCTGAAACAGCTCGGCCGGATCGGCTTGGTCGCCCGTCGGATCAACAACTTCATCCCCGATTTCCGCGGCCTGTTTTTACCCGAGTCGATCGAACAACTCTGCCATTACGACCAGGGAATGGTGCTGTTGGCCGGGGTCACCGGTAGCGGTAAGAGCACGACGATCGGCTCGATGTTGAATTACATCAATTCGATTTACCGCAAACACATCCTGACGCTCGAAGACCCGATCGAGTTCGTCTACACCGAGGACAAGTGTTTGATCAATCAGCGGGAAATCGGCCAGGACGTGGTCGACTTCAGCATCGGCATGAAGCACGCCGTGCGTGAAGACCCCGATATCATCCTGGTCGGCGAATTGCGGGACGAGGAAACGTTCATGACGGCGATTCATGCCGCCGAAACCGGTCACTTGGTCTTCGGTACGATCCACGCCGCCAGCGCTTCGACGACGATCGGACGAATCCTTGACCTGTTCCCCGAAGAGATGCATAACGCGATCCGTAGTGCGATCGCGTTCAACATGAAGGGGATCATCGCCCAAAAATTGCTTAAGTCGATCCGCCCCGATGTCCCCCGTGTACCGACCTGCGAAGTGATGACCTTCAACCCGATCGTCAAAAAATTAGTACTCGAAGGTCAGGACAACAAACTGCCCGATGCGATCCGTATCGGTGCCGAAGACGGGATGCAGGACTTTACGATGAGCTTGAAACAACTGATCGACGACGAACTGATCGACCGCCCGACCGCTTTCGCGGTCGCTCCCAATAAGGACGCGCTCAAAATGGCGCTCAAGGGGATCGACGTCAAAGCTCCCGGCATCATCTAAAGCCCACTTCCCATTCCCGTCCCAACCGTTCACCCCCGACCATCGATGGCCGCAGCCAAGCAAAAAAAGAAGCAACAAGACGCCCAGCCCTGGCAGCTCGCTAACCCGGTCACATTGACCCCCGATATCGCAGACAAGTCGCAGCAACAGGCCGTGTTGATCACGGTTCGTCAAGGCGACGGACTGCCCATCGCGTCAGGCCAACTCGGCCACGCCATCGCCTCGCGGGCGACCCACCTGATGCTCGATTACTCCCAAACCGCCTGTGCAATCCGCTACCAGATCGATGGTCAATGGGAGGCGATGACGCCGCTGGCCCGTGAGTTCGCTGACCCGATGCTGATCGCGCTAAAGCAAATCTGCCAGCTCAACCCGGCCGACCGACGTAGCGCCCAAAGCGGCCGCTGCGAAGCCAAGTTGAACAAAGACAAGTACCGACTGACCCTGCAGAGCCAGGGAACCGCCAGCGGAGAACGCGTCCTGATTCGGCTCGAAGCCGAATCGATCCCGTTTTCCAAGCTCAGCGAACTCGGCATGCGGGATACGATGATCGAGCACTTCCGCGAAGCACTCAACAGCGAAAACTCGACCGTCATGATCGGGGCGCCGCGAGGGATGGGGCTGAGCACCACTTGGCACATCGCCCTGAACACCGCCGATCGGCTGATCCGAGACTTCCAGTCACTCGAGCCCGAAGACAAAAAAGAACCCGAGATCATCAATGTGTCACCGAACTTCTACGGCGGCAGCGGACCGGAACCGGCTGAACTGATCCGCAAAATGATCCTGAAAGAACCCGATGTCTTCGTCTTTCCGGGAATCCCTGATGAGGAATCGCTGTTGGCAGCCCTCAACCAGGCCGAGAATAACGAAAAACAGGTGATCGCTCGGGTTCCGGCGGCGTCGGCGATCGAGTGCTGCGTCAAGTTCTGCGCGCAATACCCCAAAGCCGCCAAACATTTCGCCTCCACGGTCAAAGCGGTGCTCAACCAGCGGATCGTCCGTCGACTCTGCGACGATTGCAAACAGAGTTTCCAGCCGTCCCCGGCGCTGTTGAAAAAACTCGGCATTCCTCCCGGACGTGTCGGCGCGCTCTACCAACAATTCGTCATGCCACCGATCGAGCAGCAGGTCGATGCCAATGGAAAACCCGCGCCGATCGAACCTTGCCAAACCTGTCAGGCCCGCGGCTTTCTCGGTCGCGTCGGCATCTTCGAATTGCTTCGGCCCGGCCCCCAGTTCCGTGCGGCGCTGCTGAAAACCCAAGATGTCGCTCAATTGACCAAGATCGCCCAGGCGGAAGGGTTTCGTGGTTTGCAGGCCGAAGCGATCCTGGCGGTCGCCCGTGGCCTCACCAGCATCGAAGAAATCCGCCGGGTCTTCACGGCGACTAAGTAAGGATCGAGCTGAAAATCAGTGTCTGGCACTTCGTTGCCCAGACACTTTTTTCCTGCCCATGGCGAAACCGGCAACGACATACCGGTAAACTCTTTTAGTATCCCCACTTCTCTTTTCGGATCACCGCTCATGTCGTTACGCCTTCGTTTATCGCCCTCGTGCACTCGGCTGGTCGTCGCTGCGGTCGTGTCCGCCGTCCTAACTTGGCCCCAACCGCTGACCGCCGCCGAAGTCGCCCAAGAGCCGTTCGGCAAAACCGCCGATGGCACCGCGGTCCAACGGTTTCGGCTCACCGGTGATGGCGGATTGGTCGTCGAAGTGATCTCCTACGGGGCGACGGTCCGCTCGATCCTGGCCGCCGATGCCGCTGGCCGGTCGGTCGATGTCGTCAACGGCTTCGACGACGTCGCCGGCTACCAATCGGACGACAACCAGTACTTCGGTTGCACCACTGGACGGGTCTGCAACCGGATCGCCGGGGCCCGCTTCGAACTCGACGACCAGACTTACCGATTGGCGGCCAACGACGGCGAGAATACGCTCCATGGCGGAGTTGAACGCAGCCTCGACAAAGTCGTCTGGCAGGGCGAACCCGATCTAGCCGACCCGTCAGTCGCCGCGGTCGATTTCACCTACTTCAGCCCCGACGGCGAGGAGGGATTTCCCGGCAATGTTCATTTCAAAGTCCGCTTCGCCGTCACTTCCGATAACTCGTTGGTGATCCGCTATTCCGCCACGACCGACCTGACGACACCGATCAACCTGACCAATCACTCTTATTTCAATCTCGGCGGCCACGGTAACGGCACGATCCTCGATCACGAATTGTCGATCATGGCCGATGCCTACACACCGACCGACGATCGCTTGATCCCCACCGGGGAGATCGAAACCGTCGTCGATACCCCGCTCGATTTCCGCTCGCCTCGACGGATCGGTGATCGGATCGAAGAACTCACCGATACCGCCGCACTCGGCTACGATCACAACTTCGTATTGCGACATCCTCAGTCGGGCGTTCGACTCGTCGCCCGATTGCGCGACCCCGCCAGCGGACGGACGCTGAGTGTCCTTTCCGATCAGCCCGGACTTCAGTTCTACAGCGGCAATTTCCTCGCCGGCCAAACCGGCAAACAGGGCAAAGCCTACGTCCACCGGGGAGCACTCTGCTTGGAGGCTCAAGCCTTTCCCGATAGCGTGAACCAACCTAACTTCCCGCCGATCTGGCTCCAGCCGGGTGGCGAATACGCACAGACCACGATCTACCGGTTCGGCCATGACGATTGACCCACTCGCCCCACTGTTGAACCAGAAAAAGGTTCTGATCTTCACCGGCGACATCTATGAAGATCTCGAACTCTGGTACCCCAAGCTGAGATTGGAAGAAGCCGGCGCGTCGACGACGCTCGCCGGCCCCCGTGCCGATCAGGAATACGTCGGCAAAAACGGTTACCCCTGCGTCTCCGATGCCGCGATCGACGGCCTGCGGGCGGATGACTTCGACGCCCTCGTCGTCCCCGGCGGGTTCATGCCCGACAAACTTCGCCGCGACCCCCAAGTGCTGCAACTGGTCCGTGACTTCGATGCCGCCGGTAAGCCGATCGCCGCGATCTGTCACGGCGGCTGGATCCCGATTTCCGCCGGCGTCTATCACGGTATCCGCGTAACCGGCTCGCCGGGAATCAAAGACGATCTGATCAACGCCGGCGGACTCTACGAAGACGCCAGCGTGGTCGTCGATCGTCACCATGTCACCAGTCGACGACCTGACGACCTACCCGATTTCTGTCGCGAATTGATCCGCCTAATGCTCGTCGACTGAACAAATTTGCTTGCC
>SKZY01000014.1 GCA_007127095.1 Planctomycetaceae bacterium
CATGCTCTTCGGCTACGGCAACTGCCGTTGACGTGATGACCCCACTCTCAGATTCGGGACAAAAAATTGTCAACGCACCGGCCCTGTTTTAACACGTCAATGCCGAATTTTTGACAGCCCACCATTAGCCGGTGGTCGAGCGGAGCGAATACCACCGGAAAAACAGCGCCCTTGTATCCCCTCGGGGGTGCTTAATTCGGCAGATTCCATGTCGCTCATCGGGCTGGAGCGAGAAGTGAGACGTTCATCTCCCACGCTCCCGATTCGTTTCCGCCAGGCTCCTGCGGACCTCGCGGCCCGCGGTCCAGTAAAAGATCAGGCCGAGAATCCCCATCACGACCTTGACGATTTCGAACACCAAGCCGACCAACGTCCCCGAGGCCGTCGTCGGCTCGGTCGGGACGACCCGATAGAGCCATTCCATCGCCGCTTCCAGCACACCGACCCCGGCCGGTGCGATCGGCATCGCCGAGGCAAGGTTGGCGATCGAGACGATCAACAGGTGCTCGCCTAAACTCGGTGCCAAATCACCATACAGTCCGCGGGCGATCCAGAAGACGGATACCGCCATCAACCCGTGGACCAAAAAGCTCAAACCGAGTGCCGCGGCGAAGACGAACGGGTGCCGGTGGAAGACCCGTATCGGCCCGGCGATCCGAGTGATCATGCCGCCCACATATCGCCACCGAGCGGCCCGCTGCAAGATCGCGTCGATCGGTCGGCCGCCGAAAATTAAAATCGCCAAGACCGCCATCCCGATACCGGTCAGCCCGAGTGCCGCGTTGCCGATCTTCGCCAATTCGGGGTTGCCCGAAACCGCCGCACCCGACATCGCCGCGGCAACCACGACCAACAACCCGAGCAGACCGACCCCACGGTCGACGACGACCGAAGCGACCGCTTCGATCCCCTTGCCCGGATTGCGGCGAGCCAAAAAAATCATCTTGAACAGGTCTCCGCCGACACTGCCAGCCGAGACAAAGCTGAGCAGGAATCCGATCGCCCCAAGACGAAAAGCTTCGACCAGCCCCAGCGAGATTCCTTGACAGCGGACCAGCGTCCACCAGCGGAAGAAGGAGACGCAGAGCGCGGTCAACGCAGCCAATAACGCCGCGGCCAACAACGGATAATCTTTCGGCCGCTCGCGGAGCGTTTCCCATTGCTCCGGCTCGATCCGCCACAACAACCACAGGATCAGGACAACCGGAACGGCGAACTTCAGCACCGTGATGGCGATCGTGCGGCTACGCTGGCTCATCGCGCTGACCACGCCAGCCGAACTGGCGACCCAACGCGCCACCCGCCGGTCATTGGCTCCCCTCGGCAGCCGCTTCCAGCTCTTCCCAACGCTGATAACTGGTGGCCAACGTTTTCTCGACTCGGCTCAATTTGCCTTGCGTTTTTGCGATTTCCTCACCGGGGCGTTTGTAAAAGTCGGGCTGCCCCATCAATTCGTGCAGCTCCGCGATTTCAGTCTCGAGCTGCTCGATCTTGTTCGGCAACTGCTCCAGTTCGTGCTGCTCTTTGAAACTCATCCGTTTCGGCTTGGCGGCCGGACCGACCGCTGCCCCGCCGCCGCGCCCGCCAGTGACTTCGCCGCCGGAAGCCTTCGCAGACGACTTCCCTTTGGCAGAGCCGTTGTCTTGCTTTTCCGCCGTCGACGCATCGGCTTTCCGCCGCGCGACGGTGGCGACCCAATCGTCGTATCCGCCGACGTATTCGTTGACGCCACCATCCTCAAATACGATCGTGCTGGTCACGACGTTGTTTAAAAACGTCCGGTCGTGACTGACCAACAGCAACGTGCCGCCGAAATCGACCAACTGCTCCTCCAACAGGTCGAGCGTTTCGCTGTCGAGGTCGTTGGTCGGTTCATCCATCACGATGACGTTCGCCGGCCGGGTCATCAAACGGGCCAGCAAAACCCGATTGCGTTCACCGCCGGAGAGGAACTTGACTTGGGTGCGAGCCCGCTCGGGCGTGAACAGAAAATCCTGCAGGTAACCGATGATGTGTTTCGACTTGTCGCCGATCTTGACTGAATCGTTGCCCGCTCCGACGTTTTCTTGGACCGTCTGCTCGGGGTCGAGCGTATCGCGGAGCTGATCAAAGTAGGCGATCTGCAGGTTGGTACCCTGGCGGATCGTGCCGCTGTCGGGCTGTAGCTGGCCCAGCAACAATTTCAGCAAGGTCGTCTTGCCGGCACCATTGGGGCCGACGATGCCAACCTTGTCTCCGCGCATGATCGTGGTCGAAAAGCCGTCGATGATCGTCCGGTCGCCGTGGGCGAAACTGGCGTCTTTGACTTCGGCAACGAGCGCACCGCCGCGAGCTGCCTCTTGGAATTGCAGCTTCGCAGACCCGACCTTTTCGCGTCGCTGTTGGCGTTGCAGCCGCAATTCCTTGAGCGCCCGGACGCGGCCTTCATTGCGGGTCCGCCGCGCCTTGATCCCCTGCCGGATCCAAACCTCCTCCTCGGATAACTTTTTGTCGAACAACGCCTGCTGCTTTTCTTCCGCCGCCATCTTGTCGGCTTTGCGTTGGCGGAACGTCTGGTAGTCGCACGACCAATCGAACAGTTTGCCGAGATCGATTTCCCAGATCCGAGTCGCCAATCGTTGCAGGAATGAGCGGTCGTGGGTGATGAAAATCAGCGTCCCCGGCCAACGGAGCAAAAAATCCTCCAGCCAAAGGATCGATTCCAGATCGAGGTGGTTGGTCGGCTCGTCGAGCAGCAGCAGGTCGGGCGAAGCGGCGATCGCTTGGGCCAACAAGACACGGCGTTTCATGCCGCTGGAAAGCGTCGGGAAGGGGATGTCGGGATCGAGTCCCATCCGGGACAACGTCTCTTCGACCGTCAGATCGATCTGCCAGTGCTCGGAAATGTCGACGCCCGAAGTCAAATCGGCCCTGACCACTTCGGCGACCGTGCCGACGATGTCGACCGGCACGTCCTGACGAAGCTGGCGGATCGTCGTCCCGGACTGGACGACCACCGATCCGGAATCGGGTGTCACCACGCCTTCGATGATCTTCAACAGCGTGCTCTTGCCGGCGCCGTTGCGGCCCAGCAGTCCGATCTTCTGCCCCGGTTCGATCCGAGCAGATACGCCGTCCAGCAGCAGCGGCCCGCGAAAGCGGATCGACAGATCCTCCAATGAAATCAGCGGCATGGTACGACTAACGCTGATCGACGGGGACGAAATCGCGACGGGTCGGACCGGTGTAGATCTGCCGAGGACGGTTGATTCGACTGCCGTCGGCGTGCATCTCCTTCCAATGAGCGATCCAGCCGGGAAGCCGGCCGATAGCGAACAAGACCGTAAACATCTGCACCGGAATCCCCAACGCCCGATAGATCACGCCGGAATAGAAGTCGACGTTGGGATAGAGCTTCCGTTCGACGAAGTAGGAGTCGCGAAGCGCCGTCTCTTCTAACTTTTGGGCGACTTCGAACAGCGGGTCCTTGAGATCCAGCTTCTGCAACAACTTGTCGCAAGACGTTTTAATGATCGTCGCCCGCGGGTCACGATTCTTGTAAACCCGGTGCCCAAACCCCATCAAGCGGAAATTGTTTTGCTTGTCCTTCGCCATGTCGACGTATTTCTGGACGTTGCCGTTATCGCGAGTAATCTGCTCCAGCATGTTGACGCAGGCTTCGTTGGCACCGCCGTGCAACGGCCCCCACAAAGCGCCGATACCGGCCGAGATCGAGGCAAATAGGTTGGCGTTGCTGCTGCCGACCATCCGCACCGTCGACGTGCTGCAATTCTGCTCGTGGTCGGCGTGAACGATCAACAATAAATTAAGTGCCTCGACGAAATCGGGGTCGGCCTCGTAGTCGCCAGCCGGGGTCGAAAACATCATGTGAAGGAAGTTTTCGCAGTAGCTGAGCGAATTCTTCGGATAAACGAACGGTTGCCCGATCGACTTCTTGTGACTGTAAGCGGCGATCGTCGGCAATTTAGCGATCAGCCGATGGATCGATACTTCGACCTGATCGGGATCGTGAACGTCCATCGAATCCTGATAAAAGGTCGATAGGGCGCCGACCACGCTGCTGAGAATCCCCATCGGGTGGGCGTCGCGAGGGAATCCGTTGTAGAACGATTTCATGTCCTCGTGCAGCATCGTGTGATGACGGATGTCCTCGCGAAACGATGCCGCTTGGTCGCTGGTCGGCAACTCTCCGTAAATCAACAGATAAGCGGTTTCTAGGAAATCGCAATGCTCGGCGAGCGTTTCGATCGGATAGCCACGGTACCGCAACACCCCGTCTTCGCCGTTGAGGAACGTGATCGCACTGCGGGTGCTGCCCGTGTTGACGTAGGCCTCATCGAGCGTGATCGCACCGGTCTGGCTACGCAAACTGCTGATGTCGATCCCGACCTCGCCCTCGGAGCCGACCACCACGGGAAGCTCCAATTCCTTGTCTTCAAGGACTAATCGTGCCGTTTTCGAAGATTCCGAGACTGCTGATGTCATCACTGATTTCCGCTGCAAAGTCAACGTCGTGGGAGGGTCCGGCGGAGGCCGTTTCGCGACGCGGTATCGCGGTCGCAGAACGCTCCAAAGTCTAGCGACTCGGGTACCAGAGAACAATCAGCGGAACCGCCTGGCGGGCTATTGAACAACCGACCGGTTGGGGAATTTTGCAAGTTGGCGACCACCGGCACGGTTGCCCAACAGCTCAGGCGTAGACGCGTCCCTCGCGGCGATAACGGCTGTGTCGAGCGACCGCGGCATGGTCGTCCGATCGCCAGGCCGTGAAGCTGCCGACCGCCGCTAAGACGCTGTCCAACGCGTCGCCACCGGGGTTGCTCAAAATCGTCTGGCGGTGCCGCGGTGAGATCTTTACCGAGCGGCCGATCGTCGCCAGGATCGTCCGGCGGACCGCCTGCTGCTCCGCGGTCGGTGGTTTCCCCGATCGCTGTTTGTAGAGCCGATGTGGCAACCCCAACCGCTTCAATGTCGACGACGGACAGGCCTCGACGACGACCCGGCGGGGCCGGTTCGAGCTGCTCAATTTTGTGAATTGGAACGGCAACACGCAGGTCGCGTCGTCGCCAGCGACCCGGCCCAACACGTCCCGCATCCCGTGAAAGGTCTGATAAATGATCCGGTAGTGATAGCAATCGAACGGCGTCTGCGTTTCACGATCGGTGATCCGCCGGATGTGCATCGCGTCGACCAGTTGTCGGCTCCGTTCGACCAAGAATCGCCCGTAATCCTTCGCGTCGCCGGGGAACCGCCGCAGCTCGCGAAGGTTGCGTCTCCAGCCGCCGAGTTTCAATTCGATCGGCAGTCCGAACGGGAAATCGAATCCCCACAGCGTCGCCTCGGAGCTGCGGATTTGCGCCACCAAGTAATCGTTAACCGTGTCACGGTCGTCGCCACCGGCCAGCCGGCCGAGCGGCGCCAACTTGGTCAGCCGCAGCATCGCCTCGCCCGCGGTCAGCTCCGTTTCGGCGATCCAGGCGTTGACGCCGCTGTTGCGGGCGCCGCTGAAATCGACGCCGAAAACACGGCGGATCTCCGGCAGGCGGTCGATTTCAGGCAATCCGGACGGCATCGGTTGTCGGACTCGGCGGTTAGCGGTGACAGGAGCTGTAAAAGGGGTCACATCTGTAAAAGGGGTCAGGCCTCTTTTGTGCGAAGCACCCGAAGGGCGAGTTCCTCGCAAAAGAGTCCTGACCCCGTTTACATTCCCGTCGTGGCAAGTTGACCGTTTTTCGGTCGCCGGTGACAATGCTGGCGTTCTTCGTTTTTTCATCCGCTGACTTGATTGACGCAAAGCGATCCCCATGAGCACGGCATCGGCCCCCCAGCATGCGAGCGCTTCGGTCCCCGATCGACGCGGCCGATTCGGCGATTTTGGAGGCAGGTTTGTCCCCGAAACTCTGACCCGAGCCCTCGATCAACTGGCCGAGGAATATGACCAAGCCCGCCGTGATCCCGAGTTTCGTCGCGAACTCGACGGATTGTTGAAGACGTTTGTCGGTCGACCGAGTCCGCTCTATCACGCCCGGCGGTTGAGCGATTCGACCGGTGGCGCCCAGATTTGGCTTAAACGTGAGGACCTCAATCACACCGGTGCCCACAAGATCAACAACACGATCGGCCAGGCACTGTTAACTCGCAGAATGGGCAAAGGCCGAGTGATCGCCGAGACCGGGGCCGGTCAGCACGGCGTGGCGACCGCCACCGCCTGCGCCCACTTCGGCATCCCCTGTACCGTCTACATGGGTTCCGAAGACATCCGCCGCCAAAAACCGAACGTCTTCAGCATGCGGTTGTTGGGAGCGACGATCAGCCCTGTCGAATCGGGGTCGCGGACACTCCGCGACGCCGTCAACGAGGCGATGCGAGACTGGATGTCGTCGGTCGAGGACACTCATTACATCATCGGCAGCGTGATCGGGCCGCACCCGTTCCCGATGATGGTCCGAGATTTCCAGTCCGTAATCGGCCGCGAGGCGCGTGAACAGTGCGTCGATTCATTCGGTCGCTTACCCGACTGTGTGGTCGCCTGCGTCGGCGGCGGCAGCAACGCTGCCGGAATGTTTTACCCGTTCGTCGAAGACGACGCGGTCCGGATGGTCGGCGTCGAGGCCGGAGGGCGTGGCAGTCAACCGGGAGACCACGCGTCGCCGTTGTCGCACGGCCGTCCCGGAGTGCTGCATGGCAGCTTCAGCTACGTCATGCAGGACGAAGACGGGCAGACCTGCGACGTCCATTCGATGAGCGCCGGTCTCGATTATCCCGGCGTCGGGCCCGAACACAGCTATTGGAAAGACACCGGTCGTGTCGATTATGTCGATTGCCAAGACGACGACGCGCTGGTTGCGTTTGACACCTTGGCCCGCAGTGAGGGTATCCTGGCGGCGCTGGAAACCTCACATGCCGTGGCCAAGGCGATCGAAATCGCCGCCGAAATGAAACCCGACCAACACGTGGTCATCTGCCTCTCCGGCCGCGGCGACAAAGACGCGATGGAACTGGCACGACTGCGTGGACAATCCTGGGAGTGACCCGTTAACGATGACGATCAAAATGACCTGGCTGTCCCACGGCAGTTGGCTGATCGAAGCCGATTCGACCCGGATCGTGCTCGACCCGTTCTTGAGTGACAACCCGGCCGCCAAGGCGACCGTCGAAGATCTCGGCAAAATCACTCACGTGCTCGTCTCGCACGCCCACTTCGACCACATCGCCGATGTGGCCGAAATCGCCAACGCTCACGACGCCACCCTGGTAGCGAATTTCGAGATCGTTCAGTGGTTCCAGAAAAATCACGCGGTCCGCAATGCCGTGGCGATGAATACCGGTGGCAAGACCTCGCTGCCCGGTGGCGACCTGCTGCTGACTCCAGCGTTGCACAGCAGTAGTTTTCCAGATGGCAGTTACGGTGGTTGCCCCGGCGGTTTCGTCGTGCGACTCGGCCGCCGACGAATCTATTTCGCTTGCGATACCGCTTACTTCAGCGACATGGTCCATTTCGCCCACCGCGTCGACCTGGCCGTGCTGCCGATCGGCGACCTGTTCACGATGGGGATCGACGAATCGCTCGTGGCGATCAAAGCGATCGAACCGAAACGGGTCCTCCCCGCCCACTACGCGACCTGGCCACCGATCGAGCAAGATGCCGAGCGCTGGGCCCAGCGGGTGCGGACCGAAACCAACTCGGAACCGCTGGTGCTCGATGTCGGTGGCAGCATCTCGCTGTAACGATTCGGTCTTGACAGTTCGCCAGGTTGGTTTATATTTCGTCGTTAGCAGAGATGATCGTGCGGCCCGAGGCCGAACGGTCTGTAAGTTCCGGACAAGATTTTGCTCTGTCCGCTGTCAATCTCGCCACTCGGTCATCACCTCCGACAGATTTACGGGAAGCCCCGCTCATTTCTTGTTGTTTAGGTCTGGCCGGTCTGGAAACCCGATCGTGTTTCCTAGGATTCCACAGTATTGGGGCGAGGATTGAGTGAATAGTTTTTCCGATCGCTAGACGCTGCTTGGAAGTGGTGCTTGAGAAAACGATTCGCTTTTGAATGAGGCCTCGTCGGTCGCGGTTCGCCCGTCGTGCGAACGGTCGGCTGACTCCCCACAGACTTCATTCGTCGATTTGAAATGACCGATTGGCTGATCGGGCCAGAAATCGGATCGAGGCTTGCCGACATCGGCCGGGTCGTCGATCAAACCCGGCAGTCACAGTTCAGGAAGTCGATTGGCACTCTCCGCCGATCGTTTCGCACATCAGGTTGCCCTCATTGGCTTTTCACCGTAGCCACTCGAGGTGTTTTCCATCGCGACCTCATAAGTCGTATTCGTAAACGGTGCTTCTGTCCCAGCAGGCGAGATTTTCGCGAATGCTTCCTTGGATGAATTATGGTGAATAAGAAACGGAGCTATCGCGGCCGTGGTAATAATGCTGCCGGCCCAGGCGGTGGTGGTGGCGGATCACAGGGGACAGGAAAGCCCCGCACCCGACGAAGACGCCGCGGCTCTGGCGGTGGTCCCAATTCCGAAAATGCCAACGGCGAAAACGTCGACGCATCGGGCCCGCCGATCGCCCCCGACGCCGCCCTCGAAGAAGGCGTCGGAATCCTCGAAATGCACCCCAACGGATATGGGTTCCTGCGTAGCGAAGAGAACAATTACAGCCGTGAACGCTCCGACCCGTTCGTCCCCGGCACGATGATCGAAAAGTTCGGACTCCGCCAAGGCGTCAAGCTGCGAGCGATGGTCCAAGAGGCCCGGCGGCAACAAGGACCGCGGGTCCGCGAACTGATCGATGTCGACGGTCTGGCCCCCGAAGCCTACCTCGACGTCAAAGCGTTCGATACGTTGACCCCAATCAACCCCGAACAATGGCTGCCGCTGGAAGTCGGCCAACGCCCGATCACCAATCGGGTCATCGACCTGCTGTCGCCGCTCGGCAAAGGACAACGAGCCCTGATCGTCGCTCCGCCCCGCAGCGGAAAAACGATCATGCTGCAGGACATCGCGACCGGGATCGCGCAAAACCATCCCGACGTCACGCTGATCGTATTGCTGGTCGACGAACGTCCCGAGGAGGTCACCGACATGAAGCGGACGATCACCAGCGGTGAGGTGATCGCCAGCAGCCTCGATATGGATGTCGATAGCCACGTCCGACTCAGCCAACTCGTCATCGACCGGGCCAAACGACTGGCCGAAATGGGCCAGGACGTCTTCCTGATGCTCGATTCGATCACCCGGCTGGCGCGGGCCTTCAACAAATGGGTCGGCCAAAGCGGACGCGGACGGGCTACCATGTCGGGTGGCTTGGACGTCAAGGCGATGGATATCCCCAAGAAACTCTTCGCCACCGCCCGGGCCTTCCAAGAAGGCGGCTCGCTGACGATCGTCGGCACCGCCCTGGTCGATACCAACAGCCGGATGGACGAGGCGATCTTCCAAGAGTTCAAAGGGACCGGGAACATGGAATTGGTGCTCGACCGACGCCTGGCCGACCGCCGCGTTTGGCCAGCGATCGACATCAGCCAGAGCGGCACTCGCCGCGAAGAATTGCTGCTCGACGAAGAAACGCTCGAAGCCGTTACGATGCTCCGGCGAACCCTCAGTTCGATGCACCACATCGACGCGATGGAGCAATTAACCAAGCAGCTAGGCCGCTTTGAGAGCAACAAGGAATTCATTAAGCTGATCAGCGGCGCCAAACTGGTCAACTGACCGACGGCAGCGAGTCGGAGGGTAAGCGAATTGGTGAGCGGCCTCATTGGAACTGAGGTACCCCGCAAGGGGCTGCGGGTTCGAGTCCCGTGCCCTCCGCATGAAGAAGAAAAAATCCCCGGGGAAGATCGGCAAAACCGAGTTTTTGCCAATCTCTCCCCGGGGTTTTTTTAACTTTGTCGAGCCCTACAACGCCATGGCGCCAGCCATGTGGCCTCGCGGGTTCTGGGCGGTGGTTTGCCGTGCAATAAGGCGAGCACCTCGGGATCGGGATAGGCTCGACGGTGATCATCCCGAAGGGATACAAGCCATTAGCCGGGGGTTGGAGCGCAGCGACCACCCCCGGACGAGAATCGACCGACAGAGTATCGACCCCGAAGGGGTCGCAGCGCGATACCTTGCTGTCACCCCTTCGGGGTGAACTCGCTATTAACGCTGTTTTTCCGGTGGTGTTCGCTCCGCTGAGGAGTGACCGGCGATTTCTGTCACGCGGTGGCGGCGCGATCGCGGAGTTTTTCATAGAGGCTGAAGTAGTGGACCAGCCAATGCTTGACCCCGTCGCGAACCACGCTCGAATTGAGCGCTCGGGTACTCAGTTCCTGCTGTACGTCCATCGTTTCCATCACCGCCTCGATGATCTCGTTGGTCAAGTCGGGCGACGCGTTGAATTGCTCTTTCGTGTTGTTGGCCGCTTGCTGCTGCAACCGCTTCGATTCCAACGTCTTTTCGCCCAGCGTATTGATGAACGACAACTGATCGCCGTCGGTCGTGTCGCTGCCGAAGATCGTATTCAGCTTTTCGATGATCTCGCTCAGGTACGCCGTTTCCTTTTCCTGTACCTTGCCGCTGCCCGCCTCCGTGACCGGGTTGAGCGTCGGGGCGTCCTTGTC
>SKZY01000362.1 GCA_007127095.1 Planctomycetaceae bacterium
CGCTCCAGCACCACATCGTGAACAGTTTGGGCTGGCGAGAGTTGCGTCCGTTTCAAGAGGCGGTGATCCCCGAAATTCTCGACGGCAAGCACATGATCGTGCTCGCGCCGACCGCCGGCGGAAAGACCGAAGCGGCGTTCTTTCCGATCGTCTCGCGAATGCTGTCGGAGAATTGGAGTGGATTGAGCGTCTTGTACCTTTGCCCGATCAAAGCGCTGCTGAACAATTTGGATATTCGTCTGCAACATTATTGCACGCTGCTCGGACGCCGCAGCAGCTTGTGGCATGGCGATGTGAAGTCATCCGTACGAAAGAGGATCCTTCGCGATCCTCCGGATTGTCTGTTGACCACGCCAGAATCGTTGGAGGTGATGCTCGATTCGACCACGGTGGATGCGCGCGCGCTGTTCGCGAACTTGCAGGCTGTTGTGGTGGACGAAATTCATGCGTTCGCTGGCGATGATCGCGGGTGGCATCTCCTATCGGTATTGGAACGCGTATCCCGATTGGCCGGTCGCGAGCTTCAACGGGTCGGTTTGTCGGCAACCGTCGGTAATCCCGAAGCGCTCGTTGATTGGCTTGCGGGATCGTGCTCGGGGCGGCGTGGCGTTTATCTGCCACCCCCGTCGGCCGGGAGTGTCGCTGATGTCAGGCTTGACTATGTCGCCTCGCTCGAGAACGCCGCCACGGTGATCTCGCGATTGCATCGCGGTGACAAACGTTTGGTGTTTGTTGACAGCCGTGCCCGCGCTGAACGCCTGGCGGCCGAGCTACGGCGATTGCAGGTCACCACCTTTGTTACACACAGCTCATTGAGCCAGGACCAACGGCATCAAGCCGAAGCGGCGTTTGCGACACGCGACGACTGCGTGATTGTCGCCACGAGCGTGTTGGAGCTCGGAATCGACGTCGGAAATCTTGACCGAGTGATTCAAATCGACTCGCCCCCGACGGTTTCCAGCTTTTTGCAGCGGATGGGGCGCACGGGCCGCCGTGCCGACGCTAGCCGTAATTGTCTGTTTCTAGCCACGAAAGAAGCGTCGCTCATTCAGGCAGCTGCCTTGATCGAGCTTTGGTCGGACGGTTTTGTGGAGCCGATCGTTCAGCCGCCGCTGCCGTATCACGTTCTCGCTCAGCAATTGATGGCGCTGGTTCTGCAAGAAAGTGGTATCGGTCGCCACGAGTGGTACCGCTGGATCGAGCGTGTCGCCGGCTTTCGCGAGATGCCGGCCGGCCGGATCGCAGAAATTGTCAAACACATGCTGGATAACCGCATCCTCTGGGAGGAATCGGGCATCCTCGCGATGGACGAGCAAGGCGAAGCGAGTTTCGGACGACGGAATTTCATGGAATTATTTTCAGTCTTCATCTCTCCACCGCTGTTCACAATCCTCTATGGGCGTCATGAACTGGGCAGCGTCGACCAGATGACCTTTCTTAGCAAGGACGATGGCCCGCGGATCTTGTTGCTCGGTGGTCGCGCGTGGCAAGTCAACCACATCGATTGGCCACACAAGCGAGCCTATGTTGAACCGACGGATGCCCGAGGTAAAACTCGGTGGGCAGGCGAAGGCCAAGGGATGAGTCTCGCGTTATCCGCGTCCGTCAAACGACTGTTGGCCAGCAGTTGGTTACGAGACTGTTGGTCGCGGCGAGCGCGAGAATGCCTTGGTGGCATTCGGAACGAATACCCATGGCTGCAAATCGAGTCGACCGTAGCGGTTCAAGCAGCGGGTGGTGCGCCCCAGTGGTGGACATTCGGCGGCAGTCGAGCCAATGCTGCGCTCGCTTGGGAACTCCGACGCGAACGCGGAAAGGCCGTTGGCCACGACAGCTTTGTCCTAAAATTCGATGCGTCGGAGACGCTACAGGACGCGGGAGCCGCCATCACAGCGGTTCGCAAGCGAGGGGCCAGCGAGATCCTTCCACCAGCGGATGAATCAGCGATCGACGGCCTCAAATTCTCGCAGTGCCTACCCCGTGAGTTGGCACTTGAGATGCTTGGTCGACGCCTGCAGGAAACCGAAGGGCTCGCCACGATCCTGGAGCAACCGGTGCGATCGGTTTCGCTGCCATAGCACCCCCGAAGGAGTCTTTGGCATAACGCTCCTCTGGGCACGACCAGATCGCTGGGGCGTTTAGCATCGTGCGGATTTTTATAGTCGCCTTTCGCTCCGCGAAAGAACGCCAGAACGCTACTTTCGCGGAGCGAAAGGCGACACTTAATTGCCGCAAGGTGCTTACTCGCAAAGATCTACGAAGGGGGCTTGATTGTGTGATGGATTGCGGCGAGCACCTCGGGATCGAGATACAGACGCTGCTCGCCGGCTGATCAGGACCGGGTTGCAAAGGCGATTGAACCAGAAAACCAACCGTTAGGGCGTCGCGAGCAGCGATTCGGCGAGGTGGGTCAATTGCTCGAGTGCGTCGGTCGCCATCTGCTGATGGAGCCGATAGGCTTCCGCGGAATCGAATCCGTCGTCACGCCAGCGGTCGAGCGCATCGGCGGCAGTGGCCAGGTAGCGGTCCTCGGTCGGCAGCGTTTCGGCCCAGATGGTCGGCAGCGCGGAGGTATTGAGTCGTTTGGGCGGGGCGGGCTGCGCGGCGGATGGTTCGGCTTCGTCATTGGCGGTGGAGTCATTGACGACGGAGTCCTCCGAAACGGAATTCTGGGCGACGTAGAAGCCGTCGCGGAGTGACTTGGCGGCATCACAGAGCGGACTGGTCGAATCGCCTTGCAGCGGATCGGCGACCGATGCGGTACCGGCCCAGCAGGGGACTGCGATCGTGAATGCGGGTTCGCCGAGCATCACCCACATCGTTGTCAGCAGCGGGTCTTCGCCGGGACGGACGCCGTGAAATACGGCTGCCGAGACGCTGGTCCGGCGGCTGATCGTCTGCGAGGTATCGATCTGTGGCGGCAGGTCTCCGAACTCGCCATTGATCGACCCGAGAATCGGATTGCCGTCGGAGTCGGCATAATCGCGGGTGTTCTGACGAAGCAGGTAAGCGAGCGAAGGACCGCCGTCGGAGATCGCTTGATCGATCAAGCGACAACCACGCAAGTACCGGCCGCCGGAGTAGGTCGCGGCGATCTCCTGCTCTCGCTGCAACGCCAGTTCGGGCGATCCGGTAAACGAAAAATTGGAACGTACGACATATCCCTGCGGTGCGACTTGGGGATCATTGGCATCGAACTTTTGAAACCCCGAGGGAGACGTTTCGAACAGAACGGCGCCACCTTCGGCATCGATCACGCCGAAGTTGGCGTTGGTCGCCCGTGAACCGTTGGTTCGCACCAGCAGTCGCTCAAACTCTTCGACGGTCGCACAGCTCCGCAGCGCTTCGAGCATGAAACCGCCGTTGCCAAGCCCCTTATCGCCCTGCTCGGCCAAGTCACGCGTCACCGAATTTTCGATGCAAAAACCGACTTGATTGACGCCCATCCAGATCGACTTGCGTTGTCCCGCATTGACGACCGCGGTGCAGGCGTATCGTCCGCCGGTCAGATAGACGACCTGATTATTTCGATGCGGCGCGTCACGGTTTTTCCACAACAGCGGACGTCCGTCGATCGTCGCCGACCCGCTGATCACGGCGGTGGTGCAAGCGATCGCCGCGGGCGGAATCGCAACCAGCGAGATCAATCCGATCAGGATCCAACTACCGATTTTACGAATTCGCATCATAACGTCTCCAGTGGTAAAAGCCGTCGGCGGAGCGACCGAGTTCGATGCTGACGCCGAACAATTGTCCGACCAGGTCGCTGCGGAGCAAGTCGACGCTGGGGCCGACGGCGAAGGTGCGTCCGCCTTTCAGCAGCACAGCGGAGCGGATTTCGGGAAAGATTTCCTCGACGTGGTGGGTGACCAATACGATCGTGATACCCGATCTGGCCAGCCCACGGATGGTGTCGAGAAAGTGTCCGCTGGCGGCGATGTCGAGGCCGGTGGTCGGTTCGTCGAGGATCAATGCGTGCGGTCGATGCACGAGTGCTCGAGCGATCAGGACACGTCGTCGTTCGCCGGTCGACAACGTCATCAACGAACGATCGGCCAGCGGCCCGGCATCGGCCTGTTCGAGGGCCTCGGCGGCGCGTCGTAGCCTCATCGGGTCGCTCTGGTCGGTGAACGAAAGCAATTGAACGCCGTCGAAACCGGACAGCACCGCTTGCAGCGCGGTCATTCTGCCGCTGCGGGGGAGCGCGAACTCACGGTCGAGGTCACCGCTGACGATCCCGAGCTGACGGCGCAACTCATCGACGTGCCAAGTCGATCGACCGAGGATTTCGACTTGGCCGGACTGTCCGTCGTCGATCGACGGATAGAATTGTCGGTTCAACAGCTTGAGCAGCGACGTTTTCCCAGACCCGTTGGGGCCCAACAACACCGTGTGTTCTCCTTGGGCGATCCGTAGCGACAGCTTATCGAGCAGGGTCACCGTCCGACCGCCGTCACTGCGGGTGACGGTGACATTCGCGAGCCGCAACAGCGGGAATGTTTCTCCCGCCGTCACTGGCGGTGCGGAAGCCAACGATGCATCATTACTCAACCAATCCGATCGCACGATGCCTCCACGAAGAATGATTGGCTTGGCTCTGTTGATTTCACTTTTCGACGATCACCCAACGGACTGCATCGGCGACGACATAGCCATCGGCTCCTTGGTTGGCCACGATCACGGTCGCCGGGCGATCGGCTGCGAAGTCGAACTCGCCGAGCGATCGGAACGGTTGAGCCGACTCGTCTGCTTTTCGTTGGTTCACCTTTACCATCGTATCTCCGCCGGCATGACGAATCGTCACCGGCACATTGGTGGCTCGGTTGGGGTTGGCCGGGAACGCGAGTTCCACGCGGTAGCGTCCGGCTGGCAGTTCTGCGGTGAAGGTCAATTCCGCCGATTTGACGGCGGGATTGCCATCGTGCAGGTAGCCGCGGTGGATCCAACCGGCCAGCGATGTGCTGTGCTGCCACTCACCGCTGCGTTCGGCTTGTTGATCATCGACCACGATACCGTCGAGCTTGTCCAAAGCGATGCCTTTGCCGGTCGGCCCATCGTAGGTCAAGATCTGGCCAGCCTCGACCAAGCGACGACTCAGGTCTTCATAGGCGACATCTTGTACCGCCGCATCATTGTCGATCGCCAGTACCGCAGCGGCGGCGGCCGATTGGCCCAAGATCATGAAGACCGGCTCCATCCGGATCGACCCAAAGGCGATGTGAGAGCTGGAAACGGCGACCGGGACGAGCAGGTTCGACGCTTGTTCAGGGCGGGGCTGGATTGAGCCGAACGCGATCTCGTAGGGACCGGCGGTCGGCACGCCGATGTCACCCTCGTTCTGGACGAAGCCTTCGGGCGTGACGTAGCGTTGGACGTTGTGTGAATCGATCGTGTACGACCCCATCCCGATCGATTCCGGCGTCGGGCGTCGCTTCAGCAATTCGTTCTCGGTCATCACGTAGCGGCCGACCATTCGCCGGGCTTCACGAACATAGATTTGGTGTGGCCAATGGTCGGTATCGGTGAACTCGTCGGCGGCCAATCCCCACCGCGAAACCGCTTCACGGACATCCGCGGGGACCCGCGGGTCGTTGGCCATGAAGTAGAGCAATCCCTGTTGGTAGCGGACGTGTTCGTCGATGATCTCACGCCGCCGCTCGTAGGTGGCTTCGGGGTAGTCGTAATTGAAGCCGATATTGTCCGAGCTGAACGGGCCGTGGTTGTTGGTGTCGGTTTTTCGATTGGGGATCGGATCGAACTTGTCAAACATCTCTCGCCAGCCGGCGTCGAAGACACGGCCGAGCAACTCGTAATCGGCGGGATCGTAACCGGCGGGCCGCGGGAAGGGGATGCGGTTGTCCGCGTGGTCGGTCATGCAGAGTCGAAAGCAGTAGGCTTGGACGCGGTGATCACCGGCACCGAACTCGCCCGGCGGGTCGGGGCTGATCCGTGGCAGCAGGCCGCTCGTCGGATCGTCGGGGACGAGGTAGGGACTGATCCCGACCGGCAGGACGCCGAAGTGATGGCGGTGGTGGAGGACGCCGGTTTGAACCCCGTTCCACTTTTCGCCATACGTTTCGGTCGACTCGCGACCGACGTGGTAGTCAACTCCGGCGGCGGCCATCAGGTCACCCTCATAGGTCGCATCGATAAAGACCTTGCCGCGGTAGGTGTCACCTGCGGTCGTGGTGATCGAAACGATCCGCGGCCCCTGTTTGACAATGCCTCCGGAGCGATCGAGCCAAGCGTCTCGCTGCACGGTGATGTCGTTTTCAGCGACAAATTGTTCAAATACCGCTTCAGCGACATGCGGTTCAAAGATCCACTGGGTCCGATTTTCGCCATCGATCGCGGGGCTGCCTTGGCCGCGGTTGCCGTAGGAATCGCGCGACTGCCAGCGCCATGCCTCGTCCTGTTGATAATGTCGCCAGACCCGGTGGTAAAACTCCCGCGCCAACCCGCCGATCACCGCCTTGTTACCGGTATCGGTCCAACCGAGTCCACCGCTGGTCAAGCCTCCCAGATGAGTTTCCGGACAGACGATCACCACCGACTTTCCTGATTGGGCGACCTCGACCGCGGCGATCACCGCGGCGGCGTTACCGCCGTAAACGACCACGTCGTAGTCACCTCCCGGCGGGCTGTCCGCCGCATTGGCGGCGAGCGTTGAGCCGGTCGCGGCTGCAACCGAGGCGACCACGGTTGTCAGCAGCAGGAGGGGAGCCATCCGAAGCCCGCCTTGCCGGCGGGCGGAAAACAGCAACGGGTAGGTTGGGATCGCGGACATGGTCGGGCACTCGATGGAACAAGAAATTGGTGAGCGGGGCGGGTATTGAGTCGTGAAAACCGGGTGTGCAGGTGCGAGGAAAAAGGGGTCAGGACTCTTTTGTGCGAAGCACCCGAAGGGCGAGTTCCTCGCAAAAGAGTCCTGACCCCTTTTTCCCTTGCCCCTTTTTTTCTAGATGGCTGGGAAAAGCGTGGCGAAGGTCAGGATGACCAGCAACCCGGAGAGTCCCATCGCGATGCTCAGCATCGAAACCGTTCTCAGCCCCTCGGTATCGGTCATCCCACTCATTTTACACATCACCCAGAAACCGCTGTCGGTCATCCAGGAAATCGGTTTGCTGCCGACACCGATCGCCATCGCCACGTAGACCGGGTGAAACGGCAGATTCGCGACGTCGGTCAACCCCTGCAGGACACCCGCGGCGGTGATCATCGATACCGTCGCGCTCCCCTGCAGCGTCCGGATCGAAGCGGTGACCAAAAAAACCACGACCAGCAGCAACGAGGCGGGAACATCGGATGCCAACTCGCTGACGGCCGAAGCGATCCCGGCCTGTCTCAGCATCACGCCGAGGGCGCCACCGGCGGAGGTGATCAGGATCACCTGACCGCCGCTGGCCAAGGCTCGCGCGACGGCGCCACGGCGGTCGTGATCGGGCGGAGCGAACCGGAGCAGTTGCAAGGCGACGGCAGCGGCGATCCCCATCGCGACATTTTTGTCCGAGATCAGCCGCATCACCGCGGTGACGGTCTCGCCGGTCGGCAGTTCCAGCACGGCATCGATCGCGCCGTAAGCGATCAGAAACACCGGCAGCAGGATCGGTAGCAATGAAAAACCGAGTGGTGGCGGGTTGGTCGGCAGGGCCACTTCATCGGATGCGAGTGTCGCATCGGCATTCGGCTCAACCACCGCCTGGGCTGTCTCACCTCGCGTGTCACCTTGCGCGACGGACGGTGCATCGCCGCCGGTCGTCTCCGCGGCCTCTTCGCCGACGTCACGCAGCGGCACGACTGTGAATCGGTTCAGCAGTCGGGCGGCGGCGAGCGACAGCAGGCTGCTGACACTGCCGATCGCCAAGCCGGCGATCATCATCGTGAAGATATCGATCTGTAGGATTTCGGCGACTTGCAGCGGACCCGGCGTCGGCGGGACCAACGAATGGGCGATCGAGCCGCCGGCCATGATCGCTAGGATATAGAGCACATAGTCGCGGCCCGTTTTTCGTCGCAGCGACCGGGCT
Organism: Planctomycetaceae bacterium; assembly: GCA_007127095.1. Lineage (GTDB taxonomy): Bacteria > Planctomycetota > Planctomycetia > Pirellulales > Pirellulaceae > UBA6163. Next base: position 8,028 of record SKZY01000362.1, read on the forward strand.
AGCGGCACCATCAAATAAAAGACGGTATCGAAGAAGACCGGGATACTGAGTACGAAGGCGCTGATCGCAAGCCCTTCAGGAGCCCGTTTCACGCCGCTGATTTTCAGCATCGCGGCGACGATCCCGGCCGCCGCTCCGCTCTCCATCAAGCAGATCCCGACGATACTGGCCATGGCGATCAGGATGCCGACGTCGCCGGCGGTCTTGCCGAAGGCAGCGACCAATCGTTGGGGAGCCGACTGCGCGGTCAGGCTGGCCGCCGCCGATTCGCTCATCCGCCCCTGGGTGACCTGTTCGTCGGCATAATCGCCGATCGCGGCCGGCGACGTCATCACGGCTACCAGCAGGGCGGCACCGAGTAGCACCAACAATGCGTGCAGACGCAGCCACAGGACGCCCAGCAAGATCAAGGCCGTTGCCGCGACGACCAACCACCACACACTCAAGAGAATCCGCCCTCAAAAAGACAACTCGCCCGAAGTGGCGGGCGAACGTTCGAGATCTGATTCGGCAAGCGTAACACAACCGCCCGCCGTGGTGGCGATGGACGACCGCTGCCGCTACGAGCCGTCACCGACATCGGTTATCATCCCGATCCCACAGCCCGCCACCTGCCGGATTCGTCATGACCGTTTCCCCCGGTTCGCCGCCTCGCGACGTATTGATTTTTACCAGTCCCAAAGCGGGCAGCGGCGACGGTTGGGGCAAGGTCAGCGATTTGGCCAGCGTGCTGCGAAGCTGGGGGATCGCGGTCGAGGTCACGGCCGAAGTCACGCGGTTGCAACAGCGGACCTCACACCGTGCTGATGTGGTGGAGTCTGGTGTTGGCGGTCGGCCGGATCTGGTCGTATCCGCTGGTGGCGACGGCACGTTGGCTTTGGTCGCCCAAAATACGCCGGCGGACACGTTGCTGACGCCGATGCCGCTGGGGACCGAAAACCTGGTCGCCAAGCATTACCGACTGTCGAATGATGTCGCCGATATGGCCGACACCATTCGCGGCGGATGGGATCGGCGGATCGACGCAGGTGAAGCCAACGGCCGGTTGTTCTTGGTGATGGCGACCTGTGGGTTTGATGCGGAGGTCGTTCGAGCGATGCACTTGACGCGTCGTGGCCATATCAGTCGCTTCAGCTATTTCGGGCCGATCGTCCGGGCCATGCGTCGTTACGATTTCCCCGAATTGGTTGTCTCCGTGACCTCGCCCGCGGGCTCCCAAACGGAGGTTCCCTGTCGATGGGCGATGGTATTCAACCTGCCCCGCTACGCCGCATCGTTGCCGATTGAGCTGTCGGCGGACGAACACGACGGCCAACTCGATTTCTGCGCATTCACGCGCGGCGGGCTGTTGGGCGGCTTTCGATACCTGGCCGCGATCCTCGCCAGGCGTCATATTCAGTGGCAGGACGTCGTCCGTGGGCCGATTACCGAGTGTCGGGTCACGTCGTCCAGGCCGGTCGCCTATCAACTCGACGGCGATTATGCGGGACGGTTACCGTTGGTGATCGGCGTCCTGCCGGGGCGCATCCGGCTGCGGTTGCCCGCGGCCGCGTTACCTTTAACCGCCACGTCGCTACACAGCTCGCCTGCCGTCCTACAGCTTTCCCGTACACGCCGCAACGTAAGCCCATGACCTCATCGCTTCCTGACGATCGGTTCGATTCGGAATCGTCACGCGGTCGCCCGGTCGCGCCGTCATCCGTTGCGCCGCTGGCGGTAACGCCGGTGTCGATCGGTCCGCATCGCTGTGGCGGCGGTGAGCTGCTGATCATCGCCGGGCCTTGCGTGCTCGAAACGGACGAGTTGACGATGCGAATCGCTGAGCGGTTGCGGTCGATCGCGGAGCGTTTGGGCGTCGCGATCGTCTTCAAAGCGTCGTTTGACAAAGCGAATCGGACCAGTCTGCGATCGGCGCGTGGACCGGGGATCAGCGACGGTTTGGCGATGTTGGAGCGGGTTAAGCGAGCCACCGGGCTACCGGTCACCACCGACATCCATCTGCCGGAGCACGCCGCTGCGGCCGCCGAGGTGTGTGACCTGTTGCAGATTCCGGCATTCCTAGCCCGGCAAACCGATCTGTTGGTTGCCGCCGGGATGACTGACAAGCCGATCAACGTCAAGAAAGGGCAATTCATGGCGCCCGAGGACATGCGGTATGCGTTGGGCAAGATCGCCGAGAGCCGTGCTGACACGGCGGCCCCGACGGACGCCCTGTTGTGCGAGCGTGGTACTTTTTTCGGATATGGTCGACTGGTCAATGACATGACGGCGTTGCCGACGATGCGGGCGCTCGGCGCGCCGGTCGTGTTCGATGCCACGCACAGTGTTCAGCGGCCGGGCGGACTCGGTGGCGTCACCGGCGGAAATCGCGAAATGGTCGAACCGCTCGCCCGTGCCGCCGTAGCGATGGGTATCGATGGCTTGTTTTTCGAAACGCACCCCGACCCGAGCCGTTCGCCCAGCGACGGGCCGAACATGATCCCGCTGGACGAATTCGCCTCGGTGCTCGAACGATTAATTCAACTGCATAGCTGTGTCGCGTCTTTCTAACGTCGGTCGCGTCTCAGCTCCCTTTTTCGTCGGATGATTCATGCCCGCATCGTCGTACGATCCCGTCGCCCCAACTGGTCTGTGCCGTTTCGGTTTACCGCTGTGGGGGTGCGTGATCATGCTCAGTCTCGTCTCTTCGGGCTGCTCCGACGACTCGCAGGCTGTCCGTTCGATCCAGTCCAATCGCCAAGCCCGCCAGCAATCTGAAACTCAGATCGATCACCTCGGGGAAGCGTTCAGCCTCGTTTCGCGGCTGATCGAGTTGGAGCGGGACGCGGCGAACCGTCAAATCATCTACCATCTCAACGCTTGGCAACAAGCCTCTGCCGCGAAAGACACGGGTGATCCCGTGCCGAGTTCGCTGCTGAGCACGGTCTCGGACATCATTCCGCCCGCCGATGCGGCAGAAAACTATTCTCGCGATTCGTTCACTGCCGCCGATGTGGCTGAACTCGAATACCGGTACCTTTTGCAGCAGGTAGCCGATTGGGTCCGATCGGCGGATCAGACCGACCCGCTCTGGTCGGATTGGCTGAGTTCGACACGGGCAACTCGCGGCGACGAATCGACCGATCGGTTGGCGACCGCGGTGCAGCTTTTCGACTGGATGGTGCGAAATATCGCGTTGGAGCCGCGACAGATCGTCGACCCGGCGAGCGGCGGACCGAGATTACCGCTGGGGATGCAATTTTTCGGTGCCGGTTATCGGCAAACACCGCTGCAGACATTGTTTCGTGGTACCGGTGACGGTTTGCAACGCAGCGGCACCTTCATCGGTTTGTGTCGTCAAGCCGATCTGCCCGCCTGCCTGCTGGCGACCGTCCCGGGAGGGACTGACGAGCAGATCCGGCCTTGGCTGGTCGGTGTCCTGATCGACGCGGACGTCTACCTGTTCGACTGCGAACTCGGGATGCCGGTGATCGGCCCAGGCCAACAGGGGATTGCCACCCTGGCCGATGCCCGCCGGGACCCGTCGGTACTGCGACGGATGAACGTTCCCGGTTGGTTCGATTACCCGTTTCAACGCGACGATATCCAGCAATGTTACGCCTTATTGATGGTCACTCCCGACTCGATCAGCCCTCGCTTCCAGCGATTGCAGCAGGCGTTGACGGGGGACTTGAGGATGGCGGTTTATGATGACGCTAGCAGGCTGGTCGACCGCTTTGAGTCGGTCGCGGGGATCGCTTCGTCGCGGATTTGGGATGCGCCGCTATTGGCACAGGTCTATCAATTGGCGATCCGTCAGGCCGGTGAACAAGACCCGATGTTGGCGTTTATGGTGAATGCACCCTGGGCGATTCTGGAAGGGGATTTCGATCAGGCGAAACGACTCGCGTTGGGGCGCTGGCGACACTTGCAGGGCGACTTTGACGGCAACGAGATCGAGGCGATCGAAGGTGCCAAAGCGCTTTACCTCAGCCAACGGCAACCCGAGTTCGAAATCGCCGACCTCAGGTTAGACGTCGAACTACAAAAGCGTTACGGGATCCGCCGCGAACTGGGGATCGAAGCGAGCGTCTACGACCGGCAGATCCAACAGGTCCAAGCCGTGATTCGCCAGAGCAAAGTCGTCGCCACCTTTTGGCTCAGCCTGATTCAGTACGACACCCAGCGGTTTGATCTGGCCGAAACGTGGTTCGACCAACGCGTACTCCGCGATGGGGTCCGATCCGAGTGGGATATCGCCGCCCGTTATAACTTGGCGAGGACACTCGAGCGGCTCGATCAGGTCGATCGGGCGACCGAACTCTACCGTGTCGAAGGCTCGCCGCAGGAACACGGCAACCGGCTTCGAATCCGAGCGATCACTCGGGGTAGTGAGTCGAGTGATCAAGCCGTCGAAAACTGAACCGGCAACCGGGTTAGGATCGAGCGGAAAATAAGTGTCTGGAACCTTTTGTGCGTAGCACCCGCAGGGCGAGTTCCTCGCAAAAGGTGCCTGACACTTTTTTCCCGCACATTGCTTAGCGATCGATCGATAATTCACGCTTCAAGAATTCGATCGTCGTCCGCATCAGGTGGTAGGTCGGCATTCCGCCTCGCACCCCATGGGCCGATCCCGGATAAATCATCAGTTCGAGCGGTTTGCCCGCCTGTTGCAGGGCAGCGGCCATCTGAAGTGAATTGGCCAGGTGGACATTGTCGTCAACCTCGCCATGCACCAACAGCGGCCGGCCGTGCATCCGCTCGGCCGCCATCACCGGGCTGGTGGCGTCGTACCCAGCCCGATTTTCCTCGGGCAAACCCATATATCGCTCGGTATAGATCGCGTCGTAGTTCCGCCAATCGGTGACACTGCCACCCGCCACCCCGGCGACAAACGCGTCCGAGTGGGTCATCGTATGCAGCGTCAAAAAACCGCCAAAACTCCAACCGCGAATCGCCATTCGGGCCGGATCGACCCACGCCTGATTCTGTAGCCAGGCGACGGCGGAAAGCACATCTTGAGTCTCGACCTCACCAACCCGGCGATGGATCGACCAGGCATCAGCCAACCCACGACCGCCACTGGAGCGATTGTCGATCACGACCACCGCGATCCCTTCGTTCGCCAAATATTGATGCAATAGGTAGCGTTGGTTCGCCCATGAATCACGGACCGAGGGAGCCAGCGGCCCGCCGTAAACCTCGATCAGCACCGGGAGCTTAGGTGTGTCGGGTTGCCCCACACCGGGTGGGCGAATGACATAGCCGGGTAGTTCCGGCCCGTTGTCGGTCGCGAACCGAAACCATTCGGGTTCAATCGGCTCGCCCGGGAAACGGAGTGTCTCCGCTTGCAGTAGCCGCGGTTGACCGGGGGCGTCCGCTGGGGAGTCCGCTGGAAAGTCAGTTAATCCGAGTAACGTCAACCGCCATGGCTCGTGCAATCGACTTCGCCGATCGACCATCCAGCGATGATCGGTACTGATCGAGACTTGGTGCCAAGCATCCCCGGAGGTGACTCGCCGGAAATCGTCGCTGCCGTCAGCGGACTTCGCGGAGGGGTTTGGGTCGAGAGCGACTCGGTAGAGCTGTTGTCCGACCGAACCACGTCGATCGTCGCCGGTAACCCAGGCATAGCCGCTTTGTTGATCGACCGAGACGAGTCCGCGAACGTCGAATCCGTCCGGTGTCAGCGGGATTCGATCGCCACCATCGGGCGCCAGCCGCCACAGACGACGGCGTCCCGACGGCAGGTCACTCAGCCAGAGGAAATCGCCACCGGTGAGCCAGGTTGGCAAACCGATTACCTCCAACCATTGTCCGCAGTGTTCGTGGAGCAACGGTTCGGGATCGCCGACACCCGTCGAACCGACGGCGCAGCGGAAGAGGGTCGATTCGTTCTGCAAGCGATTCATCTGCTGAAAAATCAGCTCGCCGGCACCCTCGCGCCAGCCGACGCGAACGATCAACCTTTCTTCATCGCGATCCGGGGTATAAACAGGAGTCAGCGGAAACGAATGGCGATCGGGGCGTGAACCGGTGGCGCCGACCGCAGCCGGCTCGGTATCTGGTTCCGAGGCCGGTTCGGCGACAGCCACCGGCGGATCGACCAGCCGCGCCACCCACAGCTCGGCGTGTGGGATCGGGTCACCGGCCTTCGGATATCGTTCACTGACCGTTCCGCCGTGCGGCCCTTCGCTGGTCGTGAAGGTAAACAGCGGGACCCGCGAATTGTCGATTCGCAACAGGGCGATCGCTCGCGAATCGTCCGACCACCAGAACGCCCGGAAGTTGCCCCGCCCGTAGATTTCCTCTTGGTAAACCCAATCGAGGCGACCGTTGAGCCGGGTTTCGGAACCGTCGTCGGTGATCCGCAACACCCGCCCCGAATCGATTTGCAACGCGTACAGATCGTTGTTTTGGACGAATGCGACCCAACGATGATCGGGACTCAAGGTCGGGTCGTTCCAGCCTGCTGCCTGTCTGGCGATTCGGCGAGGTTCGGTCGTCAGCCCGGCGATGACCAGCGAATCGCCGACCCGTAGCAGAGCCTGATCGAGTGAACGCGTCGGATCGCCGATCCAGCGGTTGACGACCGCGCGGGCTGCCGCCGGGTCGACATCGCCGAGCGACACCAACTGATCGATTAGCCGTTCGGCGCCAGGCCAATCGGCCTCTTCGGAGGCATCGCCGGCAGCCGGATCGATCTGCTGCCAGGCTTCACCGCGGCGGATCAGCAGCCGCGACGTGCCGTCGTCGGCTGTGGTCCAGCGGGTCGCGGGGATCGCGTCGGTCAGATAAGAAAACCGCTGGTCGGGATGAAAAATCGTCTCGACGCTCAGCGGCGGAACGACTTCGGGATCAGGCTGCTCACCCCGCAGTGACGTGGTCAAAAGCAGAATCAAACAGACACAGCAAAGGGCCCCTGGCCGACCGACCGATCTCAGCATTCCAACCACCTCTACGAATCGTCATCCGAAGCGAGCCAACGAGCCGCGGGCTCCCCGCCCAGTGTAACCTCGGGTTCGCCTCGGTGACGCTCGCGTCGCAGGCGAGTCGCGATTTCGGGCAGAGCCTAGGGGGAGAGCTTGACTTTGCCCGACCCGGCGATGATCTCGCCGATCTCGTAGCAAGCGATGCCCTTGTCATGAAGCTGTGAGAGCACACTCGGGGCATAATAGGCGGAGACGACGAAGGTCATCCCGATCCCCATGTTGAAAACCCGCCGCATTTCGCCGGTTTCGACTCCGCCGATCCGTTGCAACCAGGAGAAGATTTCGGGGGTTGGCCAAGCGGAGGCATCGATCGCGGCGTCGCAACCGGGTGGCAGGATGCGGTCGAGATTTTCCGCGATGCCCCCACCGGTGATGTGAGCGATACCGTGAATGATTTGTTTGACACGGTAACGAGACTGAATCATCCGCACCGCCTCGGCGTAGATCATCGTCGGTGTCAGCAGGTGGTCGAGCAGCGGACCACCGAGTTCGGCGACCTCGGAATCGAAATCGAGACCGGCATCGCGGAGCACTTTCCGGACGAGGCTGAACCCGTTGCTGTGGATACCGCTGGAAGCCAGCCCGATCACCTTGTCGCCCACCGTGATCGCCTTGCCATCGATCAACTTATTGCGTTCGACGACACCGACGGCGAAACCGGCCAAATCGTAATCATCGGCACCGTACATATCGGGCATGATCGCGGTTTCACCGCCCAGCAGCGAGCAATCGGCGTCGATGCAGCCGTCGCTGATCCCGCGAACGATCCGTTCCAAACGATCGGGGTCATCCTTGCCCATCGCCACGTAATCGAGAAAAAACAGCGGCTCGGCGCCGGTGCAGAGCAAATCGTTGACACACATCGCCACCAGATCGATGCCGACGCTGTCGTGGCGTCCGGTCGCCTGAGCGATCTTTAATTTCGTCCCCACGCCGTCGGTTCCGCTGACGAGGACCGGCTGACGATAATTCCTGGCAAAAAGTTTGCCGTCGAAATCGAGGCTGAAGAGGCCGGCGAAGCCACCGTCACCGCGGATCACGCGAGGGCTAAAGGTGCGATGCATCAGCGCCGGAAGTCGCCCCATTGATTCGGCGTAGATGTCGAGATCGACGCCAGCGTCGCGATACGTTGCGGCCATGAAAGGGCGAGTGAATATGGGGTCGATGGGCGTGGATACAGACACCGTCAGCGGAGGGCAACATCAACCGTGCGGGGCAGGGGGCAGCAGTCAATCGCCGGAACAGCCCTCCGGCTGCTTCACACGATTGACTGTTGGCCCGCTAGGCTGGTTACTCGAGTTTGGTTCGGAGGCTCCACTAACGAGTCCGAAATGATCGTCCCTGACGGGGAGTCTGGCAACCGGGGCACGCATCTTGGCGGTTGACTGATTATGCTAGTTGCCGGGATGGTGGGGGCCGCGTCAGTTGCCTGGCCCACGATCCGCTCGGCACGTCGACCCCCTTCGCGGGGTCGCGGCCGATCGAACCGGCCATTTTCCCAAACCCTCGTTTCAGGCATTCCTCGCACCTCAGGATCATTCCGACTCAATTACGCGAGCGACGCGGCCGACACCGTACGTGCTGAAATTGCGATGGCCTCGGCTCGCATTTCGGCTTGCCCGACGGTCTTCGGTGGTAGGGTTCAAACGTTCGTCCGCACCGCCGGACCGAAGTTCAATCTATCTCCGCCCGCTCGCGGCCATTTGAAACAGGAAAGATCTGCCCCATGCTTATGCGCCAGCCTTGTCCACCGTTGCAGTTTTCCTATCACGCGCCATTCGGCGCGACCGTTCACGAAACCGGAGTTCAGTTTTCCGTTTTCAGCCGGTCAGCGACGGCAATGCGGTTGCTGCTGTACAACCACATCGACGACCGCGAACCGGCCGAATCGATCGACTTCGATCGTGATAATGATCGCTGGGGTGACGTGTGGAGTCTCGTCGTGCCGGGGATCGGACCGGGGCAATTGTACCAATTCCAGGCGAGTGGACCTTGGGCACCCGAGCAGGGGCATCGCTTTGACTCCGCGGCCCGTCTGATCGATCCCTACGCCGACGCCCTGGCGGGAACCTATCAAAAGTCGACCGACGGGGTCATCCGCCCCCCACGATGCGTCGTCGTCGATCATGAATTCGATTGGGAAGGCGATCGCCACGTCCGCCGCCCGCTGAGCGAATCGGTGATCTATGAAATGCACGTCCGTGGGTTTACCCAATCACGTTCTGCCGATTCGACCGCGCCGGGGTCGTATCTGGGCGTGATCGAAAAGATCCCCTACCTGAAATCGTTGGGAGTGACAGCGGTCGAGTTGATGCCGGTTCACGAGTTCCCGATTCGCGGGATCCATGGTGAGCGGCTGCGACGTCCCAATTATTGGGGCTATGACCCGATGGCCTTCTTCGCGCCGCACCGCGGCTACGCCCACGGCACCTCTCCGGGCGCCCAGGTCAATGAGTTCAAGACGATGATCAAGGCGCTACACGCAGCCGGGATCGAGGTGATCTTGGATGTCGTCTTCAACCATACCTGCGAAGGGAACGAGAACGGACCGACATTGTCCTTCAAAGGGCTTGAAAACCAGGTCTACTACATCCTCAGCGAAGGCCGCCATTACAGCAACTACAGCGGTTGCGGCAATACGGTCAACGGCAACCATCCGGTCGTCCGAGAAATGATCTTTCATTGTCTCCGCAGCTGGGTTCACAATTATCATATCGACGGATTCCGTTTCGACCTGGCAAGCATCCTCAGCCGTGACCGTGGCGGCAACTTAGTCCCCAACCCACCGATCGTCGAATTGATCGGTGAAGACCCTCTGCTGTCCGACACCAAGATCATAGCCGAAGCCTGGGACGCCGCCGGGGCCTATCAGGTCGGTTCGTTCGGCACCCCGCGTTGGGCCGAGTGGAACGGAAGATACCGCGATGACGTACGGGCGTTTTGGCGTGGCGACGGCGGCACGCTAGGTGCATTGGCGACGCGTTTGGCCGGCAGCAGCGACCTCTATCATCACAGCGGACGGATGCCGGCCAGCAGCATCAACTTCATCACCAGCCACGACGGATTCACACTCAACGACCTCGTCTCTTATAAAGAAAAACATAACCTCGCTAACGGAGAAGAAAACCGCGACGGCGACAACCACAATATCAGTGACAACTATGGCGTCGAAGGCACCACCCGTCGCAAAGTCGTCAACGAGGTCCGGACCCGTCAAATCAAAAACATGCTGACGACGTTGATGCTCAGCCAGGGCGTGCCGATGTTGGTCAGCGGCGACGAAGTCCGCCGAACCCAACGCGGTAACAATAACGCCTATTGTCAAGACAACGATACGAGCTGGTTCGATTGGAAATTGGTCAACAAGAATGCTGACATGTTCCGGTTCACCCAAAGCCTGATCCAGTTTCGACGGTCGCAACCGACGGTCCGTCGCACCGCCTTTTTGACCGGTCAGCCGATCGAAGGGCGGGCGGTTCCCGACGTCTGCTGGTATGCCCCGGACGGTAACCCACTCGACTGGGGCCAAGGCGAATTGGCAATGACCGTCTTCATCGCCGCACCGCCGCGAATCGACGATCCCGAAGGACTCGGTCGCGACATCCTGATGTTGTTCAACAGCACCGGTTCGCCAATGCAGTATGTGTTACCGGCGGTCGGTACGTCGCTGAACTGGACAACCTTCCTCAATACGGCCGCGGAATCACCACACGATATCTTTCCTTTATTGAACGGCCCCAAGCCGCCGAAGAATCACACCATCAAGCTGGTACCGCACTCGATGCGGGTTTACGTCAGCGAGCCGTCGGCGATCTGACACTTTTTTTCCAAAGCAATCTTAGTGTTTCGAGAACGAACGAACTAACCTTGCTTGGAAAAACTGAGTGATTCATAACCCGATGCGTCAGCGATGGTGTTCGACATCACTGATTCACTCGCTTGCGCTTCGGGCTTGTATTCGCTGCAAACTGGCGCTGGCCGGCTAGGCCGAGTACAAAGACGCCGCACCAAGCCGTCGCGGAAATGATCAGGCTGGGGATCAACCAGCCGGGCGAATACGAAACGACCAATTCGAAATCGCCCGGCGGCATCCGGATGCCGCTGAACAAGTAATCGCAGCGGTGGATAGTTGCCGGTTGCCAGTCCGGCGGCGCGACGTCCGACCGATCGGCTTCGGCACCCGTCGACCTTCGATATCGAGCCCGAAAGTTCCCGTCATCGAACTGGCGGATACAAACCACCGCCGGAACCTCGCTTCGCACGTCGATCCGCCACTCGCCAGGCGATGTTTGTGTCGCTGCGGAGACGGTCGCCGCCGCGCTATTCGCGTCGCTGGCTTGAACAACGATCGGGTCGCGCGGAGTTTCGAGCAGCGGCCAAGTCTCCGTCGGAACTTCGCTCGCCAGTTCCCTTAACCGTTCGGCGAATCGGGCCGGAGGGACGACTCGAAAACTCGGTATCGAACGCCAGCGTGTCACGATCTCAACCATCGCGGCTGAGTCAGCGATCGGACGCGACTTTAGCTGCACCCCAAACTCATCGAGCGGGTGAGCCGCGGAGGCGGGCGATCGCGGGTTTCTGTCATTGGCGGCCGGTTGAGCCGACAACGCAGCGGTCGTCCAGGCCCGATCAACCGCCAACCAACGAAACACGCGGTCCCAGAACGCTTCTCGCCGATTCACGGGAAGCGACCCAGCGATCCCATTGGCGGCGCGCCAGAATGATCCGACGCGGTGAGCCGGCAACGAGGTCACGGAATTGAAGACTGCGATCGGCTCGGCGACGTGCCAACGTCCGTAGCGGGTCGCTCGCATTCCGGCTTCGACCATCAACATCCGGTCGTTCCGATTCGCTCGCGTGTGACGGAGTCGCTCTGACCAACCGAGTCGGCTCAACCGCATCGCCCGACCCGTTAGACTCGGGGCGCCCATCGCAGCGGGGTTGCTGTTATCCGCATTCGCCGGCGACAGTTCGGTTACGACAGGACGATCGCCAATGCCAGCGTCTTGCCAAGTGGCGAGCAGATTCGCCTCGGCGACTCGATCGACGGTCGCGATCAACGGCCACCCGACCCAGCAGAGGTTGGCGGCGGTCAGTGCCAAGCAGATCGGCATTCGCCGTCGCCGCCACGACTCGCCCGCCGTCTCGGGGTGCAGCACCGCGAAAGCGATCAGGCCGATTGCAAAAATCAACGTCAACGACTTCGTGACACCGACGATCGCATCATGATGGTTCAACGGTCCCCACTGCGAGTCTTGCCGCAAAAGCAGATCGGGCGGAGTGAACTCCAGAGCCAGAACCGTCGCCGTGGAGGCGAGCAGACCGATCGCCAACACCGCGACCAAGGCCCGTCGTGTACGGATGAGCGTCAGCCGGCTGGCACCCGAGGCGGTACGCGCGACCGCGATTGCGATCCCGAGTGAAGCGAAGACCAGCCATTTCGCCGGATAGCGAAACCCTGAATAACCTGGCACCAGATTGACCAGCAACCAATAGGAACCGCCGAGCGATCCGATCAAGCCGATCGGTAGCAACCAGTCCCAGCGGTCGAGTCGCCGCCAACCGAGTCGGCGATACCGAACCAACAGCCACACCAATGGCAACAAACCCGTATGGAGTGTCACCGCCCAGGTACGGCCGTCGCCGGGTAAAAGATGCGAAATCCGCGTGTAGATCGGAAACAGTTGGCCCGAAAGGAACGGGATGACGAGCTCCAACCAATGCCAAGGGGCAACGCTGAAGTCGTAGGTTTCGCTCGTCGGACCGGCAACATAGCGGATACTCTGCCGGGCCCAATCGGCCGAAGCGGCGATCTGCGGCGCCGCCAGCAGGATCGCCAGCAGCAAGGCGGATACGAGCCTTCCCGACGTTGCCGCCAGCGAATACCAGTAGCGGCGGTCTGGCCGCTGACGGTCCAAAAGCAGAGGCGACAACAGCCAACAGCCGAATCCGATCAGCACAACATGGATGCTGACCTGGGGGTCGCCGCCGAGAATCGGCATCGCCAAGCCGACGGCGGTCAGCAGCCAATCACGGGTCGTGAATCGCTGTTGCAGTCGGAAACCGCTGGCCAGGGCCAGCGGCATCCAGGCGGCGCCGACGAGAAACGGTGGATTGCAGGCCAGAAACAGGATCGGACCGGCCAAAGGATAGACCAGACTTGCCCAGGCCGAACCCTGGCGGCTCGCCCCGGCGAGTCGAGCCGCGTAGCCGGCGGTCGCCGCGGCCAGCAACAGGTGGATGACGACATACCAAGCCAATGCCTGCTCGGCGTCGCCGACGAGGGCATGGATCAACCGCCGCGGTGGATAGAACAGGGCGGTCGTCGTCTCGCCGGCGAGCGGCATGCCGACGGCATCGAGCGGGTTGTACAGCGGCAACCATTCACGCCGTTCACGGTCGGCCAGGTGGGCATAGAGAGGCGTGTAGAAATGCCCGACGTCACGAAACGCCAAACGCTCGTTGCCGACCAACGCGGGGCCGAATCGCAACGAGATGAACGCCAATAAGGCGAACCAAACGATTCGCTCAGCCCAACTCACCGAATTCGCCGATTCCGTCGGCGCGTCACCGGGCGGCGAGAGAGGCATCACCCGCTGGAGACCTAAACGGTCGCCAGCGGCGACTGGCTGAACATCAACAACCGCTTGTGTTCACGGACCACACGGAGGAATTGCTCCTCATCGACCGGTTTGGTGATGAAATCGTCGATCTTCATCGAATCGCAGCGTTGGCGGGTTTCGCTGTCATCCGAGGACGTCAGCACGACGACCGGCGTCGTCGCCCGGCGGTCGGGAAAGGCCCGCATCGCGGTGACGATATCGAGGCCATCGCCATCGGGCAGACAGAGATCCAACAGCAGCAGATCGGGAGCCGGGGCACGACCGAAAATGCCTTCGCGCTTCAGAAACTGAACCGCCTCCGCTGTGGTTCGGACCAACGTCAGGCGATGGTGAACCAACGATCGCCGCAGGGCGTGAATCGTGATCTTGGCATCCATCAACCCGTCTTCGACCAACAAAATCTCCATCGGCTTGGTCTGGATTTCACCCAACATCGCTTTCCTCCTCGGGCGTGGTGTGGTTCAAAACCCGCTCATGATCGATCGAGCTTGGACGGGTTCGAACATTGTATCAGATCCAACTCCATCCGTTCATGATCGCGGAATCGCAGTTCGAACTCACGAACCTCGGCGATCAACGAATCGACTCGCTCATTGACCAGCCCGCGATACTGCAATTCCTCGGCCTGTTCGGCCAATTCGTTGATTTTCAGGTAGAGCGAGCAGTGTTGCGAACGGATGTCTTGGAGCAGATGGTTGTTCGCCGGGGCGATCGCGGTCGGAACCTCGACGTAGCCGTAGGATTCCTCCAAAGCGAACTCGAGTGCCAGCAGGTCGCGTAATTCACCCAGGAGCGGAACGACACGTTGCAGGGTCGCCGACCGGTCCTGGACGGTGGCACAGGCCTGGGAAAGCCGCTCGAAGGTTTTCCAGAGGCTGAGATTGCTGTCCTTGATTTCTTGCAGGAAAGCCGGATTGACGGCGATCGTTCGGGCTGTCGTTGAAGCACTCATCTTCCCACCTACTCCGCTGACAAAGGCTGACACCTCGACAGCCCTGCCAGCGGCCGATACCGCGGCGAGGTGCCATGAATCGAGGGGTCGAAGGAAAACCCGAATAGTGCGAGTGATACTCGCGGCGACTCGGTCACTCATCCTATCGCACTGGCGTCGAGTTCGTCAAACAAATTCCTGGCAGCCGGGGCGCCCGTGTGGCGGCGATCAGCGGCGAAAGACCCCGTAACGGACGATGCAACCGAGCGCCGCGACGCCGTCTCGCCAGCCGATCTTTTTGCCTTCGGCGTACCAGCGATGTTGGTAACGGATCGGCATTTCGTAAAACCGCATCCGCCGCCGTGCCCAGCGGGCGGCGAGTTCGATCTCGATCCCGAACCGGTCCTCACGCAGGTCGTCGGCGATCGCCAACCAAGCCTCACGGCTGGCCATTTTGTAGCAGGTTTCGACATCGCTGAGCCGGATTCCGATCGCCAGATTGGCCAAGCAGGTGATCACCCCGTTGACCCATTCGTGCCACAACGGGGAAACCTGCCGATCGGCATGGCCGTAGCGAGTGCCAAAGACGACATCGGCCCGACCGTCGAGGATCGGCTGCATCAGCCGGCGAAAGTCCTCGGGGTCGTATTCGCGGTCGGCATCCTGGACCACCACAATGTCGCCGCTGGCCGCTTGCAGCCCACTGCGGATCGCGGCCCCCTTGCCTCGATTGGTGGCGTGGCGGATCGAGACCACGTGAGGCGACGTCGCGTAGGCTTGCAGCTTTTCCGTCGTCCCGTCACCGCTGCCGTCGTCGACCAGGATCAGTTGCAGCGGCAAACCGGTCGCCCACAGCCGCTCCACCACCGCCGCCACGGTACTGACTTCGTTGTAGATCGGCACGATCACTGACAACCTGAACCCGTCCGGCAAGAGGTAGATACCGAGCCGTTCGCAGACCGCAGGACCGAGCAACTCGATACAGCGAGCGAACCGTTCCGAGTCGCTCAGCGGTAGAGAGTCGGTCATCAAAAATCGGTCGCCCGTCAAATGGTGGATTGGCTGCTGCTAGCCCCGGCAGTTGGTCGGGGCGGCGAGCGGTCACAGATCGCCCTCGACAAGAAATGTAGCAAATTTTTTTTCGGTCGGTAAACCACGAGCAATCTGCCATTTGTCACCATCGCGACGGTGGGAAAATTGTTGACCGCTGGGCAAGTCTTGCTTGACAGCCGCCCTCCCGGGCGACAACACTTCGCCTCGTTCGATCGATCGCGGTCAGCGGCACTCAACGGTCCGCGTCGGTCGCACGCTTGTCGGTTGCCCCACGCTAGTCAGTTGCCCACGGGTGGTCGGATGGTCTACTTCCCTCTCACATGCGGCTCAGCGATGCAACAATTCGCGATATTTCAGCACAGCAACCGACCGAAAGATTCGGGCGGATGTTTGTTGTCGCACGGATCGCGGCAGTTCACGGTTTCGGAGGCGTACCCGACGGATCGATCACGGTGACTTTGTTCACGACCATGGATTGTCCCTCCTTTTACCGTTCCCATGATCGCCAGCGGCATCGCGTCAGCAGCGCCGCCAGCGAACCCGCTCGTTGAGGTGTTGGCACGGTCGCCGAGCCTTACCGGGTTGAAGGGAAAGCTTGAAGCGTTGTTGGCCTGCGGGATGTTGGGTCAACAACGTTTCTTCGTTTGGTTGTTTAGGGCCGAGTCGTCGGTCCTTAGCCCGACCGAAACGCAGCAGTCCCGGTTGATTCGATCGTACCGATCGCTCCTGGGACATGGGTTGTTCCCGGTTCAACGCTCGAACCTGTGGTTCCTGCGATAGCGTCGCCCCGAGATCGAATCGCTGTGTTTGCCCGACTTAGCCGCGGTAGACACGACGTATCGCGACGATCGAACTTCTGATCAGGAAAGCGAACCCTAAGCGGCGGAGACGTCGCCACACCGCGCTCGGCTGGAAGGGCGGGGTGATGACGGTCGCGAACGAAAAGGAGTAGTGTCGTGAAATCGTATTGGTACTTGCATTGCATTTGCGCCGTCGGCTTGGCAGTCGGAAGCACGGCTGAAGCTCAAACTGCCGACCCGTTCGGAAGTACCGCTGCTCGATACGATTCCGCAAATCCGGCCGCGAGGTGGAACCGCTTCAACGTCGATCCGCCGCCGTCGGACAACGTGGCACTACGCCTGAATGCGCCCGACTCCGGATCGCTCCAGCCGGCCGACACGGCAGTCGACCGGCCCGCCACCACGCCTGCTGAACCGCCGAGTATCGGGTCGGGTTTGGTCCCTTGGCAATCGCCATCGGCTTGGCCGCTGGCGGAAACCTCCCCACACCACGTCGGCCGACATACCGAGCCATTCGGTGGCCGCGCGTATCCGAGCGACTGTCCGACCGGCGAATGCGGGATTGATCGACCCGAAATGTTCCCTTATTTCGTCAGCAGTGATCTCCTGTTCTGGAATCTCGCCGGTGGCAGCGACACGCGTCTGCTGTTGGCCAACGAGGCCCCACAAACCGGCTTGCTATCTTCGCGCGATGTCGCCCCCGACACCGGTCTTGGTTATGACGTCGGGTTCGGCCGTTACCTGAAGCAAGGCCGCTACGCCGTTTCGCTGAACTACCTGCATTTCGACCCAGACACCGAGTTCCGCTCGTTGATTCCAGCCGCCCCAGGTGGATTTACCGCCGTCCCAGCTTGGGAACAGGTCGGCTTCTATGACGATCCGAATGACCCGGACACCGGGCCGGACAACTTTGCTAGCTTCAAGGAAATCTTCGATGACATGACGCAGTACGATCTGCGGCGGGACGTCTCGATTCAGGGTTTGGAGCTAAATTTCTGGGCGTTCGGGCTCAGTGGCGGCCGCCGGGTGGCCCCGGCTTACGGCAACGGTGTCAATCGAAATCTCGGGCAACCAACCGTCTCGGGCCTCGGTCAGGCACTCGGCTTGGGCGGTTTCGGCGGACCTCTTGAGCGGCCCACCGCAGGCACCAGCCAACTCGCCATCTCACAGGGATTCCGCTGGTTTCGCTTCGAAGACGAACTCCACTTCGCCGGCCGCTCAGCCGAAACGCTCGCTTTTGACGATCAATTCTACAACGGACGAACCCGGAACGACTTACTGGGATATCAGATCGGTGGACGCTGGAACTATTGCGTTAACCGACGGATCAACCTTGGGATCGCAGCCAAGGTCGGCGTCTATGGCAACCGTGTCGAAGTCGCCCAACGGCTCGGCGGGCAGCTCGCCGCCGCACAATTCCTGTCGGCTGACACCGATTCACGCGTCGACGCCGATCAGCGAGACCGCGATACGGTGCTGGCTGGGTTGGGTGAAATCGATCTCGGCATCGGCATCCGGCTGACCGACGGTTTGACGATCCGAGGCGGCTATCGAATGCTGAGCGTCACGGGCGTCGCGACCACCACCGGATCGCTCGACGACGAACTCTACTCGCCGAACTTATCCGCCCGCTCCGCATCCAACGAATCGCTGCTGTTGCACGGTGCCTACATCGGCAGCGAGTTCAATTGGTAAGCCATTTGCGGGCAAAAATTGTCAACCACTTATTTTCCGCTCGACTCTCATTGGAAGGCACACCGACCGCGACGCTTGCAGTTGGGTCGAAGGAGACCCCTCGGGGCCGCGACAGCGTCTCCGAGGGGTTTACCCTACGGCCGATCGGTCCAAGGGAACGCACCGCTCCGCGCGACCATCCGCTGTTCGACGAAGTCGCGGACACGGTCGATCACCCCCGGGACATCGTTGACCAATGCCGGGCCATCGAGCGGAGTGTTGAGTCGTTCATATTGGATGTTGTCTGGCTCACCACGCGTGGCTCGCTTTTTCAACGACTCGAGTTTCTGGGAAAACCGATCGGTATCGGCCGCTTGGCTGCTCGAATCGCCGACAATGATCAAGAACGGCAATTGAACGAATAAGCGATCGTTGAGCGTTTCGTCGAGCGAGATGCCACGAATGCGGCGGATCCCTTTGGTGGGAGAAATCAACACCATCGCTTTGACGTCTTGTCCCTGTTTGACGGTCCCCAGACTGGGAAAGTTGAGATCGGCGACCGCCCAATGGGAGGCCAGTATCGCCCCTTCACGAATACCGATTAGTGTCAGCGCGTTGAGATTGAGGCGTTGCTCGTTGTTCTCGACGACCAGAAACTTTTTGACCGCTTCGAGATCGCCGGTGATCATCGCCATCACATCGCCCTTACCCATCCGGCTGACGTCGAGTTCACGCCCACCCGCCTGTGTCCGGCTGCCGCCATGGCCACGAAACTCAGGCACGATCACGGCACACCCCAGGTCCCACAGCGCGCTGACCAATCCCTGATAGGGACTCGCTTGACCCTGCCATTCGTGCATCAAAACGACCGGAATCGCTTCCTTTCCCTTCGCGGACGGGAAATAGAAAGCACGGATCTGCATCCCGTCTTTGGTGGTTAATTCGAGTGTCCGCATCGCTGGCCGCTCGGGCTTTTTGGCGGCACCACGGGCCGCGGGGGGGCGGGCTGCGGGCTGACGGGCCGCAGGCGGACGGGCCGCGGGAGGATTCGCTGCTGGCTGACGCGCGGCCGGTGGGGTGGGACGCGCCGCGGGTGGCTGCGGCGCAGCGGCAGCCGGACGCTGGGCCAACACTTCGCCTCCGGGAAAAAATAGCAGCAAGAGCCCGAAGAACCCGAGTCCCGACCGCCCCAGAGGCGTGTGAAAGCGAGTTTCCGATACCGCCTGAGGCGGTCTGGTGGATGTATGGATCGGCAACATGATGATCAGCAGGTTCAGAGGTCAGATAAGGAACGATCCAGCCAGCGCGAATCCTAATTTTATGCTAGATGGAGCGCGAGTGAGCGTCAAATCTAGCCTCGGGAATCACCTTGGATCTGGTGTTGCGCCCAGGCCGCCGCTCCGAGGACACTGGCGTCATCGCCGAGCTTCGCCGCGACGACGTCAAAGCGATCACGATAGGCTTGCATCACGTTCTTTTTCGCGATCCGTTTGACGGTCCCTACGATCAGATCCTCCATCGCCTCGACGAGTCCGCCGCCGAGAATGATCCGGTCGGGGGCGAGCAGATGCACGATGTTGACCACGGCGATCCCGATCGTCTTGGATGCCTCCTCAACCAAGGCATGGATCGCCACGTCTCCGTTGGCGATCGCCTGCGCGATCGTTCCGCTGCGGATATCGGCCAAGTCGGTACCGCCATGGGACATCAAGTAAGGCGCCTCACCACGATAGGCCGCCTTGACCGCTTCGGCCGCCACGGTCAATCGGCTCGCTTCCGCCTCCAGCGTACCCGACATCGCGTAGCCGCCGGTCCGCACCGAACTGCTGATTCGGGTATGTCCGATCTCCATGCAGGAAACACCGGCTCCTTGCAAAATGTCTCCCCGATACACACATCCACCACCGATTCCGGTTCCGGGGAAGATACCGACGGCGCAGCGAGCCCCTTTGGCGGCGCCGAAACGGTATTCGCCGTAGACCCCGGCATCGACGTCGTTGACCACCAAGACCTGGCAGTCGAACCGCTTCGTTAACCGAGACGCGACATTGACGTCATCCCAGCCGAGGTTCGGGGCTTGGAGAATCCTGCCGCGGTCGGTGTCGACCGGCCCCGGGCATCCGATCCCGATACCGGCAATCCGCCTTGGATCGATCGCCGCTTCGGAGCATGCCCTTTCGATCGTCGATTCGATCCGATTCATGCCGTTGTCAGCACCATCCGATCCACGTGTCTTGCGACGTTTTTTGCCGAGTGGCTGAAAGTTTTCGTCGTACAACACGGCCAGCATCTTGGTGCCGCCGAGATCAAAACCGACCCACACTCGCTCGGCCGTATCGCCTGCCTCGGTTTCGCTCATCGAATCGTCCTTCGCCTGGTAGATTTCCTGGTCTGGCTCAACGTGTCTCCTGCTATAGCAGCATAAAATCCTGACCGAGATGCAACCAGGGGCGAGTTCACCAAGCCGACTCGGGTTGCCACCGGGCCGCATCGGTGCCCCCACCCGGTCACGCCAGCCGCAGTGGCCTGTCGACGGTTCGGCTGTGCCGTTGAGCGCCGCGACCGGCTTTCTCGAAATCCGTCAAGAATGACGCAAATAACATCCTCCCGCGGCGCATCTGTTAACCGTGAATCAGGTTCCCCCACGCCGCGATGACGCTTTGCCGCCGGGAACCGGTTCCCCGGGCGATCTCGCTGCGAACCGGCGACGATCAGCTGTTTCGGATCAGTCCGACAAGGCGGCTGAATCCGACAAGGCCAATGGCGGCTCAATGCGGCTGTCGGCGGAGGACTTTGAGCGACATTATCGGGCCAACGAGGGGCCGTTGCGGGCGTCGTTGCGAGTCCGACTGACCAACGAATTGGATGTGGAAGATTGTCTCAATCGGGTATTCGAAAAGTTGTGGTCTCTCGGTGGGCGATTGCCGCCAGCGGCGGTCCGATCCTGGCTTTGGATCGTCGCTCGCAACGAAGCGGCTGCGATCGGCAGGGCGGTCTCACGGCGGTCGGTTGTCGAATCGACGGCCGGTCGACAGGTCGAGGATCGTCGGCCGGCTGGCGGCCCGGCGTCGCCGTTGGACGGATTGTTGCATACCGAGGAACTCGAACGTCTCGCAGTGGCGACTCAGCGATTGCCAGCGGAACAGGCGGAGGTGCTGCGGATGCGATTTTTTGAAGACCTTTCCTTCCGTGAAATCGCTGCGGCGTTGGGTATCCCGATCGGTACGGCGTTGACGCGTGCCCGGACCGGGTTGATGAAGTTGAAACGAGAGTTCGAGAATCGCGAATGACGGGTTAAACGGCGTTAATGACTTTCCAAGCAGACCAAGGGGACCAAGCAGACCAAGGGGACGCTTTCGGCAGCCCCTCTGACGATGAATTGGTCGAATACCTGTTGCAGCCGCCGGCCGACGGTGACGGTCGTTTCGTTCACATCGAGCGGTGGCTGGCGAGCGATGAGTCGAATTTGATGCGGTTGGAATCGATCGCCGAAGCGGTATTGATCGCCGCCGAAGGTCTA
>SKZY01000091.1 GCA_007127095.1 Planctomycetaceae bacterium
CGAATCGTCCTTGGGTAGCTTTGACGATTCGACGAACCTTACTTTCCCGGTCGCCGATTGTCTAGTGGTTGCCGAAATACCTCGGCGGCGGCGAATGCCGTGCCGGCCAGAGCGTGATGCGGTAGGCGGCAATCAGCCGCGGCGGCCGCGGCCGGGGTAGACCGCGGCTTCGGTGACGACCGCGTCCATGAAAATGTCGTGCGACTGCATCGGGATTTCGTCGAACAGTTGGCATTCGAAGCCGAGTGCGACCAATGGCGCGTCGCTGCGGGCGTGTTGCAACAGCTTGTCGTAGTAACCCTTGCCGTGACCGGTGCGGCCGCCTCGGCGGTCGAAACCGACGCCGGGGACCATCACGAAATCGAGTTGTTCGGGCGTCACTCGCTTGGCGGCGACGTCACGGAGGTCGCTCCGCGGTTCCAGAATCTTGTACATCCCGAGTTCGAGTTCCGCCATCGATTCGAGCCAAAACAGCTCCAATTCGCCGTCGACACAGAACGGAACGACGACGCGTTTTCCTTCGGCGATCGCCGCGGGGAGCGCTTGCCGGGTGCGGACTTCGTCGCGGACATCGACGTACCACATCACGCAGTCGGCCGCGACGTATTGGGGCATCTCGAAGACGCGGTCGGTGATCCGTTGGCTGACCGCATCCTTGTCGGGCTGGGCCTTACGGGCGGCATGGGCAGCGGTTCGGATGGCGGCTTTCTGGTCGGCGAGTTCTTGCTCGGTCATGGGGCTGTTCGTCAGCGGAGGCGGTCGCGGATGGGGTAAACGCGTAAACGGGGCAACGGGAACGACGGGTTCGGCGCCCCGAGCGATGATGTTAACGCATCGTTGGGGGGCTGCCCAAGGTGCCGCTCGGCTTAACAACCGGCCGCGAGGCGTCTACACTTCGCCGGATTCGTGCTCGGTTTCGCCGGTCGATGGGACGCCTCGCGTTACCGACCGCGACGCCTGGCGAGTGATCCGTCGTCCCCATCAGCGAGCAACCATGCCCATCGTCGCCCCTTTTCCCGGACTCCGCTACGACCTCCAGCGCGTCGGTCAGCTGTCCGATGTGATCGCGCCGCCGTACGACGTGATCGATCCCGCGTTGCAATCGCGGCTCTATGACCAACACCCGGCGAACGTGATCCGTGTGATCCTGAACCGACCCGAAGCGGGTGACGACGAGGACGCGAAGTACACTCGGGCCGCCGACTTTTTCCGCAAGTGGCAGGAAGAGGGCGTGCTCAAGCGTGACCCCAAGCCGGCTTACTACGTTTACAACCAGCGCTTCGAGTACGACGGTCGCACGATCGTTCGGCGCGGCTTCATGGGCCGGGTGCGGCTGCAAAAGTTCGGTGAAGGGAACGTCTACCCGCACGAGGAGACCCATCCCAAGGCGAAGGTCGACCGCTTGAAGTTAACCAAGGCATGCCGGACCAATTGCAGCCAAATCTTCGGGCTCTACCCCGACCCGACGAACGCCGCTCAGGAATTGCTCGAAAAGGCCGCCGAGTCGCAACCCTGCTTGCAGGCGACCGATCACCTCGGTGTCGAGCATTCGTTGTGGGTGATCGATGACGCTGAGGTATTGGCGGAGGTCAGTGAGATCTTGGCCGATAAGCCGATGTTCGTCGCCGACGGTCACCACCGCTACGAAACGGCTTGTAACTATCGCGACTATTTGATCGAGCAATCGGGGCCGCTGGCCGAAGACCATCCGGCGAACTTCGTGATGACGCAGTTGGTCAGCATGAATGACCCCGGCATGATCGTGCTGCCGACCCACCGACTGTTGCGGGGGACCGAGCGATTCACCAGCGACCAATTGATCGAGCGACTCGGAAAGTTCTTCGAATGTCAGAAGCTCGGGGCAGGGGTTGCGGCGGCGGAAGCCTGTTGGCAGCGGATGGAGAGCGAGAATCGGCAGGGGTTGATGGCGATCTACGCGGTCGCTGACTCGCAGTGGGTGTTGTGCGACGCGGGTGAAGCGGCGACGCGGGAGATGGTCCGGATCGCTAGTGACCACAGCGACGATTGGCGTGGATTGGGAGTCAGCCTGCTGCACCGATTGGTCATCGATGACTTGCTGGGCGCGGCCGGTCATCCCAAACCGACCTACGTTCACCAGGTCGATGAAGTGATCGGAGGAATCGAAGGTGGTGCGACTCTGAGCGAGAACGAGACCGATGAACCGTTTTCGCTGGCGGCGCTGGTGATGCCGGCGCGGGTCAGTGACGTCGAAGCGATCAGTCTGCACAAGGAGCGGATGCCGGCGAAGAGCACTTACTTTTTTCCGAAATTGCTCAGCGGGCTTGTTTTTCACACGCTCGACTGATTCTTCAGGACCACTTCACGCTTGCGGTATGATCGTCAACGCCTAGAATCAGGAGAGAGCCGACGGGGCAGCGGATGCCTCGTCGAGCCGTTTTGTTTCGTATGCACTTTCAGGGGAGTGAATCAATCGTGTTGACCGAGTCGAGTGTTGAGAAAAGTTTTCGTAAGCTGCTCGCATCACCGGAGCGGAGTGAGGACGACCTGGATCGCGCGGAGGAATTGCTTGACGAATTGCGTCCTGAGAGTCCACTACGTCATCGGTTGAGCGTCGAACTTGACGAGTTACGGTCGCTGGCGGCGAAGGGTTAAGCCACCTTGCCGGGCTGGCAGAACGGCCGGCTCAATGTCCGGTGCTGGTGAGAAAACGAAGAAAAGCCGCGAGTCCCCCCCGGCACTCGCGGCTTTCCTCGTTGAATATCGACGTCGCGACCGCCTAGCGGTTCAAAGCCACGCCGAAGGTGAAGCCGGCCATCAAGGCCCGCTGATTTCGGTTGGAAGTCGGGTCGATCAGACGTCCTCGCCAAATCCCTTGGGCGATGTCGATCAGTTGGAACCCGCCGCGAACTTCGATCATCCGCGTCAGTGTGTAGCTGAGCTCGCTGCGGATTTCGTAGCCCCAGGAAAACTCGCGGTTTTTACCGTAGATCGGGTTGGTCTGGTCGAGTAGGTAGTGAGCCACGTCATCTCCAGCTTCCACTGGGGAACTTTCGTAGAGCGTCGTTTCTTGGAACGTTTGCAGCTTGTTCGATTGGAAGCTGGCCAGCGTAAAGGCTCGCAGTTCAGCCGAGTATCGGAAGCGATCGATGAACTTGAAGTAGCGGAATCCGATCTGGCCGCCGACCAAGTCGTTGGTGGCGATCGATCGCTCGGTCAACACCTCTTCACCGGCGTAGAACTCAGGTTCGAGCGGGTCAGTAGCGGGGACAAAGAACTGTCCCGACGTGTAGGTCATCCGCTGGTACAGATCTTCGAACCGCATGTAACGGACGCCTACCAACGGTTCGAGGATCCCGCCGTAGTGATACGGTTCCATCCGCCAAGTTTTGTTGAACTCGAAGCTGCGGAAATCGGCGACATTTTCGCTATCCAACATGTCGACGAATCGGCTGTTCGTGCCGAGCACGTTGCCGTCCGTCGGGATCGACGGTTGCCCGAACGGCGGTCCGAGTTCGGGACCGATCAGCGAGCCGTCATCGTCGATCGGGACGAGTCGGTTGAGCCGTTCGCGGGCGTAGCCGTCATACGCCTTGACCTTGTAATCCATGTAGGTAGCGGAGAAACCGTGATCGTTGCCGAGCATGTAGCCGACATCGAAACGATGCCCACGGCCGCGGTCGAGCAGCCAGTCGCCGGGGCTGTTATCGGGCCGCGTCGTGAACAGGTGCATCCGGTCATAGCTACCGAACCAGCCGGTGTGAGCCCGCTTTTTGGGCTTCATGTCGATCAGGTCGGCGTCGTAGACCGGCTCAAACCAAGCGTAGTCGGCGTCCAGAACCATCGGGTCGTGCGACGGTACGTAATGTTCACCGCCCGCCGTGGCGACCCCTTGGCCAGCCGACAAGAAAATGCCCGCGGACATCGCGATGCCACGGACGAATGGCGTCCGGTGATCGGCTAGCGATTGTCGCCACGTTTCGACCCTGGAGAGGGCCGCGATTGCCAGCTTCCTTACCGACATGGTTGATTCCACCGTTGTGCGTTTGTGCGTTGGCGATGCGGTTGCCCGCCCGAATGCCGTCACAGGTCGCCGATTCGTCGCCGGGAGCAATTCCCTGACGACCGATCGCCTTTCCCTGGTACCCTCTCAGGAAGCTTTCCGGGGCCACGACCTGTGTCGGATCATGGGACGGAAAGCGATCTTCGATAGGGTTGTGCGGGTAGTATCGGTTGGTCGGCTCGCCAACATTCAATTTAGTTTGCTGGACCGATCCCTAAAATCGGCACAAATTAAACGCTGGCCCAAATGGGGGTGGTGAATCAATCAATCCGTCCGTTCGGAGAGAGGAGGCGGCCGAATCGGCCGGTATCATTCCGGATTACGCAATTGACGGTGGCAACGGACACAGTTGAGCGTCATTTGCATGTAGCCGAGCGTCGCCCCATCGAGGTTTCGTTTCCGTGCCGCATCGGCCGTGACCACGACCGCACGTCGAAACTCGTCGCTATGTTGGCGGTACTCGTCGGTCTGAATCACCATCCAACTTTCGTCGAGTGAGAGCAGGTGGATCCTCTCGGTGGAGGCGACGATCTTGTCGTAATCCTCCATCGCGATCGCCTCGAGCAAGTCCTTGACCGGTTGCAATTTCAGCTGCATGAAGGCGGCACGCTGACCGGTCCCGGGCTGTTGAGCGACGGACCCTGACAGCGGTAACCAGCCGACTGCGATGGTCACGACCGCCACTCCACAGATCATCGCTGCAAACAAACGTTTCGACTTCATGAGATGGGGCTCCGGTAACGGATTCGGGGGATGGGGCAAAACCGAGATAGGTTCTATCATCGATCAGCATACCAGGCGACGCCCTCGATCGGCTGAGTCAATCGCCCTCGGCGGCCGATCATGCTGACCGATCGGACCGGGTATCAATCGCTGCGGCCGGCGGGGCGGACACGGCTACCGACGCGGTCGGTCAACCGGTCACCGAGGTCGTTACGGGCCTGTTCGACGATTTCCAACAATCGGGCGACCACGTCAGGGTGTCGGTCAGCAAGGTCGGTCGCTTCTCCCGGGTCCTGCTGCAGGTCGTACAACGCTTGCGTTTGTTGGGCGATCCGATAGCCGTGGCGACTGGCGATCCCTTCGACACCGCTTTGCGTGATCGACTTGGGGGCCAAGGTGCCATGACCCGCCGGTTTGCCGTCGTCGCGGACCTCGTCATTGACCTTGGTCAAATAGGGATGATCGAGGTGAAGCTTCCAACGGCCCTGTCGCACCGCGTGAAGTTCGTTGCCGGTGTAAAACAGCAACGGGCGTTCGGCCCAGGCCGCATCTAGTTCGCCGAATAGCAGATCGGTGGCATCTCGTCCGTCGATAATCGCCGCGGGCAACTCGGCGCCGGTCAGCCGGACGAAGGTGGGTAGCAGATCGATCGTCATCAGCGGTGCATCACAAACGCGACCGGCGGGAACTTTGCCCGGCCAGCGGATCACACAAGGGACTCTGACGCCACCTTCGAAGGCGGTCAATTTCCCTTCACGAAGCGGCGTCGCCCGCCCGGCATGGGCACCGTAGCTGAGGAACGGACCGTTGTCGCTGGTGACGATGATCAAGGTGTTATCGCCGAGTCCCGCGGCATCAACGGCATCGACGATCTGACCGACCGACCAATCGATCTCTTCGATAACGTCGCTGAACAACCCGTGAGGCGACCGCCCGCGGAAATCTTCGGAGGCAAAGATCGGCACATGGGGCATGATGTGGGGGACGTAAAGAAAGAACGGTCGGTCGTGGTTCCGGTTGATGAAATCGACCGCCCGTTGAGTGCAGCGACGCGTGAAAAGCGATTGATCGGGGTCTTCTTCGATCACTTCGTCGCCGTCGTACAGCGGTAGCGGCGGCATGATCTCCGCCAACGTCGGGTGATATTTGGTGTTGTCATTGGAATACGGGATGCCGAAGTACTCGTCGAAGCCGTTTTTCAGCGGACTGAAATAGGGCGATAGACCGAGGTGCCACTTACCGAACATGGCGGTCGCATAGCCCTGATCTTGGAGTATTTCAGGGATCAGGCGTTCATCGGGGTGGATCCCGGCGGGGCTGGTGTGATTGAGCGCCCCTTCCATGCCGACCCGATTCGAATAGCAGCCTGTCATCAATGCGGCGCGGGACGCGCTACAAACCGCTTGGGCATTGTAGAAATGCGTGAACTTGCTCCCTTCGGAAGCCAACCGGTCGATCCGCGGAGTGCGGTTGATTTCGGACCCGAAGCAGCCGATGTCGGCATATCCTAGGTCATCAGCAAAGATCAGAACGATATTGGGGGGCGTCGATTCGTCGGCGGCGGCGAACCGCGGCGAGCAAGTCGCGGCGACAACCGAAACGGCCAAAGTCACGACCGCCAGTCGTCGGCTAAGCCGTGCGACGATCGGGTGGAGCGGGGCATTCACGGTAAACAGACTCTTGTGCGGGCAGGAGAAATGAAGGTCAAGCCTCGTGGGTGAAAAGCAGGATAACACGGCGAGCCCGCCGAAGTGGGCGATCAACCGCTCGCGGCACCGCCTGGAGTCCACCGTCTGGCGAGGCAGGTGACGGTTGACCCGTCGATTGCGGCCAAGTCCTCGGTCTGGCGACGGCGGATACGGTCGGCATAGCGGTCACGTATGGCCGGCTTTAGTGGCTCGAATCGCTGACCGGATGAGTCCGTTTCCATTGCTTGATCGCGGCGTGAATGTCGCCCATTTTGACCCAACGATTTTTCGTTTTGGCACTTTTCAGCAGGGTTTCGGGGGTGATCTTTCCCCGCTCGATGCAGAGCAACAGGTCGTGCTCCGTCAACGGGCCGCACGGCTTACTGCCGCCGAACCAACGTTTTTTCATGTAGAACCAATCCGCGCTCATAAACACGACCTCCGGGTGGGGACCAGAATCGATCGCGGTCGCTGGCGAGCATTCACCGGTGACCGGGGCGGCCAAACAGAAGAGAACCCCGACTATAACACTAACTCTGTCAACGGGATACAAAAATTACCGCTGTCCAACCGACTTCTCCGCCGCGACGTCGATGCCGCTTTCCGGCTTCGCTCGAACCGGCGCGGTATACTCGGCCGCCGACCGCCGTTCGGTCGGCAACGCTCTCCCGCCACTCCTCCCACCCAATCTAGCGCCCATGCTTTCCCAACTGACAGAACGTTTTCCGGCTGCCGCCGTCGGCTTGCTGGCCTGCCGATTTTTGACCGGCGGCTTGGTCGCTTTGCCGATCTCCGGTACGGCCCGCGGCAATGAACCGATCATCGATCGCACCGCGGACAGTCCGTTGCCTTCCGGCGTCGGGTTCGCCGACGAATACCGCGGCGATATCGACATCGCGGCAGATTCGCGGGTGATTTTCGCCGACAATTTCGAATCGGACGATTTCACCAAGTGGGACGAACATCATCGCAACCGGTCGATCGTGTCGCTCGTTCCCGATCCGGCTGGGGACAGCCGGATGGGTGACCGATCGATGAGGGTTACTGCGACACTGGGTGAGAATACCGGTGGCGGGGCGACGAAGTGGTTTGAACCGTCCGACCCGGTCTTCATCCGCTATTACGTCAAGTTTGCTCCCGATTGCGATTACACCCACCACATGGTCCGGATTCGCGGCAACAAGGGGCTGCGTGGCGCCGACAAATGGTCGGGTTTCGGCCAGGCCGGGACCCGGCCTGACGGCGTCAACCGATTTGTGACGGGCGTCGAACCGTGGGCCAGCAACGGCCGCTACGACCCGCCGGGACGCTGGGGCTTTTACACCTATTGGCCCGAAATGAAGGCCAGTGGCGACGGGAAGTATTGGGGTAACCACTTCATGTCGGCTGACGAACCGGTGATCGAGCGCGACCGCTGGATCTGCGTCGAAACGATGATCAAGCACAACACGCCGGGCGAACGGGACGGCGAGCAGGCTTTTTGGATCGACGGCGAACTCCGCGGCCACTGGACCGGATTTCTCTGGCGAACCGCACCCGGTTTGATGGCCAATTCGGTGACCGTCGAAAGTTACGTCACCGATCGCTGGACCAAAAACCGGGTCAACACGGTCTACTTCGACAATGTCGTGGTGGCCAAGGAATATATCGGGCCGACAGCCGAATAAGGATCGAGCGGTTACTCGATCGCGATCTCGTAGGTCA
Organism: Planctomycetaceae bacterium; assembly: GCA_007127095.1. Lineage (GTDB taxonomy): Bacteria > Planctomycetota > Planctomycetia > Pirellulales > Pirellulaceae > UBA6163. The sequence continues at coordinate 8,158 of SKZY01000091.1, forward strand.
GCGCCCCGATCGCCATGCCGGCCGGGAGGTCGGCATAGTTGTCGTGGCACATCACGCACTTGTCCATGACCACCGGGATCGCCGTCGCCGCTTGCAAGATCGGCTTGCCATCCCGGACGATCGTGCGGTCGACGTAATCCTTGCCGGCCACCAATTGGGTGACAGCCGCTTTTTCAAAGTCCGACTCGGCGACGTTCTCGGTATCATACGGGTCGCCGGTGGCATCGATCAGGCGGACATGGTGCCAATCGTTTTCCTTGGCGACTTCGAACAGCTTCTTGAACGCCGTGCCCGCCGGCAGATCCGACTCTTCTTTGACGAAATGAGTCGTCACCAACACGATCGCGTGCTTGTAGATTCCGTCGAGCACCTTGACCTGCTTGCGGGTGCGAGCCAGCGCCGCCGGGTCAACCGGATCGGCGGCCGATAGCGGCGTACAGAGGGTTGCCATCATGACCGCGGTGAGCGATCCCAGAGCGAGTTTTCGTTTCATCATTTTGCCTGAGCCTTCGGTTGGTCGTGGGGAATGTCGATCGTCAGCAGCGGACGGCCGGGCGTGACCACGTCGCTCAGCCGGATCGACCGCAGATACTCGACCTGCAACCGCTCCGCCTCAGCCAATACGCCACGCAGCCGACAATCGGGCTGCAACACACAGACGTTCTGTTTGGCACCGACACACTCGAGCAACTCCAGCGAGCCCTCGAGCCGCACGATCACATCGCCGAGCGAAATATCGTTGGGAGCTTGTGCCAGTTCCAAACCGCCACCGACGCCGCGAACGCTGCGGACATACCCTTCGCGGGACAGTCTGCGGGCGACCTTGGCCAAATGGTCACGTGAAATCTCGAAGTAAGCCGCGATGTCGGGGATCGTCGCCCGCTGATCGACACTCGCCAGATACATCAAGGTCCGTAACGCATAATCGGTGTGAAGTCCGAGCCGCATGATAAAACAAGCAAAAGAGGTACGCAATATGCCGCTTTGGAGGCCGCGACGAAACGGCGGCGGGCGGCGGCTACCGAACTCAACGGTTTCGTTGGAGATAATCGAGCAATTCATCGCGATCGATGACGCGATCGGAGTTGCTGTCGATCGTGCGGAACAGCCGCAATTGCACCGCTCGATCGACCTCGTCGTAGCGAATCAACCCGTCTCCGTCTCGATCGAGATCGTCAAAAAACCGGTCGGCCTCTGCCGCCAGCCGCGACTGGCGATCGTCGATCGGCGGCGAGGTGCCCGGGGCGACTGCGGGTGCCGCGGGCGGGTTAGCGGCGGTGGGACGGAGCGGTTTTGCTACTTCGTAAAAGACGATCGCCATCTCCTCCCACGTCTGGTCACCCCAACTGACAAACTCCGTCGGATCGGGGTTGAAGGGATTGTCGGCCGAATTGTCGAATGTGGCGGTAAAGTCGAGTGATTCGACGTGATCCAGCGGCAGCGGCGATGCCAAGATATACGTGTGCTGCCAATTGAAATCGTACTCGGGGACACTCAGCAGGACTCGCGATCGGTCGACCTCTCCACCGGCAGCCTCGACTCGAAACGATTTGCCCCGGAGATGCATGTGCGGTGAAATCGCTAGCAAGCGGCTGCCCGATGGGAACCGGCTCGTCTGCCCCTGGACGGTTGCCGCGGGGTCGCCCGGAGCGATTTCCAGTTCCTGTTCAATGCCGACCAGAGTGACCAGTTCGTCGGTCACTTCGTCTGCGTCAGCGAACAGCAGCCCCAACTGCGACAGGTCGGTTTCGACTTTTCCGGTCGGCGTGTAGTGCATTTGGAAGACCAACTTCGATCCGGCCGGGACTCGCCGTGCCAGCCGATCGCTCGGTGGGATCAACCGTTGTCCGGGGACGTAGGCGGTCAACCAGTTGAGCCCTTCGAGCCGGACGCCATCGGGCGGCCGAATGAAGACGATGCCGTGGTGTACGACGGAGCGATTGCCGGGGACGACTTCGGCGGCCTTGATCCAACGGTCCTCGGTGAACCCCGGGTCGACGACAAAGTACTGGTAATCGATCGTTCCCTCTGCCGCCACGGTGAACGGCTCGGCAGCCATCGGCAGCACCCGATCGGGCTCGCCTGGCAATTGCCATCCCGACGCGAACTCGGGGCGACTCGGCAGGTCATCGGCATCGCCGAAGGGAGTGCCGTACTCGACCCAACGGTGCAGCGTTTTTCGGTCTTGTTCGGGCATTTGGCGAGAATTGGCGAAGTGGCCGTGGCGTTCGTCGGCATGCCAGGGCGGCATCCGTCGTTGGTCGATCACTTCCAGGATCATGTCGGCCCAACCGACGACCTCGTCGTAATCGGTCAGCGAAAACGGGCCGATTTCTCCCGGCCGATGACACTCCACGCAGTGTTGATCGAGGATTCGAGCGACCTGGTTGGCGAAGGTCAC
>SKZY01000130.1 GCA_007127095.1 Planctomycetaceae bacterium
CGGCTCATCGTCAGCACCCGGCGGGCTTCTTCGACGGTCGTATCGGCCCGCCGTGCGGTCTCCTCGATCGTCGGTTCACGGCCGAGTTCCTGCAGCAACTGACGAGCGACGTTCCGCACCCGGCTCATCGTCTCGACCATGTGGACCGGGATCCGGATGGTACGACTTTGATCAGCCACGGCCCGAGTGATCGCTTGGCGAATCCACCACGTCGCGTAGGTGCAAAACTTGAAGCCACGGCGGTATTCGAACTTGTCGACCGCCCGCATCAAACCGGCGTTCCCTTCTTGGATCAGGTCCAAGAACGACAGCCCGCGGTTGCGGTATTTCTTGGCGATCGAGACGACCAACCGCAGGTTTCCCTCGCTCAATTCGCGTTTGGCTTGCTGGTACTCGGAATAGACACGGTTGAGCACGGCGACTCGATTCCGCAGCGATGTCGGAGTTTCCTGGCAGGCGGTCATGATCTGGCGTCGTTCTTTGAACAACCGGGCCTTGGTCTCGGCGTCCTGCTTGGACCGGCCGAGTCGCTTGATCTGGACTTCGATCTCGTTCAATCGATGAAGAAACTTTTCCAGCAGGCCGATCCGATTTTCGATTCGCTGCGTCCGCAGACCGAGTTCCTCGATCAGTCGGACTGCCCGGCGGCGACGCCGGGCCAACGATTGCCAAGCCTGCCGTCGCCGACGCTGCGACGCACTCTTGCTCAACGCCGTCTGCCAATCGTGTTGATTCCGCCGCAGCAGAACCGCCAACGTCCGCAGGTTGTGAGGCAACCGGCCGAGGATCTGCTCCTTCTCGAGATGGTCGGTGACGGAGACCTGGACGGTCCGGTCGAATGGCAATTGCCCGCGGTGGACCTTGCGGAGCGTCTTGAACGCCTCCAGCAGCACGTAGTGGTTCTCCAACAGTTTCGTCCGAAACCGTCGCCGAGTCTCCTCGATCCGTTTCGCCAGTTCGACTTCCTGGCGGCGGGTTAACAGCGGGATCTCGCCCATCTGGGTCAAGTACATCCGCACCGGATCGTCCGACCAAGATTCACTGTCATCAAATCCCGACAACAGCTCGTCGGGACTTTCCAACTGCACTTCGCCATCAGTCGATTCGGTAGACGCTACCGCCGCGACGTCATCATCATCATCCACCGGAAGCTTACGAAACCCCTCATCCACGTCTGCGGAACGTAGCGAATCGTCTTCGAAATCATCCAAAAGTGTTTCGTACAAGGCATGCACTCCTTAACCGTGCTTGAATCAGTGCGGATAAACTTTGGCCGGTGGTAAGATGTATCTCCAATTCTACCACGCCCCCGAACGGCTCAGCTAACCGGCATAAAAATGGTAAAAAGTTCTTGTTCTGACGATTCGGCTAGCTGAGCCCCTTTTGGCCACTCGGTGCATTGACCATACCCCTTGGGAGGATGAAAGTCAGTCACTCGCCACGTTACGATCACCCCGCATCGAAGGCGACGTCGCGTCCTACAAATCACGTCAACGAACCATCGGGACACTCATCCCGGAGCATCCAAGGTAGTCGGTGGGAATCCAAAAGTCTCGTCATGCGGTCGTGGAAATCGGACAAATCAGTCCGCTGTGAAACCCGCTGAGTCGGCCAGGGGAGGTAACGGCACGGGGAGGGGTTGCAGGTTGAATGACGACCGCTGAGGGACATTCTAGTCGTTTCGGGACTCGGGTCCAGTTCTGGCCGCCGACTTCTTGACGAAAGTCAGATTTTCGGGCAGCCGGCGAGAGCCGCTGGGTTTGCTTGCACCGGGGTGGGAGTTAAAACGGATTCAGCGGCGTCATCCAGCCGCCTCCGGTAGCTGTCCGACCGCCGTTTTTCCGGGCCGATCTCAAGCGATATCCCTGCCATGCCGAAACTGCCCTGCCCCGCCTGCGGGTTCTCCATCGAGGTCGCGATCAGCCGCGCCGGGTCGGAGGTCGCCTGTCCATCGTGCGAAAAAATAATTTCCGTCCCGAAACTTGGTGAATTGCGCCGCTTGGCCGCCGACGCCGATGCTCCACCCTCGCCGGCTGTCGCCGGCGGAACCCCGATCGGGTTGCGAGCGGCTTTTGCTTGCCTGATCGGCATCGCCGCGATCGCGGCCGTGTTCGGTGGTTACTGCTTGGTTCGGTTCGCATCGATCCCAAAGCCGCCGACGACCGCCGATCACCTTGCCGAAGTCGAAACCGTTTACCCCCAGCTCGCCGCGGCGCAACTGGTGCGTGAATGGCAGACGATGGAATCGTTCACCGAAGCGTTCGCTCACCCGTACGAGTACCAGATGGTCGCCAACGTGCGGCGAGGCTGGCTCGTCAGAGGACTGATCGGACTCGGTATCGCCGCCGCGCTGACGATCGCCGCGGCGGTGATGATGCGGACCAGTCGCCGTCCGACCTGATCGGCCGCGATCGGATCGCGGCTAGCGGATCGGTCAGGCTCGACTCAGGTCCCGCAATTCTCGTTGTTGAGCGGAAGCGTAATTTTTTTGAACTATCATCCAAGAGGTACGACCCGACGTGGTCACTTAAGGAGCGAGCGGAAAAATAAGTTTCTGGCACCTTTTTGTGCGTAGCACCCGCCGTGTGAGTTCCTTGCAATCGGTGCCTGACACTTTCTTCCCGCACATCGCAAACACCCGTTTTCCCTTTCATCGATCGAGTTCAACATGAAATCTTCGCTGCTGCTGATCGGCGTCTCCTGGTTCGCTTTCGGTTTGCCCGGTGAAGCCGAGGCCACCC
>SKZY01000312.1 GCA_007127095.1 Planctomycetaceae bacterium
ATCTCGACTTGTGACAGCCGAACGGCTCGAGACGAGAAGGTGGCCGGCCCTATCGTTTTTCATCCGGCACCAGGAGCGGAGACCGGCGATTCGTTATCGGCTCTTGCTGTCACATGCCGAGCTGATTCGCCGTTAGGGTTGCGAGAGGCGGCGCATCGTTTCGGCGGCGCGACCGCCGGTGCGAACGACGTCCGCCATGGCCAGGCGGACCGTTTGTCGTGTGACACTCATTACCGATAACGACAGGTATGCCATGAAGCGGGCTTGGGTCATCGCGTACGACATCACGAAGGACCGCCGGCGGACCAGGGTCGCCAAGCGGCTCGAGGCGCAAGGTATCCGACTGCAGAAATCGGTTTTCCTGGTCACCGGTTCACCGCGCGGCGTGCGACGAATGGTCCGCGATATCGGTGGCGAGATCGACACGGAGACAGACTGTGTCTGCGCTTGGCCGATGAGTCTCAGTTGGGAGGCCGAACAGATCGCTGTCCCGCCCGAGGCGGCGCCGCTGCGGACCGTATTCGTGATCGGGTGACTACCAATCAATCCGGCTTCACCCTCGGCAGATCCAAGAGTGGCCCGGCAGTGTGGTTCGAGACCGAAGCAGAACCCCGAAATGTCACCGACAGCAGTCCACTGAACCAGTACTCGAGGTAAACCGGAATGTTTTTTCGACGGAAGAAAATCGCCGCGGCTGACAATGACCAGGCTGAGGCGTCCGAAACGAAGCCAGCGGGCCGATCTGGACGGTCGGGTCCGGCCTCGGTGTCGACCGCGGAGACGGCGCACCTGGTCGGCCCCGGCTGCGTGCGGCTCCAGGGACGCCTGCCGGTCTGGCAACCGGTCGACGGTACGCCGCTCAAACTGCATCCGCGGCATCTGCAACGCCTGCTCTGTTATGGCAATGTTGATTTGACCACCGCCTCACTCAGGCTGTTCTGGAAACGCGGCATCCAGGTAGTTTTCTTAAGTCCTCATGGCGATCGTCTGCTCGGCAAGCTCCAGCCGGGTGGCCGGTTTCCCAATCTGCAACGGTTGCAGCACCTGAGCGCCGACGCCCCGGCGGTGCGGTTACGATTCGCCTTGGAGATCGTCGACGCGAAACTGCTCAGTTGCCTCGACGCGGCCCGATACTACCAGCAGCAGGGGCGGGGCGACTCTGCCGGCGGCTTGATCCGGAAACTCCGTGAGATCCAACGACGAACGGCGAAAGCCTCGACCGTCGATGCGGTACGCGGCCATGAGGGGGCTGCGGCAGCGAATTGGTTCCCGTTTTTGGGCAGCCTGTTGCCGTCCGAATGGCGGATCGAGCGACGGGTCGCCCACCCGCCCACCGATCGTACCAACGCGTTGTTGTCGCTCGGGTATTCGTTGGCCTACCACCGCTGCGAAACATTGTTGGCCGCCGCCGATCTCGATCCTCGAGTCGGCTTTCTGCACGAAATCCATCCGGGGCGGTCGTCATTGGCTTGTGACCTGATGGAACCGCTGCGAGTGTCGCTGGTCGATCGTTTGGTGATTCGAATGATCAGCCGCCGTGAAATCGGCCAAGACGACTTCATGTCACAGGGACCGAGTTGGCGGCTGACGACGGCAGTTCTGAAACGGTATCTGGCTGCGTTCGAGGAGGCGTTTGAAGCTCCTCGGCGTGGCGGCTCGTTAAAGGCGGAGACGGTCGAGCGGATCGAAGCGTGGTCGCGGCGTTTTCGTGAGTCCGATTCTGCACAGGATGAGGCAAAATCATGCTAAGGAAATCACAGCAAACCGATCCGATCGGGATCGCCGCTGCAGACCCGTCGGTCATGCGACAGGCCTGGCGGCGGGTACGAGCGGCCGGTGGCGGAGCAGGTGTCGACGGGGAGACGTTGGATGCATTCGGCAAGCGCGCCGAACTGGCGATCGCCAAATTAGCGAAGGGTCTGCCTGACGGAGACTATCAATTCCAGCGACTCCGTGAAGCACGAATCCCCAAAGCGAATGGCAAGACCCGAACGCTCGAAATACCGACGATCTCTGACCGGGTCGTTTTGCAAGCGATTCGGATGGTGATCGAACCGGTTTGTGAGCCTCGGATGCACCCCAGTTCCCACGCCTACCGCTACGGACGCGGCGCGATGACGGCACTCGACGCGATTTTTGCCGCGATGTCGCGCGGACTACAGACGATTTTAGAAACCGACATCGAGGACTTCTTCGGTTCGATCCGCCACGACATGCTGATTCAGGAATTGCGTGAATACGATTCACGAGCTGCCGACTCGCCGCTGTTGCGGGCAACGTTGGGGCTGAGTGCCGGTCGTTGGCGACGCCGTAAAGGCATACCTCAGGGCAGCCCGCTATCGCCGTTGTTGGCCAATGTTGCCCTGACCCGTTGGGATACAGCGGTGCAGGCGGAGGGCCGCGTGGTGGTTCGTTATGCCGACGACTTGTTGGTGCTTTGTGACAGTCAGAAATCGGCTGGCGAGGCGCAGCGACAGGTGGCGAGGGAACTGCGGCGGTTGGGGCTACGGATGCACAGCGGCAAAACACGACTGGTCGACAGTCGCCGAGAAGGCTTCTCATTTCTCGGGTTCGAATTTCGGCCAGACCGTTTGGCACCGGACGAATCCAATTTGCGGAAGTTTCGCGAATCGATTGCCCAGTGGAGTGATCCGGGGCGGTCGATCGGATGGGAGGAACGATTGAAACAGATCAACGCCTTGGTACGATCCTTCGCGTGGTACTACCATCGAACTGA
>SKZY01000150.1 GCA_007127095.1 Planctomycetaceae bacterium
AAAAAAAAAAAATGCCACAGCGACAATTAAGACCGACCTCATCATTGCGTTCACCTGGGCGTGGACGATCTCGGTGCATGGCCAATCTGTATGGCCAATAAACAAACTACTGATCTACTGAATCCCGGGATCCGAAGCTGCGGAAAACTTGCAAGTCCACGTCATCAGAAACCGGTCGAACGCTGCCATCCATGAATGCCGTATGAACGATTCCGGGATGATAACTCGACGGCGCAACCGCCGCCTCTAGCACAACGGACTTGTGATAGCAACTGATTGAGTTCGGCGGAGTGACATGGGTATAGAGCGTGAAACCGACATCACCTGCGCTCCACGGGTAGCCCCGGGCAAATGGATCGCCTACCACCGACCCGCTCCCATGCTCGAGGATCGATCTGCACTCATGCGCGAAGTCATCGATGTCAAAATACTTTCGAACAGTATCCCAGTTCGACCGTTCGATCGCAGCACCACCGTCGGCATGAATGACTTCCGAAACGAGAGCGGTGTTGGACAATCCATCAGATATCATCTTGAAAGAAACCTGGGTGGGAGTATTTTCGTAGATATCCGCCACCTGGGGATTAACGAAAGCGCCGTTGAATCCGGTTGATAGCGGCCAAACGCCAGCATTACCGGCATAGTTCGTAGGTGCCAATGGCAAGGAAGTGGCACCATCAGACGGGCAAAGAAAAATTGGGACAACGTCCTTGACCTTCAGATAGTGCTCTTGGTCCTTTCCCGACTTCGTACGCAGCGCCTCCCAAAGCGACTGGCGTTCCAGATGCGGCAAAATTTGATAGTGAAAACTCCACCCTTGCGCATTCCCGACAGGAAGTTGCCGATACACGGACTCATAACTTTGAAGCGCCAAAGCGATTTGCCGAAGGTGGCTTTGGCAAGTAAGCCGGCGGCCTCTTTCCCTCGCTCCGCCGATCGCGACCATCAGCAACGATGCGAGCAAGGCGACGATTGCGATAACGACCAATAGTTCGACTACGGTAAATGCTGGTCGAGCCTTCTCAAGCGTTCGCCCTCGCACTTGCCGTTCACTTCGTGTCGGGAACTGAGAGGAGTTGTTCGAGCACGTAGAATGGGAACCAACAACCGTCGTGGAATGCAGTGTTATCATTCCTTTCGATGCCGCATCCGCCAAGCATCGCGTGTTGCTCTGCTTGATTGCCTTCCCGGCCATCGTGTTGACTCCGCAATTGAAGAGACGTGGACTTGAAATCGCGTTTGCGAAAAAACAAGATTGGTTCCTATCATGGGTAGCGAAGTCGAAAGGGGACGTCAAGCAAGGAGCTGGAAAAGGGGTCAGGCCTCTTTTGTGCGAAGCACCCGAAGGGCGAGTTCCTCGCAAAAGAGGCCTGACCCCTTTTCCAGCACACGACAGCGGACTGAATCCGAGGATTTGGCAATGGAACTTTTTTGGAACGACGGTGGGCGAGCCGGTAGCGGCTTCGTCGGTTTGACGGGCGATTGTGTCGTTCGCTCGATCGCGATCGCGACGGGAACCAGTTACCGCGACGTCTATCGCGAGATCGGTAAGGCTTCCCAAACTTCGCCTCGTCGGGGAGTACCGACGAGGGTAGCCGCCTTGTATCTCGAGCGGCTTGGTTGGCAACACACCGCCGGTCGAGACGGCGAGTTCACCGCTGCGGCGATCCCACCAGGCGTCGTCATCGTCGACCTCGCAATCCCCGACTCACGTCGCCACGGTCATTTTTCGACCGTCATCGACCACGTCGTTCACGACACCTGGAACCCTTGCCAGGAACTCGAATTTCGGGTCGTCGGTTACTGGACGAATCCCAGCGTCCGTTCGCCAGGGGGCGCCTCGCCGACCGCCACCGGAGCGGGGCAGCATCCGGTCGGCCTCGATGACGAACAGGTACTGACGCAGCAGGAGTTCGACAAGATCCTGCATCGCTTGCGATCGCTCGACAACACGGCGAAGAATCGCGCCAGTACCGAGGGCGAAAAACGCAACGCGCTGCGGATGATGCAAAGCCTGATGCTGCGGCACAACCTGTCGCGGGCCGATATCGTCGACCAAGATAATGTCGACGCCGTCTCATTTACCAAAATGGTCTGTCCGGTCAACGGACGCCGCGCCTGCGGCTGGGAAAAATCGCTGGCCGCCTATTTGACGCAGGAGGTCTTTCCGATGGCCTGGTGGTTTTTCACCAGCCACGGTCCTCGCTCGCTGTTTTCGTTCTACGGCCCGGTCAAAGATGTGCAAAACTGCATCGCCCTGTTCCGCGAGTTGCTGCTAACGATCGCCACATCGGCGCAGTTGCAGTACGGCGGATACAGTCGTGGCAGCGGCGCCTCATACGCCGAGGGTTACGTCCGTGGCCTGCCGCGACAGGGCGCCGAAAGCCTACCCGAGACCGAACAATCGGTCGCTCGGGATGCCTTGATCCATGCCCGTACGCTGGCGATGAAGCGAGCGGCCACCGATTGGTTGCGGATCGAATGCGGCATCACACTGTCGACGTCGCGCGGCAGCGGCCGCGATCAACAAGATCCTGAAGCGGCCGAGCGGGGCCAAAAACACGGCGCCCGACACGACCTGTCAGCCGCCCGCGGCCCGCTGCGGATCACGCTCAAGCCGTGACGTCACCGTCACGACGGCAGACTATCGTTGGGCCGGGAGGCTACCATGATCCCGAGGTTGATCCGACTGGCCGCGATGAAACTGAACTGAATCTGGCCCAGCCCTCGACTGCGAAGCGATTCGCGGAGTTCATCAGCCACCTGCACTTGTCCCGCCGAAGTGCCGACATGGATTCGCAACGCCTCGATCGTCTCGGATAGCCGCGGTGACGCGGGGCCTTGGAACAGATCGATCACGACCAATCGTCCGCCCGGGGCGAGGACGCGACAGGCCTGATCGAGCAAACGGTCGCGACCCGCGGCGGTCGCGGCGTGCAGCCGTTGGGCGATGACGACCAAATCAAAGCCCGCTCCCGGCAGATCCGACTCGGGAAGGTCGGCCGATTCGGGTTCGGCGACCAGCGTCGCGAAGCGGTCGCCGAGTCCGATCGACTCGGCGGTACTGCGGGCTGCCGCCAATGCCGATTCGGAATCGACCGCCAGGACGGTCGCCTGTTCGGCTCGGTACGCCATCGCACAGCTCCAGACCGCCGAACCACAGCCCAGGTCAAGGATCCTGAGCGTCGCCGCGGCGCGATCGGTCGCCGATTCTCCTTCGTCAGAACCGCCGGCGCCAGCGACATCCGCTGCGCCGACATCGAGCATTTCAGCGGCCTGCATCGCTGCCGGCGTATGTACCCATTGGGTCGCCGCTTGGCTGTCGAGATAATCGCGCTGGGCCATCGCCGGGGTGGCGTCAGCATCGCGGAGCCGGTTCGCCAGGCTGCGCCAAGCCGAGTCACCCAAATCGCCATCGTACTGACACAGCAGCTGCATCACGGGGGCGAGAGCGAGATCGTCCTCGTACTGCTCGATCACGTTCATCGAGATCAAGCATTCGAGCATCAACTGCAGCGACGCTTGATTCAAACCGAGCATTTCGGTCAGCTGATCGGCAGTCTTCTGCCCGCTCCGCAACGCCTCCAAAATGCCGACCTCTCGGGCCGTCCGCAGCACATGACTGGCGGCGTTGATCTGCATCAACTCTTGATAACGATCGAGTGTCCGATCCTGGGGACTCATCAGCGGGACTCGTGGGCTAGCGATCAGGAAGGCGAGCAACCGAGCGTACGATCCATCGCCGCGGCGACGCGACGACACTGATCCATCGTGGCTCGGAATCCGCCGAAGTCGAGCGACTGGTAGCCGTCGCTGGCGGCGTTCTGCGGGTCGGGGTGAACTTCGATGATCAACCCGTCGGCACCGGCGGCGACCGCGGCGGCGGCCATGCTGGGGACCATGTAAGTATGTCCGGTTCCGTGACTGGGGTCGATGATCACCGGCAGATGAGTCTTGCGGTGCAGGTAGGGGACGCTGGCCAGCGGCAGGGTGAACCGGGTATGCGACTCGAACGTTCGGATCCCGCGTTCGCAGAGCATCACCTGCTGATTCCCCTCGTTGAGGATGTATTCCGCGGCCAGCAGGAACTCGTCCATCGTCGCCGACGGGCCACGTTTGAGCAGTACCGGGCGGTCGACACCGCCGACCGCTTCGAGCAGACGATAGTTCTGCATGTTTCGAGCGCCTACCTGCAGTACGTCGCTGTAACGGGCGACGAGTTCGACGTCCTCGGTACTGACCACTTCGGTGACGACGGCCAATCCGGTCTCATCGCGAGCGGCGGCCAGCATCTGCAGTCCGGTTTCCTTGAGTCCTTGGAAGCTGTAGGGACTGGTCCGCGGCTTGAACGCCCCGCCGCGCAGCGCGGTCGCTCCGGCGGCTTTCACGGCACGCGCCGATGCGACGATCTGCTCTTCACTCTCGACGCTGCAGGGGCCGGCGATCACGCCGATATTCGACCCGCCGGCAGCGAAACTGCCCCGGCTGATACAGGTCGGTTCGGGACGCACCTCACGACTGGCCATTTTATAAGGAGCCAAGATCGGCATCACGGCCGAAACCGCGTCACAGACCTCGAGCACTTCTTTGGCGTGCTCACGCTCTTCGCCGACGACCGCGATCACCGTCCGCTCGGTGCCGATGATCACGTTGGCCCTCAACCCGAGTTCGCCTACCTTCTTTACCGCCGCCTCGAGCTGTTGCTCGGTGGCATCGGGTTCCATGACCACAATCATCGCTATTGGCTCACAAGTGATTTGAAAAAATAAAGATCGAGCGGAAAAGCAAGTGTCAGGCCCCTTTTGTGCGAAGCACCCGAAGGGCGAGTTCCTCGTAAAAGGGGCCTGACACTTTATTTCCGCACATCGCTACGGATCGGCCGGCCATCCCGTACGCACTGAAAGCGTCGCACGAATGTCAGCCGCTGAAAAGATGCCCTCCGATAGCCATGGGTTCACCCTCGATCCGCCGAACCGGTCACCTATCCGCCCGGTAACGATCACGCCCCGCAGCAATCACGACCCGCGTGGCGATCGTGACCGGATCGGTTGACCGGATACATCGGGCGGGGCATTGCGAGTGGCGCATCGTTCGGCGTACATTGGTCGGATTCGCTCCGGACCTTCCCTCCCCCATCGCCTGCCTCAGGGATCGCCCGCCCCCCCAACGATCTGTTCAGCCATCAGCATGAGTGAAACAGCACCCACGTCGGCCAGCGTCAATGCCAAGAAGGTTTTGATCGTCGATGATGATTTCGAAATCATCGACTCGATCCGCTACGCGTTGGAGGGCGAAGGGTATTCGGTAGTCATCGCCCGCGACGGGAACCAAGGTTTGGCTCTGGCCGAACGAGAGAACCCCGACCTGATGATCTTGGACATGATGATGCCCAAGCGGAGCGGTTTTTTGGTACTCGAAAAGCTCCGCCGGGTTCGCGAAACGCCATTGCCGGTAATCATGATCACCGGCAATGAAGGGAGCCGCCACAAGGCTTATGCCGAATTGTTGGGCGTCAGCGAATACATCCGCAAACCGTTCGCGATGGATCGCCTGCTGCAAGCGGTCGCCAAGTTGCTGGACGAATAAGGCGATGCAGAGCGACCCCGCGGAGCGAAGCGGCACCGCCCCTCGCCCACACCAGCCCTGCTTCGATCGCCGGATCGTCGCCATCGCCGCGATCTCAGGGTTGTTGGCCGTCTTGATCGGCGCTTTCGGGGCGCACGGTTTGGAAAGCTTTCTCGATTCGCGACACTCGCTCCCGGCCGACGCGATCGCGAAACGGATCGAGCAGTTCGACACCGGCGCCCGCTATCACCTGGCCCATTCCGTGGCGCTGCTGGCGCTCGGCGGGTTGATCGGCACCGCGGGGGTCGCCTTTCGCGTCGCGGCGGGGATGATGATGGCTGGAATCGTGCTGTTCAGCGGCAGCCTCTATCTGCTGGTCGCGACCAACACGCCCGCGTTGGGGGCAATCACGCCGATCGGTGGTGTGCTCTGGATCATCGCTTGGGGGACGGTCGCCGTCGCCGCGATCCGGTCGCCGTGAACGAGATTCGGGTAACGCCACAACGAAAGGAACCGATGACGACCTCGCCGCGGGATGCCACGACGCTCGATGCTGACCTGACCGGGATCGAGCCGCCTCCCTTCCCCACCAACTGGCGGAAACGCCACCTCTTGGACCTCGAAAGCCTCACCGCGGAGGAGATCACGACGCTGCTCGATACCGCGCAAACACTCAAGGAATTGACCGCCGGTTGCCGCCGTAAGGTTTCGCTGCTCGGCGGCCGCACGCTGGCCAACCTGTTTTTCGAGAACAGCACTCGGACCCGCAACAGTTTTTCTCTGGCGGCGAAACGACTCGGGGCCGATACCGTCGAATTCTCCAGTGCCGGCAGCAGCGTCGCCAAAGGCGAGACGTTCATCGATACCGCCAAGACGATCCAGGCGATGGGAGTCGACTGGGTCGTGACCCGTCACGGTACCCCCGGCACTCCCCACCTGCTCGCTCGCGAACTCGAATGTTGTGTGCTCAATGCCGGCGACGGCGCGCATGAGCACCCGACTCAGGGATTGCTCGATATGCTGACCATCCGCCAACACCGCGGCCGTTTCGACGGGCTGACGGTCGCCTTGGTCGGCGACATCGCCCATAGCCGTACCGCCCGCAGCAACATGTGGGGCTTGCGCAAACTGGGTGCCCACGTGATCGTCTGTGGACCGGCGACGCTGGTCAGCCCCCGCTGGGAAGAACTCGGATTCGAAGTCGCCCACAGCCTCGATGACATCCTCGACCGCTGCGACGTCCTGAACCTGCTGCGGATCCAATTCGAACGGTTCTCGTCGCGGCCGTTCCCCAGCGTCCACGAATATGCCAACCGCTATGCGATGAACGGGCGGCGGATGAGGCGCTGCAAGTCCGACATCCTGATCATGGCCCCGGGGCCGATCAACCGCGGTGTCGAAATCACGCCCGAAGTCGCCGACGGGCCGCACTCCGTGATCCTCGAACAAGTCACCAACGGGATCGCCGTTCGGATGGCCGCGTTGTGGCTGATGGTCGGGGCGAGTGTCGCCGGTGAAGGAGACGTCCGTTCCCACCAGGGAGGCGAAGACGCATGAGTGATTCCACCCCGATCCTGATCGATAACGGCCGCCTCGTTTCCCCGGCCGACGCCCTCGACCGCCCGGGCCGATTACTGTTGCGACGCGGTCGTATCGAAGCGATCGACCCCAGCGATGACGAGATCCCCGAGTACTGCCATCACATCGACGCCGCCGGATGCATCGTCGCCCCGGGGTTGGTCGATCTGGGGGTCGAGTTTCGCGAACCGGGACGCGAGGAGGACGAAACGATCCGCACCGGAGCCGCCGCCGCCGTCGCGGGCGGCTACACGACCGTCCTCTGTCTGGGTAACAGCGATCCGCCGATCGATACCCCGGCGGGAGTCGAACTGGTACGGCGGATCGCCGACGGCGCCGCCGGACCGCGGATCCGGGTGATCGCCTGCTTAAGCGAGCAGCGACGCGGCGAACAGATGGCCGAATTGGGGCTGTTGGTCAAAGCCGGGGCGATCGCGTTCAGCGATTCGCCGCGACCGACCGGCAATAGCGCCCTGCTGAAAAGTGCGCTCGACTATTGCCGGATGTTCGATATCCCGATCTTCGACCGTCCCGTCGATCCCGACTTGGTCAACCGCGGCGTGATGCACGAAGGACGCGTGTCGCTGGTCCTCGGGTTGGCAGGTCTGCCGACCGAAGCCGAAGACCTGGCGGTGGCCCGCGATGTCCGACTCGCCGAAGCGACCGGCGGTCGTCTGCACGTCGGCCCGGTCAGCACGATGGGGAGTGTCGACCTGATCGGCCGCGTCAAGTCGCGGGGGATCAGCGTCACCGCGTCGGTCTGCCCCCACAACCTGTGGCACAGCGACGAGATGTTGCGGAGCTTTGACTCGCGGTTCAAGGTGCATCCGCCGCTACGGAGCGAGCGGCATATCGAAATGCTCTGCGCCGCCGTCGCCGACGGGACGATCGATGCCATCCAGAGTGGGCACATGCCGCGAGCCCGCGAGAAGAAGATGAACGACCTCGATCTCGCCCCGTTCGGCGCCGCGACTCTGGAAACGTCGCTCGCCGTCGTCGCCACCCGCTTGGTCCATGCGGGGCTGATGTCGTGGTCGCAATTGATCGAACGGATGTCGACCAAACCGGCGATCATCGCCGGCCTACCCGCGGGAACGCTGACCGTCGGCGCCCCGGCCGATGTCACGATCATCGATCCCGATCAGCCGTGGACGATCGACGCGGCGCAATTCTATTCGGGGTGTCAAAGCAGCCCCCACGACGGCGACTCGGTCCGAGCTCGGGTGATCTACACGATTGTCGGCGGAGAAATTCGTTACACCCGGCGACCGGCCCTGGAACACCTGGCGATCGTCAACTGATCGAACCGACGCAGCGGCAGCAACCTTTCGCGGCAGCAACCTTCGTGGAATCGTGCCGTCATGCGACCGAGCCGCCGGTTCGTTAAATCCGGTCTGATCCGACGAACCGGTACGATTGGGGTTTACCGCATGCGAGGCACTCCCGTCCTCCGATAGACCCAACGGAGCCTGCGAGCCATCGCCACCACCGGCCCCGGCGGTGTGAGGCGGTAGAGTCCAACGATGCTCGGCCACGGATCGGCCGAATGCGCGACTAGGGTGCGATCCCAGGCAAAACACTTCGCCCCACGGATGGAAGGGACCGGATGCACGTCGGAGAACGAACGCGGCGATCGCCCGCCAGCCGGCATCGATTCAGGGCCTCTGCCGTCGGTCTGGTGCTGATGTTGATGGCGTCGATCTTCGCCGGTTGCCACGGCGGCACGCGGGTACTGATGGACGGCAAGATCGATGGCAACATCGCCACCAAGATCGTTACCGACCACTCGGCCGATCCGGTCACGCAACGGGTCGTCGGGGGAGACCCCAGGGAATGCCTGAAGGTGGCGATCATCGATGTCGACGGCGTGCTGCTAAACCGCAACTTCAAAGGCTCTGAATCGCTCGGCGAAAACCCGGTATCGCTGTTCCACGAAAAATTACGGGCTGCCGGCCGCGACCCATCGATCCGCGGCGTCCTGCTGCGGATCAACAGCCCCGGTGGCAGCGTCACCGCGTGTGACCTGATGCGACACGACCTGCTCGAGTTCCGCCGGACGACGGGCAAACCGGTCGTCACTTCGGTGCTCGATGTCGGTGCCGGCGGAGCTTATTACTTGGCAACCGCCAGCGACTTGATCTTTGCGCACCCGACGTCAGTCGTCGGCGGTATCGGTGTGGTGGTCAATCTTTACAACATGGCGGATACGCTGGAACAGCAGAACATCCAACCGTTGCCGATCAAGTCGGGCGAATTCATCGATCTCGGGTCACCGGTACGACGGATGTCGGACGACGGACAAGATCTCCTCAGTGGTATCGCGGCCGAATTTCACCAGCGGTTTCGAGACGCGGTCAGCGAGTCACGGCCTGATTCGAATCCGAACCACTTCGACGGTCGGGTCTTCACCGCCGAACAAGCCAGGGTGAACGGTTTTATCGATGACGTCCTCTACTTTGACGCCGCCGTGTCTCAGCTCCAGCAACTCTGTGGCGTCAGCGGCCGATCGAAGGTGGTGATGTTCCGCCGCGCCAACGATCGGGCCTTGACGGAGTTCGACGTGACGCCGAACACGCCGCTGCCGTTGGCTTCGATTCCGATCAGCATCCCGGGACTCGATCGAGCCAGCCTGCCGCACTTCCTCTACCTTTGGCAACCCGAACCGGGGCTCGAGTCACGAGGCTACTGAGCCAGCTTGCGGCGAAACTTTCGCACCGAGTCCTGCAATACCGGTGGCAGCTTGGAACGCAGCAGGTTGCGGCCATCGAACCAGCCCCGCGGCTCGGCGTACGTCACATGCAACTCGATCAACAACGCGCCGGCGATGTGACTTAGCGGAGTCACCCGGATCGTCGCCGCCGCGGCGGTGTAGCGTTCGGGGTCGCCGACGACCAGCCGGCCGTCGGTCCCTTTGGTCAGAGGGTGCCAGCGGGCCGGGAATTCTCGATCATCCCACAACTCGGGGGCGAGTGACAGTGTGACTTCGATCGCCTCGTCGCTGCGGCGGTAGATCGACTGCGTGATCCCGGTCAGAAAAACCTTGTCCAGCAGGTTCGCCGCGATGATCGAGTAGGCGATCGACGAGCCGTCGGCTCGGTCGCCGACGGTCAGCCCACGTTCAGCGACCTCCTGCTCGCTCAGCGGCCGGGCCTGCTGCGGCAGTTCGGATTCACTCGCTGCGTCAGCCTCGCCTGCGACATCGTCACCGGTCAGGTCATCGATCATCTTGCGGTCCTCGATGTCGGCCAACGTTCCATACGCGACGAACCACAGATCGAGCCGCTGCTGCTGGCCGCCGTCCTCGAGCTTCCCGATCGGGGCGAGTTCGAATACGAACGGGCTGACCACCGACCGCGAGTAAAACCGCGACTCCTCGAGTCGCCCCAATAC
>SKZY01000289.1 GCA_007127095.1 Planctomycetaceae bacterium
ATCCCAACAAACGGTAGCCGGTTGCAAGCGGTCGTCATCTCGACGGGGTGTGGCGCAGCCTGGTAGCGCGTTTGACTGGGGGTCAAAAGGTCGCAGGTTCGAATCCTGTCACCCCGACTGAAGCGTTCCGGTGGTATTCGCTCCGCTCGACCACCGGCTAATGGTTAAAATCCCTTCGGGATACAGACGCTGATCGTCGACCGGTCGGTCAGGACGGGTCGCATAGCGGATTAGGCCGAAAGACACGTCAGGGGACGATTAGCCGAATGGGCGCAATTTGGGAGTTGATCCTTCCGAAGGGTGCAGCAACTGCCGGGACACGTACGGAAGGCCGAAACAGACAAAAGCCGGGCCAACGTATTTGGGATGTCATGGTTGATCCGGAAACTTGGAGCGGCGATCACTTTTTTCGTTCGACTAACCAACGTCATACGCTCGCGACAAGAATCGGCGCGGATTGGTTGATCGAGAATTGCGGAGATTGGATCGTGCTGGATGAGTGCGTGCCCTGGGATGCCGGCAGAATCGATGTCTGACTGAGTTCCTGCCATCGCTTCGCGACACCCACTGATGAAAAATCGCCTTCATCCTGGCCTTCGAGACGGACCGGAAAGCAACTCCGACCACTTCGCGGGTGGCGATATTCTTTTAACAGTCAGCGAGTTTTCGCCGGGCATGGTAACCGCTGAGCGGCGATCGGCCGGCGAGCAACCTTGGGGAGAAGGGAGAACGAGTTGGCTTCGCTTGAGTCAACCTTCGGCAGTGGAACACCAAGTGGGGCCCCGCCCATCTACTTTCAACGGTTGCGGGATGGAGGCCCTATCAAGGCGTCGACCAAAAAACACTCCATCGCCTCATTTCTTCGAGCCGCGAAGCTGGCGACCGGAAGTAGCCCCGGGTGAGCGCAGGCTCGCTTGCGAGTCAAGCGTAACCCGGGGGTAAAAGAGCCATAGCGTTGGGCGACGAGCAAACGAGTCACCACTTCGCTCGATTTAACCGAGTCGCAACCGGCAAAACCGACAACGCTGCTGACGCGACGGCAGACTGGCAGCCCGCATCCGTAGGACTTCGACTCTGCGGGATTGATTGGGTTTGTGACTCGATCGCTCGCGCTGTTACACTCGCAAACCTCGGGTATCCGAAGCATGGGACCAAGAAGCGTGAGACCGAGAATGGGCACTTCGTTCGCCGCAACCAAAATTCAAGCCGCGGAGCGGACGGACAATGGTTGGCACCATCCGGCGCGTTCCCTGCTTACCAACTGAGTTCCAAGCCGACCGTCGCCCCGTAATAAAACAGACCGCCGGTGGTGTCGATCGTGGTGTCGGTGTTAAAACGATCTCCGTAAGCGTCGGCCAGGCTAAGGCCCTCAACCCACATCAATTGATAGCCACCGCGGACGGCCAGGCGATCCGTCAAGCGGTACTTGGCGTTGACCCCCAGATCGCCAACAAACGCGGTTTGGTAGCTTCGGTCTTCCTGCATTCCGACCGGAGGAATCTGCGCGCCAGGCGAGGCTAAACGCTCCCTGTAGCTCTTGGCCCGATTCGAAAAAATCCCGGCTTTCAATTCGGTATTGACGGTGAGCGGCCCGCCACGATCCCACAGCAGGATGTCGGTGCCGAGTTGACCGCCATACATCTGGTTCTGGTTTACAATATCAACCTCGTTGGAATTCGGGTTGTTCGGATTTGCATTGAAGTATCGACTGTCTTGCAATTCGACCCAACGGAACCCACCCAGCAGTGTCAGCCAATCGCTCCGTTGCGACCGCAGATTGATTTCCGTGCTGTGCAAGGAAGATTCATAGTTATGAAAAGCGGGAGTGGGGATGAGGGCGGTAGGTTGGTCCGACCAAGAATCGACCCCAAAATAACGAATCTGCAAATGGTTCCCGTCTCCGATCCGGCGGCGGATGTCGGCGTCCACGCCCGCTTCAAACCCGAAGTCGAAGGGTTCAAAATTTGTGTCAAAATTGGTGCTTTCACGTCGGAGAAACACGGCTCCGACGTCGACGCTCCAAAGCGGATCAAGATTGGAGGTACGGGAACCCCAGACGTTTCCGATCCCGTTTGTCCGGTTGTTTTGGGTAGGCTCGAAGGCGCCCGCAACGCCGACGGTCAATACCGCGGCCCAGCAAGTGATTGCGTAGAAAATTTTGGTCATCGGCTTCATCCTGAAGTTCGGATCGCGATCGCGTGTCTTCCATGAAACAAAGAGCGGCTGGCGAGACCGCTGAGGACGGTACTTGACGCATACCTGCTGCTCCATGCAGGCATCGAACTTCGAAACGCTCCCGCAACACTTTTCCGACCATGCCCGGTGCGTTGCGGATATCCGCCACGCTGGGAGCGGTCGCTGCATTTGGGGCAACTGGAACTTGCGTTAGATTGCTTACACGCGTGTGATCGGTACAACCCGTTCAGCTCACATTAACGGAACGTCGGCGAACGGCGGAGTTCGTGATTATGTCCCCGTTTGCTTGTCCCCAAGTGATCGACCTTGATCGCCGTAGGCGAGGAAATCGATGTCGCTGATCCGCTGGCGGATGCTTGAATGTGGTTGACTCGATGATGATTTGTGGTGGGCGGCTCGGGTGGTTTTACAACCGGCGGAGAATCACGGCTCCGGGGCGAGCGAATCGGACTACTGGGGCGGTCACAGTCAGGTCGATGTCGATCGCGACGGGCTCGCTGCTGAACTCGTCGTCCTCGGTGGTCAGCAAAATCTC
>SKZY01000050.1 GCA_007127095.1 Planctomycetaceae bacterium
CCGGCATTGAGCCGCTGTACCGCGCGGCGGACCGCCCACGGGGCCCAACCGATCGCCGCGACCAAGGCCCGCGACCGCCAAGGCGAAGCGAGCGAACGGGACAACCAACGGCAGAGCCACTGACGTTGCCGCATCATCTCGGCATACCGCTGTCGCCACTCGGCTCCGACATCGCTGGCGCCATCCCCCTCGCCGTCTTCACCGACCAGGCAATCGGCTGCGGCGACACCGGTCTGAATCGCCCAAGCCATCCCCTCCCCGGTAAACGGCTCGATATAGCCGGCCGCGTCACCGACGGCCAACAACCCTCCCGCGCCGCAGTGCCGCCGACGGTGCAGCGGCGGTGTGGTCAGCAGTGACGCGGCGACGGATTCCGGAAGTCGCTCGATCCCGCCGCTGGCCAAGATCGCGTTGATCCTCTGATGGACTGCCCACTTGCCGCCGTAACGATCGTCCGATCGGGTCGACCGACCACGGTGGTGCAGCGCCGCAGCGACGTCGATGCGGCCGTCTTCCAACCGAACCAGACCGACATAACCGCCTGGCCCGCAAACCATGTGAATCGTCCGCGGTTCGACGCCGCCTAGATCGTCGACCACCACCGCAGCGCCGAGCGGGCCTGTGGGAGCCTGAATCCACGGCAACCAACGCGAGACGCCACCACCGGCCAAGCCAGCTGCCCAGATCACCGCGTCGAACCGCTGATCAGCTGGGCTACCCGCGAATCGTACCGTGACCTGACCGGACTGAACCTCGACCACCTTCACAACCACCCCCGAACGAAACTCAATGCCCCGCCGCAGGCCTTCTTCGATCAACGCGACGTCCAACCGCGTCCGGCTCAAGGCGACGCCACCGGGCAATGAAGCCTGAACGGTCCGCCCGGCAACGCGGAGCTGCCAGTGGGCCAGTTCCGAACCGGCTAAGCCACGGACCAAGGCATCGCACCCCAGCGGCGCCAGGGCTGACAGAGCGGCCATGTTCAAGCAACAACCACAAACCTTGGGTCGCGGAAACTCGGCTCGATCGACCCAGAGGACGTCACAACCGGGCCCGTGCAGTCGCAGCGCCGCGGCGGCACCGCCGGGCCCCGCACCGACGATCAATACCCGGCGTCTGGCGAGCCGCCGTCCCCCGGCGATCACAATTCCCCACCGGCGAGTCCGGTCTGGGCCAACAACGATTCGGGGGCCGTCTCGGTCACCCCTTCGATCACCGCCAAATAGCGACACGGCGGCAAACCGTGAGCGGCGACCGGTTGGCCGAGTGTGGCGGTCGCCAATTTCGTGAACTCCCTGCGGGTCAAGGCGGCCCGTACGCTTTTGACCGCATCGCCGTGTACGACCGGCGAACGGGTCACGGCCTGCGCCGCCAACCAGACGGCGACGAGATTGGCCCGTGAGCGTTCCAGGTCGCAGACAACCACCGACAGGCCGGCAGCGGCCCGCATCGCCGCCAACAAACGGGCGATCGAGCCTTCGTCGAGGTGATGAATGAACAGGTTGCAGGTGACGATATCGAACCCGCTCGGGAGCCGCTGGGTCAAGCAATCACGCTGCTCAAAACGGACATCCGTCCCGGCCCTGATCGCTTTCTGACGAGCAAAACCGAGGGCGACTTCACTGATATCGAGCGCCGTAATCTCCAGTTCGATCCCGTCCTGGCTGGCTCGCCTGGCCCAGTCGATCGGCAGGTCACCCGAACCGGTCGCCACGTCGAGGACCCGCAGACGTCGCTGGCAAGATAACGCGTAGCGTTTCAAACAGCGATAGATCGGCCTCGAGACACAGGTCAGCCGATTGAGCCGGGCCAAACCCGCCAATGCGGCCTCATGCTCCGCCGACGGCAGGTCCGGGTCATCCATCCGCTCGGGCTGTAGGTCGCGTTGAAAAGTCATCCGGTTCGCCTGACTGTCATTTCCCGCTCGCCCCCGGTGCGCAGATCCGTTCGGCCGACCCACACTCAGAAATTCCTCACCGGTCGGCGAGAATCCATTACAAGCGGGAACGACCGGCGACGCAACCGATCGGACGTGGTCCCTGTCGCATCCGCCATCACGACTCTACACTTGCAGGCAACCTGGCTCGCCTCCTGACGTGGTCGCCCCCGCGTCATCCTTCAGCTACGCGGCTCCGCCCGCGACCCGCTCCCATGCCTGTCCCCCAAGTCGCGATCATCGGTCGGCCCAACGTTGGCAAAAGCAGCCTCTTCAATTGGCTCGCCCGTCGCCGCTTGGCGGTGGTCGACGATTTCGAAGGTGTTACCCGTGACCGAATGACGACCTTGGTCGAGCATGACGAGCGTTTTTTTGAATTGATCGATACCGGCGGGATGGGGATCGAGGATACGGACAACCTCACCGACGACGTCCGCAACCAGATCGAGGCGGCGCTCGATTCGGCCGACGTGATCCTATTGGTCGTCGATATCCGAGCCGGCCTGATGCCGCTCGATTCGCTCGTCGCCGATCGACTGCGGACGATCCCTCGGCCGGTCATCCTGGTCGTCAATAAAGCCGACCATCAAAACCTCGACCACGCTGCCTCCGAGTTTCATCGGCTCGGCCGTGGATTACCGGTCCTGGTCAGCACCCGCGAGAGCCGCAATCGCGAGGAATTGCTCGAACTGATCGTCGAGCGGCTGCCCCGGCGGAGCGAAGATGAATCACTCTCCACCCCGCAGATGAAAGTCGCCATCGTCGGTAGACGCAACGTCGGCAAGAGCACATTCGTCAACACACTCGTCAAGACCGACCGGATGATCGTCAGCGAAATCCCCGGCACCACCCGCGACAGTGTCGACGTGCGATTCGAACTCGATGGGCAGACCTTCTTGGCGATCGACACACCGGGATTGAGAAAACGGACCAGCCAAAAAACCGACCTCGAGTTCTACGGGATGCATCGCGCCCAGCGGAGCGTCCGGAGGGCGGATGTGGTGCTGATGTTCTTCGACGCCACCGAGTCGATCAGCCGTGTCGATAAACAATTGATGGGCTACGTGATCGAGAATCACAAGCCATGCATCTTCGTGATCAACAAATGGGACCAGCTGATCGGGACGGTACCGACCGAACGCTGGGTCCGCTATCTCCGTAACGAGTTCCCGACACTCGCCTACGCCCCGATCGCCTTCATCACCGGCCAGACGGGCAAGAACGTCAAAACGCTGCTCAACCATAGCACGATGCTGTTCAAACAATCGCTCGAGCGTGTCTCCACGGGCATCTTGAACCGCTTGGTCGAAGCGGCGCTCAAGCAACATGAACCGCCGATGTACCAGAATCGGCGCCCGAAGGTTTACTACGCGACTCAGGTCGCCACCCAACCGCCGACGATCGTGCTGATGTGCAACGAACCGAAAGCCTTCGCGGCCGACTATCGTCGCTACCTACTCGGTATTCTCCGCGACCATCTCCCGTTCGCCGAAGTTCCGATCAAACTCCATTTCCATCGCCGAAAACATGACGAAGCGACGGGATCGAACTGACGCGGGGACGTAGCGTCTATCGCCGACGAGAGAGGCTCCACCCCACAAGCAGCGGCATGACGAGGCCGATTGAGCCCGATCGATACCCCCGACTTGTCATCCCTTACACTGAAGCATGGCCTCCCAGCGGTTTAGCAATGTTTGAGTAGCTCATGTTCGGTTTTCGGCTCGATTTCGATTCTCCCGGCTATCTGGCTCTACTGGGATTGCTACCCGCACTTTGGTGGATCGGATTTCGCAGCTTGGCGACCCTCGGTCGGAGCCGCCGTTGGTTGGCTTTGGCATTCCGCTCGGCGGTGATCGTGGCGATCGTCCTCGCCTTGGCCGGTGTCCAAGCCGTCTGGGTCACCGAACGAACCACGGTCCTCTACCTGCTCGATCTGTCCGAAAGCATTCCGCGGCAAAGCCAGTCGGCGATGCTCGACTACGCCATCGAAAATGTCCAGCGCCATCGAGATCGCGCCCGTGAGGATCGTGTCGGCTTGATCGTCTTCGGCCGCGATGCCTCGATCGAAGTACCGCCGTTCGCCGCAGACCTGCTGCCGATGCGGTATCGCGACGGGACCCCTCGCCACACCGAGGCCACGAATCTCGAATCCGCACTGCGGCTTGCCCAGGCCGTGATGCCGGCCGATTCGCGGCGGCGTGTCGTCCTGATCAGCGACGGGAATGAAACCGAAGGCGATGCCACGGCGGCGTTGGCCCGACTCGTCGATTCGGGCATCGGGATCGATGTGCTGCCGGTCCGGCTCGACCGAGTGAACGACGTCCAAGTCGATAAGATCGACCTGCCCAGCGATGTCCGCAAAGGCCAACCGTTCGACGCCCGGGTCGTCCTGTTCAACCATTCGCTGACGGAACGCCCGGAGCCGACCCGCGGACGACTGACCGTCACACGCCGACTCGGCGGCGAAGACCAGTTGTTGATCAACCAATCGGTCGAGCTCGACAGCGGGCGAAATGTCTTCCCGCTGCGGCTCGAAATCGATGACGAAGGTGCTTACACCTATACGGCGAAGTTCATTCCCGATTCGCCAGCCGACGATCTGATCGCGGAAAACAATTCGGCGACCGCCTTCACTTATGTTCGCGGCCGCAGTCGTGTGTTGTTGATCGAACCCTGGGAGTCGACTGGTGAGTATCGCCCGCTGGCCGACAGCCTCCGTGAGGCTGACATCGCGGTCACGATTCAAGCCAGTAACTCGCTCTTCGGCTCGCTCGCCGAACTGCAAGCTTACGACGCCGTGATTTTGGCCGGTGTGGCTCGCAACAGCGGCGATTCGGCCGATTCCATCTCCAGCTTCTCCGACCCACAGATCGAGATGCTGGTTCGCAACACCCAGCAACTCGGCTGTGGCTTACTGATGATCGGCGGCCCCGAAGCGCTGGGAGCCGGTGGTTGGTCGGGGACCAAGCTCGAGGAGGCGATGCCGGTCGACTTCGAGATCAAGAATGCCAAGGTCGCCGCCGTCGGTGCCCTCCAATTGGTGCTCGACACATCGGGCTCGATGGAAGGCGAAAAATTAACGCTCTGCAAAGCCGCCGCCATCGAAGCGGTCAAAACGTTGCAACCCGACGATTCGATCGGTGTGCTGACCTTCGATTCGGAACCGCACGAAATCGTCCCGCTGCAACGGATCGGCCAGCGAACCCATATCATCCCCCGCATCGCCAATATCGCCGCCGGCGGCGGGACCGACTTGTTCCCCGCGATGGAGCAGGGGTTTCGCTCGCTGCGAAACGCCGACGCCTCGACCAAACACATGATCATCCTGACCGATGGCCAAACACCGCCGAACCGGTTTCGCGAACTGACGACCAGGATGCGCGATGAGGGGATCACGGTTTCTGGCGTCGCCGTCGGCGACGGCGCCGACGTGGAACTGGTCCGTTCGATCGTTTCGATCGGCGGCGGCAAACTCTACCACGTCCGATCACCCCAGGCGATTCCGAAGATCCTGATGCGCGAAGCACGTCGGGTCTCCCGAGGCTTGATCCACGAGGATTCACGCGGCTTCCTACCGACGGTCCGCTCGCCTCATGCCGTCATCGGCGGCATCGATTCGGCTCCTCCGCCGATCACCGGGCTGGTCCTAACGACCCCCAAAACGAACCCGCTGGTCCACACGGTACTCACTTCCCCGATGCCGCCGGGCCGCGAAAACCCGTTGCTGTCACTCTGGCAATTCGGACTCGGACGTTCCGCCGTGCTGACGACCGACGCCGGTCAGCGGTGGGCGACCGACTGGCGAGATTGGCCGGGATACGGCAAGTTCTTTGAACAGCTGATCCGCTGGTTGATGCGCCCGAGCGGCGATGCCGAACGGTTCTCGATCGCCACGCAAACCCGCGACCGCGAAGTCGAAGTGATCGTCCACGCGCTCGACCAAGCCGACGATTTCCTCAACTTCTTGCCGATGAATGCTTCGGCTTTGGACCCCGATCTGAAGCCGATCCCGCTGACGATGCGGCAAACCGCTCCGGGCCGCTATGTCGGCAGATTCCCCGTCGAAGCGTCCGGAAATTACTTCATCAATGTGGCGCCCGAACCCGGCGTCCAACCGCTGACCACCGCAATCTCGCTACCCTACGGCGACGAATACCGCTTGCGTCCCTGGAACGAACCGCTGCTGACACGACTCGCTGCGGCCACACCCCGCGGCGGCAGCGCGGGTGAACTGCTGGCCCCACTCGACACCGACGTGTCATCAGCGGCGACGCGTTCCGATCCGTTCCGTCCGGGAGTGATCAGCGACCGATCGATCCGAGACATCTGGCCGTGGGCGGTTCTCGTCGGCTGCTGCCTCTTCCTGGGTGACGTCTTCGTCCGGCGTGTCGCCGTATCGCTGGCTTGGCTACGTCGGGCGCCGGCCACTCAGCAAGTCACCGAATCGCCCCAATTGGCCAAGCTCACAAAGTTAGCGACTCAGCAACGCGAGCGACGACTCACGACCGCCGGTCGCGCTAAGACCGCTGAACCGATCTCCGTTCGTGAACCGAGCGTGGCGACCGATGTCACGGATGAACCAGCCAAGGCTGAAGGCGCCGCCTCCTACACCGAACGCCTGTTGGCAGCCAAACGTGCAGCGGCATCCCGGCGATGACCCCCAACGCAATGGCGCAAGCCATGCGGCCTTAAGCTTTCCGCGCGGCCGGCTCACGCTTCCAGCTCGCTACTCGCGGTGCGGCAGGGCGGGTAGCCGAGCCGATCGAAGTGTTTGATCGCGGCGGAGTGACGAAATCACCGGCTGATTCACGTCAATTTCCGTCGCGTCCGCCATGGCACCGAGTGCATGAAGACTAAGCCGCCATAGGGAGCATATCGGGAACTTTAGCGGAAATCGCCCTGGCAAAGTACTCGCGTTCGTCGTCGCTCATCCGCGTCCCGTCGAGTTGCCAGGGAGCGAGCTTGCGGCCGTAGATTCGGTCGTAGAAGGGATAACGATCTTTGTCGCTGGCGGCGAAGTCGTGAACGCAGAGGACCGCGGGATTGTCTTGGACCGCAGCGTATTCCTTGACCGCCGAGACACGGACGCAGCCGAACATCCGCTCGTAGGCTTTCGCGTGCCGGGGGTGAACCGCCAACAACAACCGATCGACGCCCCGTCGCCGTGCCATCTGAACGACCAGACTAAACATCTCAACCAACAACTCGAAGCGATGTCGCTTATCGGTCACGCCTAAATCGGTCGCCAAACAGGAGACTTCGGCCAACTTCGCACCTTGAGATCGCAGCTCGGCAACCTCTTCGGCGAACAGAGACTCTAGAGGCATCCCGACCTCCCCATCACGCACCAACGTGGTGGTGAACAACACCTTATTTGACTGGCTAGCAATCAGAATCTCGGTCGTCGTGGCAAGATGATGTTTCATCACCCGCAGTCCGTTCCCATTGCTCGCCGCGAGCCCGGACCGGCAGTAGGTTTGATGCACCAAACGCAGGGCCGCTTCGCGCTCCTGCTTGGTCTCTGTTACCTTCAATTGAACTTTATCATCGGCCTTGGCAATCACCCTAGCCGCTACACCAGCTGTGGTCACAACAGCCGTGGGAGTTGTCAATTCAGTTGCTCGGCTGGGCACGGGGGCCGTCACTAGACGGTCCACTTGCGAGTCTTGCATCATATTGGTTGACGTCAGCAGCTTATTCATGGAAATCACTCCTTCGATACGTGAGAGGAGCTTCGCAAGGCGGCCCCGGAGGGGCGATCTCTGGACTCTGACAGAAAGACATCGCATGTTGTGTGCCGCGAGCCCGTTCGCTCGCCCCCAGTAAGTCATGGGTGATCGCGCAAGCCGTTCCCAGGAAACGACTTGCGATCCAGAAAATAAACCAGCGGTAGTCGCGGGGATAAGTCGCTCGCCCCCCTTCGGGGGCGAGCGATGTGGACTCAGGAACCCAGCGTGGGCCCTGGAGGTGACCGCCTAGATGCTCGATGGGCTGACAATGCCCACTCTACTGCGTCGTATCGAGAGGAGTCAGCGAGTGGGGAACGAAGAAGACCCGTTCGAAAATTGCCATCGAGCGCATATCACCCTCATGAGGATCAGCAGTTGCGATGCTTGGTGGATTGCCAGAAGATTCGCTAGTCGATCGTCCGTTGCCCAGCCTGCAAGGTAGCGTCGAGATAAGGTTCCATTACTAAGCCAAGAACGGGGGATGTCGATACCATCCCCAGATGACGCAAAACTAGTCGAAAGCTTCTAACTGGCACAATGTAACCACTGAACTCAAAAATTGAACAAAATTATTCGCAATAATTAAACTTCATTATAGGCACTCGAATCCTACCCCTGTGGGGGCTCTAAAGATCATGGTTTATGACAGCCTGACGTTGCTCCTGCGTCCGTCCTTGATCGCATTCGTGCTGGTGGTGATCTCCGCCGTCGCGAACTGGCGACGTTCCGCTTCTGCGCCACCGCGGCTTCGGTCACTGCTCGTCGCGATACCAATCTGGTGGATTGTCTCGTCACCCGTGGTCGGCTATCTGGCCTTGGGGTCGCTCGAGTGGCACTACCCTCCACGGAGAGATCGCCCCAACGAAGTCGCTGCGATCGTTGTCCTCGGTGGCTACCTGCGCCCGGCCGACGATTGGCACGGCTGGCCACAGTTGGGCAGCGATTCGGTCGAACGCTGTCGCTTGACAGCAGAAATCTATCACGCCGGCCAGCGATGCCTGGTACTGGTCAGCGGAGGGGCAGTGGGCAGCGAAGGCAGCGGCACCGACGAGCAAGTCACAACGATCGCCGACGCGATGGCCGATTTCCTGGTCCAGCTCGGTGTCGACCGAGAGGATCTGGTCATCGAAGCCGATTCAACGTCGACGTTCGAAAATGCGGTCGCGACGACGGACCTGTTGCGGCCATTGGCGATTGAGCGAGTGGTGCTGGTCACCGACGCGACCCATCTGCTGCGGTCGCAGGCCTGCTTCAAGCGTCAAGGAATCGAAACCGTGCCGCGCGGGACTCGTTATCGTGCGACCAGCTGGCCCTCAGCTTGGTACGCCTGGCTGCCATCTCCCGATGGAGCCGCGGCGGTCGATGTCGCGGCCCACGAGTGGCTAGGACTCGTCTGGTACTGGATCAAAGGACGAATCGGCTGACGGCCAGCAGTCTAAAATTTCCTGACCACCTGACAGAGGGGAAACCAAAGTAGTAATTTGGAAGGAGTGGTAGAGGGGTTTAACTCCAGCTCGTAAAACTGGCTGAACATCACCACTCAGCGGGATAAGGCGGTGCCTTTGGCAGAATCGGTCCTCGTGGACCGCGTTTGCCGGTCGGGTCGTTCTTGGGTTTTGAATCATCGCGTCAGCGAGGCGATCGAATCGTGGTTGGATCGAGTCGTCAACTATCGGTGATCTTGCTGCTGTGCATCGGCTTCGCCGCTTGCCAGCGGGAAGCACACGCCGGCCTGATCACGCCCAAGGCGGCGCTCGATCTCGCCTTGCAACCGATCTCGGCCACCAACCTCCTGGTGGATCAAGCGACGGCTTTCCCATCATTGCAGCAGTTTGTCGAGAATTTCTGCTCCTGGCTGTCGGAGTTCGTCCCGCCAGCGCCCAACTCGCAACCCAAGGCAGTGACCGATAGCCGCCTCCGCTGGGCTCCGAGCTCCGGATTGGTCGCCCTTCCGGGAACTCGTCCGTCGTCTCGTCCGGATTCGTTACGTCCGGTCGTCGACGACGTCTTCACCCCGCCCCAAGTGGAAAATGAACTGCTCAGGCCTCCCCAGGCTTGACCGCGATCGACGGACATGCTGATCGAGGTTTCTGAATTTTCATTTTTTCACTGATTGAGGGTTTTTTCTATGCGTATTTTCACCATTGCGGTCGTCGCTTGCGGCGCACTGCTGCTGGGCGGCCAGCGGTCCCAAGCCGGGACGCTTTTTTTGTCTGAACTGACCGATGTCACTGCTTTTGTCGGCGGCGACGCTGTTGGCAATGCCACCTCATCCCATGGATTTTTTCGTGGTAACGACGACGGTGCTGAGCCGACATTGCTGACGTTGCTGAACGAGCGGGCTACCCCGACTTCCGTGCTCCTGAGCGGCGATCCCGCAACCGAGTTCTTCATCTCCAAAACAGGGATGTTCTCCACGACTGCGACATTCGGAACGCTTCCGGGCGGCAGCACCGATTTTACCTCCGGTCAGACCGTCGACTCGCTGCAGGGGGAGAGAATCGAGACGACGCGGGCTTGGGAATTGATCGGCAAGACAGACTTCGAAAGCGACATCGCCCTACAAACGGGCCCGTTTTCGCAGACCTTGTTGATAAACGCGACGGAGGGAACATTACTACTCGACCCTTCTTTCTCGCCGCTGACTGGGACCTATGTACTTTCGCTGAAGGTTGGCTCGGGACCTCCTGCGAACGGCAGCAATTACGCGGTTTATGCTTTTCAGAATCTCGCGGGGGTGACGAGCTTTCATTTCGACATAACCGACAGGTTCCCAAGAGGCGGGAGCGTATCCCACGCCTCGCTGTACTACGGGGGGGGGAGCGACCAATCGGTC
>SKZY01000251.1 GCA_007127095.1 Planctomycetaceae bacterium
CGGCTGCCAACCGTCGCTGCGCCGGATGGAGGTGTTCGGCGGCGATTGCGAAGATGTCAGCATGTTCGGCCTGCCATCCGGCATAGATCGCGTAGATGTCGTCGACAGGCAGGTCGGCGACGTTGTTGGCCAGGGCGAATGTAACCGGGCCGCTGATCCCGACATTGCTGTACGTACGGTCGCCCATGTCGTAGTGAAACCGGACCAGAAAACAATCCAACGGTCGATCGTATCCGGGCCAATAAAGAAACCGCTGGTCGAGCGTTTCGACCGAGGTCGGTGGAATTCCCATTTGAGCGGGTTGTGACAGCCAGAGTGCCAGCGACGCTTCGGCGGTCGATTCTTGGCTGCGAAACCGCTGGTCGATCCGGTCGGAGAGCCCGAGTTCGTCGGCGTAGGCGATTACACGCAGTCGTGCGGACGGTTCTTCGACCAGGGCGATCAATTGTTCGATCCCATGCTCGTCACCCATCCGCGCCAGGGCGCCGGCGGCTTCGCTGCGGACGCGGCGGTGTTTCAAATGCATCGTTTCGGTCAGCCGCGGGAGCGACTCGGTCGCACCGATCAGTCCGAGAGCGTCGCAGAGTGAAACGGCCAGCGAAATCGCTTCGGACAATCGTTCTTGCACGGTGGCGATGTCGTCGCCGAGTGATCTCGGCTCGCGTTCGAACCGTTCCAACCGCCCGGTGACCGCCGCCAGCAGGCGATTGAGTTCGTTCACTCGCGCCGCTGCCGGGTGGACTTGCAGGCGGTTTTCGTGGACCAAAAAATTGGCCAAGTCGAGCGTGGTTGACGCCATTGAGGGGTGTTCGATCGAGGTCAGCAAATCGGGAAAGACTGCCTCGATCGGCCAATCGGTCGACTGCATCAGGGGGCTGAGGACCAGACCGGCGGCCTCCCAATTTGCTGGCGGGCGGCAATTTAGGCGTTCCACGGCCGCTCGCAACGCATCGTCGTTGCCGGCCAGGACGAGTAGGTGCAGCAGCAGGTGGCGATTCGGACAGTGATCGGGCAGGGCGTCATCGATCGTCAGGATCGTATCGGGGATCAGTGCTGCGATCGCGGAACGACTACCGTTTAGAAACAGGGTGTGCAAGCCGCGGAGCAACCCGCCGAGGATTGCCGGGTCGGACGACGGCAAGCGATCTCGTCCGGCATCGACGATTGCCAGCAGTTCGGTCGCTTCGGATGGCGCGGCAGCGCCGACCTGGCGGAGAGTCAGGCCGGCGGCGGCGGGATCGGCGTCAGGTCCCAGCAACGCAAGGATATCGATCGTATTCGTCATTCGTCGTTGGGCGAGTTCGGCCGGGGGGAATTCGATTGGGCGGCCGACTCCAATGACGCTGCGGGCAGGACCTTACGGAAATAGACCGCTCCGCTGCTGGTGCCACGGAGGGTCCGGATTTCCAGTAATTGCTCGGTCGCGGTTGGTGACTGGTTGGTCAGCAGCGCAAAACCGCCTTCTTCGGGTTGGTCGGTCGGTTCCGTCGGCGTTTCGACGATCGAACCGTCGGCAAAGCTTTCGATGATCCCGTCGGGGCCGAACTCGATCGACTCGGGTTGGGGCAAGTTTTCTCCACCGGGATTGATTAAGCCTCGCAGGGTCGCCATATCGACCGCTTCGCTCAAGGTGTCACCGGGGTTACGCAGCGACAGGCGGAGCGTGCCCCGGTTCTGGGCCAGATCGAGTTTAGCGGCTTCGGTCGGCGTCGCCAGCAGTGTCACCGTGCGGGTTTCGCGGACATCGACCTTATTGTCCTGCGGCACGCCGAGACGCTGATCGACGGCGAGTACTTCGATGTTTTGCAGCAGTGTGATCGTACTGCCGCCGCCGGTATCGTCGCTACGAGAGATCTGACTGGCGGTCCAGAGCACATCGACTTTGTTGCCTGGCATGATGAAGCCGGCGACCCCCATTGCGATATTCGACGTCTGGATCGTCACCGCCCGCATCCCCGGTGGGATCAGCGATGCCAAGCCTTGGCCGGAGTCTCGGGTAGCGAGTTTGGATTCCACCACCGGGTCGTTTGGTACCAACGGGATCCAAACGGTACGTCCGACAGCATCCTCGATCGTCGTCAGCGCCCCTTCGGGCACGAACTCCTGCGGCCACGGTTTCATTTCGAGCAGCGATTCTTGGAGCGTATCGCCGCGTTGGATCTGTTCTTTGGCGACGACGACCGACACGGTTTCAACTTCGGCTTCGGCCGCCGGACGACCGGCCAGGAGGTACACGGCAAATGCCGCGGAGACACCGAAAATCAAGGTCAGCAGGGCGACCAACCCGGTTCGCAATCGCATCTGATTAAATCCCTAGGAATCGAATACCGCTGAGGTCGACGATCAACGAATAGATCAGCCCGACCAAGGCCATTGCCCCAAACGGAATTTGGCGGCCCCGATAGCGGTCAGTGGGCACCTTCGAGTCGTCCGGTGTCGAATCACCGCCTGTCGTTTCACTCGTCTCGGTGACCGACGCCGGTGGTGATTCGCCGTCATCGTCCTGTCGATCGCGTCGCCAGAACGACCAGTAGGCGATGATCAGCAGTGACAGGATGCCGGTGGCGAGCCAACTGATCAGCAAAATCCGGACCGTGATCAGTGGCCCGAGCCAGGCGCCGAGGCCACCTATTAATTTAACATCCCCGGCTCCGAATCCGCCCGACAAAAAAAGTAAAAGCATCGGGAAGAACCCGATTAGCGACCCGATAAGCGAAAACTTTA
>SKZY01000306.1 GCA_007127095.1 Planctomycetaceae bacterium
AATCGCGTCAGCCCCGATCCGATCAAGTCCTCCATCTTGCTGATCCGGATGTTGACGGTGGCGACCAGGATCATCAACGGGATAGCGATTGCCAGCCCGCTGGCCGTGGTGACCAACGCTACTTGAATATCGCCAGCCAGGGCAGACGGTTCGACCGATTCGGCGGTTGCCAGCGTTTTGAAAGCGCCCATCATCCCGAAAACCGTTCCGAACAGCCCGACCATCGGTGCGGTTTTGATGCAGGTACCGACCCAACTGAGTCGGTATTCCAGGTCGCTCAAGACGTCGCGTTGGAAGCGGTCGAGCATCACCTGGCGAGCCCGTTTGTAGCCGAGTCCCCGGTTGTTGATCGCCAGTTCGACCATCTGCGGGATCGCCCGCGAATCGCCCTCGACGTACTCCGCCGCACCGTCAAAGTCGCCCGCCGACACCAATTCCTCGACGTCGTCCAGGAAAGCGTCCTGAGTGTCCTCATCCTTGAAGCGTTTTTGAGCCACCCGCGTCCAGACGATCACGATGCAATAGATTCCCCACAGGGCGATCGCGCCCAGCACACCGTAGGTGCTGTTGGAGATGATGTCGTAGATGGAAGTCTCTGCGAGCAGCATGACGTTGGATTCTTTCGCGAGAGGGATTGGGATGGAGAAGTGAAGTGCAGCGCAGACGGGATCGATTGTGATCCGAAGTGGTCGGGACGGCGACCCATCGTAGCGAAAAACGACGAATCCGCGATGGAGCTGGAGCGATCGGACCGGTTTTGGCGGCTCCTAGCCCGCCGACGTCATCGCAGCAGTGGGTCCGGCCACTACTTTCGCGGCACGCGATAACGTTGGTCGATCACTTCGAACGTGTAACCGCTGCCGTCGGGGCGAGACTCGAAGATCGTCTTCTGGATCTCAGTCACGCTCGGATGCCCCTTTTCGGTCGAATATTCGAGTTCGATGTTGGCCAGCATATTTTCCAACTCGGGCTCGATGAACTTCAGCAATTCTCGGTTGGACAGATTCAAACCGGCTTTCTGCAGCAATTGACGGTCGTACTGATAGAGCGGGCTGGAGCGGTCAACCCACATGAAGTAGAGCCGCTTTTCGTCGTCACTCTGACCCCGACGAGTTTGCGGGCTGCCGGCCAGCCGCGCCGCGTAGTCGACCCCCTGGACCCCGCCGCCGAGAACACCGAGTTCGATGTTGTAGAAGTCGAGCTGTTGGGCGTAACCGGCAACATTTTTGGCTGAAAATTGCAATTCCCATCGCTCGTGTCTCGGAACGATGTCTTCCCCTTCACCCTCGGGCCCCGGCGGCCGACTGTCGCCCTTTCCGGTCCCCTGCGTCGTGGCTGCCGAATCGCTCGAAACCGCGTCGAGTGCCGCGGCGACCGTACTGACCGCATCGGTGACGGCGGTCAACGTGTCCTGGATCGTCGGTTCGGCGAGGTCGACGATTTCATCCGCCCCGGGCGGCTCGAAATCACGTTCGAAACCCTCGGCGTTGTCGCCGCGGCCGGCCGGATTTTCGATGATCGGTGGGAACGGTCGGGGACCGAACGAAATCTTGCTGGTCAACCAGATCAGGAACAGCATCAGTGCGAAGACGCCGATGAACCACATCAACGCCATCAGAAAGGCAGAGACGACGTCGAATTGCGAGGTCCGCAATTTCTCTCGCTCTTGAATTCGCTTTTGGGCCTTGGGGCTCAGCCGCGGCGAATCGTCGACAGCGGTCGTTTCGATCGGCTCAACCGTTTCGCGAGTCGATTCAGGCGGCCGTTCGAGCGTCGATGGCATTCGATCATTCCGAAAAAAGACGACAAAAGCGATTAGGATAGCCGAGTTTGAGGCCGCACGAATCGCCAACCAAACGCCGAGCGAATCGCCATGAAGCGGCCGGTCGAGACGGCGGCTCGGAGGCATCAACCGATAGTTTAACCGGTATCGCGATTCGCCGCCTACCGCCACCGATTGACAACCGATTCCGTTTCGCTCTATCATCCCCTCAACGCATGAGCGATCAAGCTTTGTGCGGGCGGTTAGGTAGCTCAGTTGGTAGAGCACTGCACTGAAAATGCAGGTGTCGCCGGTTCGAGCCCGGCCCTGACCACTCACAAAAAAACCCGGAGAACCTATTGGCTCTCCGGGTTTTTTCGTTTTTCGACTCGTGTTCGGCCGGGTCGCGAACCATGATTGGCGTCACGACCGCTGTGGCAACAGCGAGATCAACTGGCGATCTTCAACTTTGGGACGCTTTGGTCGATCAGGATCGCTCGGATCCGATCGAACTCGTCGGCACTGGTGAAGTGAACGGTGATTTTGCCCTTTCCCTTGCTCGTCTGGCGGATCTCCACCTTAGTACCGAGGTGGTGTCGCAACTCGGTTTGCAACGCCTCGACCTGGGGCGAAACGCTCCGCTTAGTGCGAGGCCGACCGGTTCCCGTCCCTTCGCCCTCACTGCCGTCTTCGCTCCGCAGCAGTTCGTTGACGTGCGACTCGACCATACGGACGCTCCAGCCTTCCTCGCGGATCTGGCCGGCCAACCGCAATTGGTCGTCCTCGTCACCGATCGGCAGCAGTGCCCGCGCGTGACCGGCGGTCAGCTCTCCTTTGACGATTGCGTCCAGGATCGGTTGGGGCAATTCGAGCAACCGCATCAGGTTGGCGACGGTGCTGCGGTCGAGCCCCAACCGGGTCGCCAGAACCTCCTGCTTGCACTGGTGCTGGTCGATGTATCGCTTGAAGGAGAGCGCTTTTTCGATCGGGTTGAGGTCTTTCCGCTCCATGTTCTCGACGATCGCCAACTCGGCGACCAATCGATCATCGGCTTCGCGGATTTCCGCCCGCACGGTCGAGCGACCGGCGTGGACAGTTGCTCGCAAGCGGCGTTCACCGCTGATCAGTTGGTAACGGTCGCCGACACGGCGGACCAGCACCGGCTGCAATTGTTCGTGCCGTTTGAGACTTTCGGCGAGAGACGCGATCTCCTCGGGGCTGAAGTCGCGGCGGGGCTGAAACGGGTTAGGGTCGATCTGATCGACGGCCAGTTGCATTAACGAATGGGCATCGCCACCGCTGGCGGCGAACTGCTTGGCGCTGACCGGCGTGGCGGATCCGCCATCGCTCGCGGTAGAGGCTCGCTCGGCCACGGTCGAGTTCGGAGCCGTGGTCGGAGCGGACGGCCGTGTGGTAGTCGGTCGGTCGCCAGTGGAGCCTTGGCGGGACGCCGCCCGTTGCAGTGCGGCGGTCTCCTCGGCACCGCGGTCATCCTCTTCCAACGGCGTTCCGAGTAGGGCGGCGAGTCCTTTACCGAGACGACGGTCTTTGGCAGCGGGTTGCGGATTAGTCACGTTCAAGCACCTCCATGCATAGTTGTGTGTAAGCAAACGCGCCCCGGCTTCGCGGGGCATAATCGAAGACGCTTTGCCCGTGGCTGGGCGCTTCGCACAGGCTGACGTCGCGCGGCACCACAGTGTCGAACACGATGTCTCCGAAGAACTCACGGACCTCGTTGTCCACTTCTCCGGTCAGCTCCAGGTACGGATCGTACATGGTCAGCAGGATCCCGCCAAAGGTCAGTCTGCCGTCGGTCCGCTGCATCACTCGGCGGATCACCTGGATCAGCTGTGACAGCCCTTCCATCGCGAAGTACTCGCACTGGATCGGGATCAAGACCTCGGTACTGGCCGTCAGCGCGGCTTCGGTCAACGTGCCCAACGTCGGCGGGCAATCGACCAACAAAAATCGATAGGCGGCATGCAGTGAATCGATCCGCTGGCGGACCTTCAACCGCTCCGGTCCGTCGCTCTGGGCCAGCTTGTCGACGTCCTGAAACGAGCGACTGCCGGGCAGGACGTCCAGCAACGGGATGTACGTGTTGACCAGGCTATCGGCGACCGGGGCGTCGGCGATCAAGGGGTGGCGGGCTGCGACCTCGCAGCCCAATGCCCCGGTCGCGTTGCACTGCGGGTCCATGTCGATCAGCAGCGTGCGATGACCGGCCATCGCCATCGCAGCGGCCAGGTTGACGGCCGTGGTCGTTTTGCCGACGCCACCCTTTTGGTTGACGACGCAGATGATCCGTTTCTTTTCCGCTGTCGAGACCACGGTGAGTTTGTCGCCTGGTGGTGTGGGGCCGTTTTCACGGGAAACGTAGACTCGCCCGGTTGGCGAAGGCAAGACTGTTTCGCGTGAAACCGCGTTCGCATTTCCCACCTGGACGTTGCCGCCCCCGATTTGCTACCGCTGCGGACGGAACGGTTTTTCCATGTCGAGGGCGGATACTGATGCCAGTGCAGAATGAGACTACGAATCGTCAAGTCAACGAACCGCGGTGCCACCGGTCTCTCGGCCGCCGTCGCGGCGAGTGGCCGACGTTGATCCGGATCGTGGCCGCGATGGTGACGCTCATCGTACTCGGTTCGATCGCCGCCGCGGCCCGCTCGCAAGGCCCGCCGATACCACCAGCAATGATGCAGTCGGGACCGATGTCGATTCCGGCACCACCTCAAGCCGATGCCAACCGGTCGGGCGACTTCCCGAATGACTCGAATGCCTTGGCCGGGACAGCCGACGCCTCGGGCGATGAATCCGGTGACGCCGCGGCCGGCGACGCGATGCAGTTGATCCGACGGATCGCTGCCGGAGGGATCCTGATGATTCCGCTGGCCGTCTGCTCGCTGGTCGTCTTCAGCCTGACCCTCGAACGGCTGATCTCGCTCCGTCGTGGCCGCGTCATCCCACGACCCTTCGTCCGCCGCTTCACCGAGTGCGTCGAGGATGGCCAACTGAGTTATGAGGAAGCGTCGCAGATCTGTGACGAATTCAATTGTCCCGTCGCCGAGGTCTTCCAAGCGGCCGTCAAGCGTTGGGGACGACCGATGATGGAGATCGAGCAGGCGGTGATGGATGCGGCCGACCGGGTATCCGACGGACTGACCAAGTTCCTGCGAGTCTTCCATGCGATCAGCAACGTCGCGCCGCTGATCGGACTACTCGGCACCGTGCTGGGGATGATCGAAGCGTTCGAGACGATGAGCGGCAGCGGGTCGGGCAATGCCGACCTGCTGGCGTCGGGGATCAGTACGGCGTTGGTGACGACGGCCGGCGGGTTGAGCGTCGCCATCCCGGCCTACTTGGCTTACATGTATTTCGCGGCCGTCAGCGATCGGTACCTGAACGAGATCGATCGGCTCTGCCAGCGGGTGATCGATTGCATCAGCGCCGAAGGACTCGAATCGTCGACGCGGTCCAAGAAGTCACGCCGAGCCGCGTGACCTGTTTCCCACTCACCAATTTCCAGTCATCCGCAACGGAACTCCACCCCATGGCCCGACGACGACGCTCGACCGAAGACGCTAGCGTGAACCTGACGCCGATGATCGACGTCGTGTTCCTGCTGGTCATCTTCTTCATGGTCGGTGCCCACTTCGGCCAACCCGAGGGACGGATCCAGGTCAATGTCCCCGGCGTCGGTGAACTGCGACCGATGACCCGCGAACCCGATGAGCGGTTGGTGGAGGTAACCAGCGACGGCCGTGTGATGCTCGATAACCGACCGGTCTCGATCGATGAACTGGCCGACCAAATTCGCTACGCCTATCAGCAGTATCCTCAAATCCGGGTCGCCGTCCGTGGCGATGGCGAAACCTCCTTCCAACGGGTCGCCGAAGTGCTTCAGGTGATCCGCAGCACCGGGGTGCAACAGATGGGAATCGCCGCCAAGAGTGTCCGCCGTTGATCACCGCCCCCAGCCTCTCTGAAAATCCGGTAGTCGACATGTTGTTCCCTGCGGCTCTCGCCGCCCGCAGCCCTGCCCTCGGCGGCAGCGACGTCAGTAATTGGGCCGATCCGGTGACGGCGACCGTGATCGCCACGGTCGCGGTGTCACTGCTGTTGGTCACCGCTTGGTTGTTGCGACGGCCCCAACGACGCGGCCGAGGGGCCGCCGCGATCTGCCTAACCGTTTCCGTGATTCTCCATCTGCTGCTGATCTTTTCGTTGCCACGATTGAGAGGAATCGGTACCAGCGCCGAGCGGTCCGAGGGCGAGGAGTCTGGCGGCGACATGGCGATGATTTTTTCGAGCTTCGATCCTGACGCCCCGCCACGGACCACCGCCGGCGACCACTCCGACCCGGCGTCACTGCTGCAACCGTTGCCGCTGCCCAGCAAGCCGCAGCCCGGTCCGAGTCTGACTGCGGTGGGATCGGAACCAACGCCTCAACCTGCTACCGATGGCAGCGACGATTCAACCTCCGACAACTTGGCGGTCGCCAGCGAGGCAGACGATGCGGGTGCCGCTACGACACCGAATATCGATGCCGATTCGGCAACTGAGCCTGCCGATCCGTCTGCCGATCGCTCACCACGAGTCGACCTCCCGAGTTCCCTCAACGATCTGATTCCCAGCAGCGAGCTGTCTGATGTCGCCGACCTGTTGGCGGATTGGCTGAGTGAGCAACCCGATACGGTCGTCGCTGCCCAGGTGTCGGCGACCGAGGAACGGGTCGCGGAGACCGACCGGGCCAGCGAACCGTCAGCAGCGACGGCTCGGACACGGGCGAGCGTGGGTGACGTGGCGGCGACACCGCCGACCGATGATGCTGCACCGCAGGCCACGGCGGCTTCGATCGCCGAATCGGCCGGTTCAACCGCCGGTGCCACTGCGACCGTGCCCGGCGTCAACGAACACGACTTCGCCAATCGGATCGGCAATGCCAAGCGGTTGGCATTGCTGCAAACCGGCGGAGACGAATCGACCGAAGCGGCGGTTGAAGCGGCGCTCCGCTTCCTGGCAGCCGACCAGCGTGCCGATGGCTCTTGGGACCCGGCCACCAGTGGTGCCGGTCGCGAAACGCTAACCTTGGGAACCGATCGCCATGGCGCCGGGCGACGGGCCACGACCGGGATCACCGGATTGGCTCTGTTGAGCATGCTGGGTGCGGGAAACAGCCACCGGCAAGGCCCCTATGCTGACAACGTACGCCGCGGCTTGACCTACCTGATTCTGAACCAAAAACCGGACGGATCGCTGGCCGGTGAGGCGGCGGTCTACGAGGCGACCTATTGTCACGGGATGGCGACGCTCGCGATGGCCGAAGCTGCCGCGATGACCGGCGACGCTTCGGCCATGGCCTCGGCCGAAGCCGCGATCGCCTACACGCTCCGCATGCAACATCCGACGACGGGTGGATGGCGATACGTACGTGGCGATCCGGGCGACATGAGTCAACTCGGATGGCAAGCGATGGCGCTCGACGCCGCCCGCACCGCCGGTGTCACGATCGGCGACCGGCCGTTTCAGCTGACCGGCCGTTTTCTCCGTTCGGTACGCGGCGGTGACCACGGCGGACTCGCGGCCTATCGCCCCGGAGACGGGCCGAGCCGGACGATGACCGCCGAGGCGCTGGCCACACGATTGCTGCTCGGTGAA
Organism: Planctomycetaceae bacterium; assembly: GCA_007127095.1. Lineage (GTDB taxonomy): Bacteria > Planctomycetota > Planctomycetia > Pirellulales > Pirellulaceae > UBA6163. Next base: position 7,421 of record SKZY01000306.1, read on the forward strand.
TCGATCCCGGCCAAGGAGTTGAAGGAGGCCGAGGACTACCTGCTGCGGCAATTGCCTGGGGTCGGACGCGACAATTACTACTGCTGGTACTACGCCTCATTGGCGCTGCACCAACTTCAGGATGACGCCTGGCAACGCTGGAACGGAGCACTCAAACAGCATCTGCTGCGACGACAAACGGCCAACGGCAGCTGGCCGACCGACAGCGAATGGGGTGGCTACGGCGGACGCGTCTACACCACCGCCATGGCTGCGCTCTGCCTGGAAGTCTACTACCGCCACCAACGTCGAACCGCTGCCGTCGCCTCGGCCGACGGTTCCAGCCCATCCGCCGTTTCCGGCTCATCGGGGACCACGCCACGGCGCTGATCCGCGACCTCAACGACCGCCGCCGCCGGGACGATCATCCGCCGATTTGTCGACGAATTCGTCTTTCGCCGGGCCGCTTCGAATCGTTAACCTGACCGCCGTGGTACGGTCCCGCTGGAGCGGGGCCACGCGGCATCGAATCGATTTCAATCCACCAATGATTTTGCGAGGGCGTCACGGATGATGCGACAATTGGTTACGGTCTTGACAGTCTCACTGCTCTCGATCGCCGGCACCGCTGATCGCGTGGCGGCACAGGGTCAGGCAGCTCCCGCTGCCCCGTTCGTCCTTTCCGCACAGGAGCAGGCCGAGCTCAACCAACTGCTCAGTGCCTGGGAACAGCAAAGCACAGGAACGAAACACCTGGAGGCGAAGTTCCGTCGCTGGCACTTCGATCCGTTATCCGCTCCGGCTGGCGTTCACGCGACCTGGGCCGAAGGCGTGATCAAATATTCGGCGCCCGACAAGGGGCTGTTCCAGGTCGAACAACTCAAGTTCTTTTCCGGGATCGTCGACGACAAGCCGACCTACAAATCGATCGAAGGTCAGTACGGCGAGCATTGGGTCTGCAACGGCGAAGAACTGATGGAGTTCGATCGTGACCGCAAAGAGTGCCGGATCCAGCAACTGCCGCCGGAAATGCGAGGCCAGGAAATTCTGGAAAGCCCCCTGCCATTCGTCTTCAATCTCAACGCCGCCCGGATCAAGGATCGCTACTGGGTGCGTCGGATCGATGCCCCGTCCGGCGTGTTCGTGATCGAGGCGCACCCCAAGCGGCAAACCGACCGCGCGCAGTACCGTTTCGTCCGGATCGTGATCAACAACCAAAACTTTCTGCCGCAAGCGTTGATCCTCTACGGGCCCAACTTCGATCCCGTCACTTCGCCCGCCTACGATCACTACGAGTTCATCGACGTCGAACGGAACACGATCCGCCAAAACGTGAAGAACTGGAGCAACGTATTTATCAACCAACGGCCTCCCGCCGATTGGAAGGTGATCCGCGAGCCGTACCGGCCAGCGACGCCCGACCCGCCTCAAATGGCTCAGCCAGCCGCAGAGAAACGGCTCCGCTAGTCGGTCGCCTGGAACAGCGGCGCGAGCAGGCTGACCAGCGACATCGCGATCAGCAACGCGAGGGTCAGCCGTCTAAGACGTTTGCGGCCCAGCCAGGTTCCGACGCGGAGCCCCTGGGCGGTGATCACCAACAACAACGGGATCAACAAGATCGCCATCACCGCAGCGGGGCCAACGCGTTCACCGAACGTCCAGCCGATCATCAGCATCGCCGGCAGCAGGCTGATCAAGTACATCGTGAACAGGAAGCCACGACTGCGGCGGGTGTCCCAGTCATGCCCCTGGACCCACAACACCATCGCTGGGCCGCCCATCCCGACCAACCCTTGTAGGAAGCCCGACAAGGGAAACGCCAGCCAGCCCCAAAGCGGATGGAGTCGCTCGCGGGGTGAGACACGAAACAGCGTGATCGCCAACGTGATCACCAACAGCACGCCACCGACAACCTGCTTGATCCGCGCCGGCGGCAGTGTATCCATCCAATAGAGCGCGGCGATCCCGAGTGGCAAAAATGCCAGCCGACCGATCGCTGGCCAAAACAGTTGCCGCGGTCGAATCGCATCGCGCAGCGACCAGACGCCCCAAATGTTCTGTGGCACCGTAGCGATCAACAACGCGATCTGCGCTTCGGGGATCGGATAGCCGATCCAGACCAGCGTCGAAATGATCAACAATCCGGCGGCGAATCCCGACGCCGATTGGATGAACGTGCCCAGCGAAAGGACAATCCCCAAGGTCACGAAGGTGGCTAGATCGAGCATCGCCAGATCGTACGGCGGAGGCCGCCAGATTGTCGATCGGGCTGGCTTTACGAAGCCTCCGCCGCTGGCCGCGGGCGCTGTGGCGTGTAGAGGCAACAGTCGGCCGGACAAACATCGTGCCACGGTCCCAACCTACCGAGCGCCAAGCGGCGGTCGGTCGCTCCCATCCGCTCCTGAACCAATTGGCCGATCATCGTCACGAAGCGAGGGTCGGTACCGACCGTCGGCACGCGCGCCATTCGAATATCGCGTTGCTCGCAAACCGTCGCCGCCTCTTCGTCGAGGTCGAACAGCACTTCCATGTGATCGCTGACGAACCCGATCGGGGCGATCACCAACGCTGACAACTTCTTCATTTCGTCGGCTTGCTTGATCCAATCGCACACATCCGGTTCCAGCCACGGTTGTTGCGGCGGGCCGCTGCGACTTTGAAAGACCAAGTCCCACTTGCTGGCCCCGGTCGCTTCGGCGACCAACCGACACGATTCACGGAGCTGTTTCTCGTAATCACAGTTGGTCGCCATCGCCATCGGGATGCTGTGGGCGGTGAACAACAGTGGCGTCCGCGCGTCACCGCCGACCTGACGTACGGCATGACGGACATTGTCAGCCATCGGCTCGATGAATCCCGGGTGGTTGAACCCCATTCGCAGCTTATCGACGATCGGCGCCCCCGGTCCGACTTCTTCGCGGGCCCGGATGATGTCTTCGCGGTACTGGCGACAACCGCTGTAACAGCTGAACATGCTGGTAAAAAATGCCAGAGTCCGCTGACAGCCGTCGTCACGCATCTGTCGCAACGTGTCGGCGAACAACGGATGCCAATTGCGATTTCCCCAATAGGTCGGCAATTCGATCCCCGCGACGTTGAACTGATCGCGGATCGCTGCCAACAGGGCTCGGTTCTGCGAGTTGATCGGGCTGACTCCGCCGAACTGCTTGTAGTGCTCGGCAACCTCCAACATCCGCTCCCGAGGCACGTTCTTGCCACGCAAAACGTTTTCCAAAAACGGCATCACCTCGTCAGGCCCCTCCGGCCCACCGAACGAGACCAAGAGGAAAGAGTCGTAGGGAAGTTCGTGGTCGCTCATCGGATCTCGGCTCGTGATTGATAAAGCCGCTCATCGAAGAAACGGCCTAAGGACAGCTGACGGATTGTAGACGTTACGGCAAATCGCCACCGTCTGTCAGGCCGACGACTCGACCATCGGCACCGCCAATTCAGCCAAGATCGCCGCGATCGTCTGCTCCGCAGTCACCTTCCGCAAGCGGCTCTCGGGTTTGACGATCACGCGGTGGTTCATCACCGGCCCGACGATCCGTTTGACGTCATCGGGCAACACGTAGCCACGGCCCTGGATCGCCGCGAACGCCTGGGCGCAGCGGAACAAGGCGATGCTGCTGCGCGGACTGCCGCCGAGCGCTAAGTCTTCGTGGTGGCGGGTTTCATGAACCAATTCGAGCAGGTAACGACGGACCTTGGGGTCGACACGAACCCCGCGAATGGCGATTTGGGCCGCGACCAATTCCGAAGCTTCGGCGACGGGTCGAAGGGCGTCGATCGGGTGGGACCGCTCGAGCATCGACAACATCCGCAGCTCTTCTTCTTGACTCGGGTAGCCGAGTGAAAACCGCATCAGAAAGCGGTCCAATTGTGCCTCGGGAAGCGGAAAAGTCCCTTCATGATCGACCGGGTTTTGAGTGGCGATCACCAAAAAAGGTGGCTCCAAAATGTGTGTCTGGCCATCGACCGTGACCCGCGCCTCGGCCATCGCCTCCAACAATGATGCCTGCGTCCGCGGGGTCGCCCGGTTGATTTCGTCCGCCAACAAGATCTGCGTGAACACCGGACCGCGACGAAACTCGAATTCGGCCGTCTTTTGGTTGAAGATCGAAGTCCCGGTGACGTCGCTCGGTAGCAGATCTGGCGTACACTGAACCCGCTTGAATCGACACCCGATACTGACCGCCAACGCCCGGGCGAGCATCGTTTTGGCGACACCGGGAACGTCCTCCAACAACAAGTGTCCACCGGACAACCAGGCGACCAGCGACAAAACCAACTGCTTCCGTTTGCCGACAATCGCCTTCTCGACGTTCCCGATTACCCGCTTGGCCAAGTCGCTGACCGCTGCCGTCTCCCCAGCCGTGATCGGTCGCGGCGCTGCGGTGTTACCCACGGCCGGACGCGGCTTACTCGCCACCCTTACCGCTGCTGTTCGACCGGCCGTGGCGGCGCGGGGTGGCGGGGCTGTACGTGGCGGTTGACCAGCGGGAGGTGGCTGGATGGCGCGGGTAGGTTGACCGGTGTGGGGCGGTTGACCGGCCTGCGACGACGATTCTGCACGGGGGGGTACTGAGTCGGGGGGCGCCGCATCGCTCGATCGGTCATCCGGCAACATCGATCGCCCCCTGGTTTACGGGAAAGAGATGGTCCACTCATTCCCGGTCAGACGCTTGCCGAGAATAATCAAGCTGGTTGGCATGCCGATTGCGTCACTATAATCATGTTGACGACCAAGGCTGCCAATCCCGGCGGTATTGTAGTTGCTCAACACACCCGGCTGTCGATCGCACTCGGGGAGGGCTTGAAAATAGATGGTCACACCGCGATTACTAATCACCGACGATGACCGCTGCTTGCGGCAGTCATTGGCCGAAGCGCTTCGCCGCAGCGGGCTCGATGTCGCTACCGCGGGTGATGGCGATGAGGCGATCCGGATGTTTGACAGCGATGAGGTTCATCTGCTGATCGCCGATTTTCACATGCCACGTGTCAACGGGCTGGAGGTAATCCGGCATATCCGCAGTCGCAACCTGATGTTGCCTTGCATCCTGATGAGCGCAGAATTGAGTGACGCCATCAAGAAGGAAGCTGAGCAGATGAGAGCTTGCGGCGTGTTTCCTAAGCCGCTGCGGTTGGCGAATCTACGGCAAACCGTGATGCAGTCGCTGTTCGACACCTACGGTTGGAAGTTGGTCTGAGTCGCCGCTCAGCGATATGCCGGAAAAAAGTGTCAGGCTCTTTTTCCCTGCTCGATCCTTAGGCAGCCCGGCGGGCCGTGTTCAACCGCCGACTCGCCGCTTCGATCCCTTCGCTCGGTATCGCATGTGGGCCGACCAAGTTGTCGGTCGCATCGGCCGACCAGCGGCGGGCTGCGATCTGATCCAGAACCATCTCGGCTACCGCTACGGCGCGAGCCCCATCGACACCCGAAACCGTCGGCGTCGCCCGCGATCGGATGCTGATCACGAAGTCATGCAACTCGTCAAGGATCGCGTTCCGTGGCTCTACCGTCGCACGATCCGAAGGCAGGTAGGTCGCAAACAGCTCGTCGGCGAATCGCAACGGGTCGTCGGTCACGCCACCGAGTTCAAACGACCGCTCGCCAATCGCTGGCGAAGGTCGCACCGCGTCGAGCGAGAGCCCACCAAAATCGATATCGGCGAATCCGTTCGGGCCGAACGTGGTCATCTGTCTTGCCGGCGACGGACTGATCCGCGAAGCCTTCAAGTTCGCGACCAAGCCGCACTCGAACTCGATCCGCGCTTCCGCAAGGTCCTCGTGGTCGCTGACGACCGCCAATCCGCTGGCTCGCACATCGCTGACCGCGGCCGATGTCAAGGACAATACCAAGTCGATGTCATGAATCATCAGGTCCATCACGACGCCGACATCCAAACAGCGTCCCGGGAACCGCGATGCCCGGACGGCTTCGATGTACTTGGCACCCGACGTGATTTCGGCGGCTGCGGTCCAGGCCGGATTGAACCGTTCCACGTGCCCGACTTGCAAGACGCGGCGACGAGCATCGGCGAGCTGCACCAACCGCTCGGCATCCCGCGCTCGCACCGTGATCGGTTTTTCGACAAATACGTGCTTCCCGGCCGACAACAGCGTTGCCACGGTGTCGGCGTGACAATCACTCGGTGAAGCCACCACGGCGGCATCGATCGAATCGATCACCTCTTCGATGGCAGCAAACGTGTCGACCGGATAGAGCGTTCGGGCATGTTCCCGAGCCGTCGCGATCGGGTCGACGATTGCGACCAACTCGGCGTCATCGACCTGGGCCAACAATTTGGCGTGGATCCGTCCCAGATGGCCAGCACCGACCACCGCGATTTGTAATGGCTTCACGCCGCTTTCCTTCTTTGGTCACGGCCACGGCCATGACGGCCATGACGCGATTCGTCCATGAAATCAAACAATTGACGCAAGACCGGCCGGATCGGGCCGCTCGAAAGCATTCGCTCACGAGCCACCTCGGCACCGACCAACTGCTTGTACAGCAATCGAAAGGCGGACTGCAACACCCGGACATCGTCCTCGGTATAGCCGTTTCGCTTCAGCCCGATCGCGTTGACACACCGCGGCCGCGCCGGAATCCCATCGACGACCATGAACGGTGGGACATCGTGCAACACCTTGGACATCGCGCTGACGAAACTCATCGATCCGATCGAGGAAAACTGATTGACCCCGACCCCACCGGCGATGGTGATGTCGTTTCCGATGTGGACGTGGCCGCCGACCATCACGTTGTTAGCCATCGTCACCCGGTCGCCGACGTGGACGTCGTGCCCGAGGTGAACGTGCGCCATCAAAAAATTGTTGTCGCCCAGGTGTGTGATCCCAGACTCCTTCTCACTCGCCCGGTTGATCGTGACGTACTCGCGGATGATGTTGCCATCACCGATCACGACTCGCGTCGGCGACCCCTGATAGCTCAAATCCTGCGGTTCGCCGCCGATCACGGCACCCGGATGGATGTGATTCGCTTCACCGATCGTGGTGTGCCCACAAAGCGTGACTTGGTGTTCGATGATCGTATCACGGCCGACCGTAACGTCGGGTCCGATGACACAGAAATGTCCGATCTGAACCCCAGGACCCAACTCGGCGCGGGGGTCGACGACTGCCGTAGCGGCGATTTTGACGCTCATGGGTGACTCACCTGTCGGGTTGTCTCGCTGCGTTCGATGTTGGTTTTCTGCTAGCTCGCTTCAGGCGACCCGCACCTGCCTAGCGGTTCGGCGGTCGCCCGAGGGGATCGCGCGAAACTCCGCCGCGTCGCTCGATTCGGTCGCCGATCGGCCTGCGACATCGACGAGCAGACGTGTCATTTCGGCGTTCAATCGATGACCGCCGCGATGAGATACGAAATGTCCTATCAAATCACATCCCGCCAATGCCAGATCACCGACCAAGTCGAGTGTCTTGTGGCGGGCGCACTCGTTTTCGAACCGGAGTGAATTGTCGACCAATCCGTTGCTGTCAAAGACCAACAGATCACGGTTCCCGACATGCTTGCCGACCCCCTGCGACCGCAGTTCGGCGACCTGCTCGGCGGTGACGAAGGTCCGGGCACCGGCCAGTTGGCGAGTGAATGTCCGGGGGTCCAAAAACTCGCGGTGACGCTGAGCAACGATCGGGCTGCTCAGCCCATAATCGAGTTCGTATTCGAAGATCGACTCGCTGCCGTTGACCGGGCGAGCTTCGATCCACTGCGATTCGTCACCGACCCGTAGTGTCCGCTCGATCACCAACTGTTTCCGTACCGCCGGTTGGATCGTTACGCCGACCGCTTGAAGGGCTTCAACGAAGGCCTGAGACGATCCGTCTAAACCGGGAAACTCCTCACCGTCGATCTCGACGCAGCAATTATCGATCCGCAGCCCGGTGAGGGCTGCCATCGCATGCTCAATCATTTGGAACTTCGCAGCACCACAGACCAAGTTGGTCCGGAACGACGCCGAACAAGCATGGTCCGCCGTCGCGGTACACGCCGGGCGGCCCGGCAGGTCGGTGCGGACGAAACGAATTCCAGACCCGGCCGGTGCCGGTCCGAAGCGGACCACGACTTCGCGGCCGCTCCAATACCCCCGCCCGCTGACTACACAGTTGGCGGCGAGCGATTGCTCGTTACGTGGACGAATCACCTGGAGCGGCCCTCGAAAGACGATACCGGGAAGGGTTCAGCGAACGGGTTTGGCGGGTGCCGCAGCGGTTCGCATCGTTTGGTCGAGATACTGCATCACGCCCTTGGTCATGTCCAACGAATCGTCATGATAGACGATGTTTTTCATCACTCCGCGGATGACCGATTCGCCCTGCTCCAGATTCATCTCTTCGCTGTTGTAGCGAAGCACCAGGTTGATCTTGTAGTGATTCGCCAAGAACTTCACGCCTTCGGCGATCCGTTGATAGTTCTCGAAGTAGATCTTCGCCTCGGCATCCGACAATTCTTTCCGCTTCCGAGCCATGTCGAGCCGCAGTCGCGATTCCATCCCGGCGACCTTTTCTTCGGCATCGGCGTATTCGGCCGAGCCCGGCTTGAAGGCCTTCAGCTCGGCGGCTGCCTGCTGCAGTTCTTCCCGCTTACCGGTCAGTTCGCTGTCGAACGATTTCAGCTCGGCTTCCACCTTGGCCACTTCTGCCTTGATCGCCGAGTGGTTCTTAAAGATGTAGGCGACGTCGATTACAGCCACTTTGTGGCCATCGTCGGCACGGGCGGTCGACGTCAAACCGATTCCCGAAACCGCCGCGCAGAGGGCAGCAGTCGCCACCAGGACCTGACGTCCCGAACAAACGGTTTTCCCAAAAAATCGCACTTCCGCTACTCCTTGCGTTGGTGATGCAACCCGTTTTTGATCTGATCCTGGCCGCTTCCTGGCGACCATCAATTCCGCGTCGGGCGTCTCGCGTGGGCATCGATTTGCCCCCGGATTTCATCCCTAGGCGGTGATTGTTCCAAAATTCATCCGCGGCGGTAAAGAGCGATTTGACCGGTTTCTCTCAATGCTCGATTTTATCGACGCCCCCAATCATTCTCCGGGACGGCGACTTAACTTCGCCGAGAGCGTCAACTCACGCCCTTCACGCCTCAATCCGATCTTCAACTCGTCGCCCGCCGAACGACTGCCGACATACTCGATCACATCGGTGATCTCAGTGATCGCCCTGCCATCGAGCCGAACCAATCGGTCGCCTGAGCGAATTCCGCATTTCTCAGCCGGACTCCCCTCCGCCACCGACGTGACGATCACACCGATCGGCCCATCTCGATCAGCCTTATCCCCATTCGCTCCATCAGCGTCGCGCCCCGGGGCGTCTCGCAAGGAGACCCCCAAATAGGCTCGCGGTTGCTGTCGGATATTGACGTCACGGTCGGTCTCCGCATAACGCGGCGGCCGGACGGACGTTGCCAATTCGGATACGACCACAGAAGTGATATCGGTGATCCGGGCCATGCCGTTGAAGTTGATTTTGTCGATTTTATCGCTTGGGCGATGGTAGTCCGAATGCAAGCCGGTGAAAAAGAACAAAACCGGGATTTCTCGCATGTAAAAAGACTGATGATCGCTCGGACCATAGCCGCCAGGTACCTTGAACAGCTCCAACTCGGTATCGCGGTTGGCCCGGTCGACCAACGCGTCAAACTCCTCGGCCGTCCCCGTTCCGTAGACCGTCAAATCGTCGTTCTGCAGGCGGCCGACCATATCCAGGTTGATCATCGCGACGGTCGATTCCAGCGGAAACAGAGGGTTGCGGACATAATGCTCGCTGCCCAGTAACCCCCGCTCCTCTCCGGTAAATGCGATGAAGACGACACGTCGATGGTCGGTCTGTTCAGCCAACGCGGCCTTGATCTGGTCGACACTGGCCAACAGCACACACGTCCCGCTGGCATTGTCGTCGGCCCCGTTGTGGATCGCGACCGTTCCCGGGGCGAGCGAACCTGGTCCCCCCATTCCGACGTGGTCATAGTGGGCCCCGACGACGACCGTCTGCTCGGCCAAAGCTCCCCGACCCGGCAACACGCCGATCACGTTGCTGCTGGGCGCCTCAGCAGGCGACAAAGCGGTCTCCAATTCGACCTCCACCTTCAACCGCGCACTGCGCGGCTCGACCGCCTCGTCGATCTGGGCCTTGATGTCAGCCAGCGACTTTCCGGTCGTTGCCTGCAACAATTGCGACGCCAAGGACCAACCGATGCTGACCACCGGCAACTCGTCGACGAAGGGCCTCGTTCCGGCGGCGTTGACTTCGAGCAACCCCTCGGCAGCGGCCTCACGTTTTTGCCGCAGGTCAACGATCATCGACTCGATCGCCTCGCGTCGCTGCGATTGGGCCTTGCGGATATTTTCCGCCGCTTCGGGTAGCGTTTCCAAACGGGAATCGATCACCTTGATCTGCCGTTTTTCCGCCGCGATCCGACCATCGATCGAGGCGATTTCCGCGGCGATCGAATCGGGGTCGTTGACCAACATCACACCGATCGCACCGCGCTCCGCGGCGGTCCGGATTTTCGTTTCGAAATAGGCGTGCCGAGTGTTCTTTTCACCGTCGAAAACGGCGTCGGCCGCCGGACCCTGAGGCTCCTTGCGGATCATCATCACGACCGCCCCCTCGACATCGACGTCGGCGTAATCGTCGTATCCCTTGTCCTCCGCGGTGATGCCATAACCGACGAATACCAGTCGCCCCTCAGCCGACCTGCTACCGCCGATCGCCAGCGGCCGGAACGCTTCCCCGAGCGCCGCCGAGAGCGGTTCGGCAGCCGATTCATCGCCGCGAATGGTCAACCGATTTCGCTCGGCGTCGCCAAGCGTCACCCCGGTCGGGATCGAAAAGGTCTGAAACGGCTCACCAGAAAACGAATCGGTCACCAACCCCGACGTGGCGAACGAATCGGCGATGTATTGAGCCGCCATTTCCAACCCCTCACTGCCGATATCGCGTCCCCGCAGTTCGTCGCTGGCCAAGTAGCCCATGTCAGCCGCAAGCCGAGTCTCCCAACGTGCCCAATCCGCGGACCGTGCCGCCCGACCTCCGCTGTCACCGATTTCGTCCGCCACACAACCGCTGCCCGGGGCTAACGTAACGACACAAGCGAAAACGACCGCCAGCCGACGGACGAACAATCGGATCGACGCGGCGATCAGCCGATTACCCCAGTCACGGCTGGAAACATGATCGCTGCTGGAAACCCGATCGATCGAAAACGGCAGACTGTTCATGGCAATTCGCTCGGCGGAAGAAAAGAGCCCTATCAGGCGGATGGCAAAGGAGTCGATCCGGTCGGCAGCAGCAGTCGGCGATCACAGACTGCGGACGAGTTCAGCAGCCCTCAGGCCACTGTGCATCGCCCCTTGGATCGATGGCGTTTCACAATAATCGCCACACAGCACCATATTACCGTTCGCCAGCGGCGGAGTGATGTCGTTCAGCGTTTGTGCCGGCAACGCGAAGGGGACCGAGTAACTGCGAATGTGTCGCCAACGTCGAGCCGGCTCGCCATACCACTGCACCAGTTGCCCGCGAACATCCTCCAATCCCGCACCGGTCACATCATAACCGGCCGGTTCCTGCGTGCTGACCGAGATCAACGCTTGGCCCGCCGGGGCATAACTGGGGGCGACGTCGCTCAAAACCACAACCGTCCCGATCCGATGGCCACTCGGCGGAGGTTCATTCGCCGATTCGGCGACCCGGTAATCGTCGCCGGCCAGCATCAGCATCCGTCGCCGGTCGGGCGATTCTTCCGCGGCGAAATAGTGATTCACCGTCTGACGCCAACCGGTGGCCAACCCGGGAATCGCCAACAATCGCGCCGCGGCCGAACTCTCGGTGGCGACAACGATCGCCCTTGGCTGCCAAGTCTGGCCGTCCGACAGTCGGATCACCCCGTTGTCAATCGATTCGACACTCTCACCAAACCGGATCGAACCGCGTGGTAACGATTCGGCCAACTGACGAGGAATCGCGGCCATCCCGTCAGCCGGCAGCGCGATGTCGCCGGCGGCAAACATCCGAAATACGAACTCCAACATCCGACTCGACGTCTGCAGGGTCGGATCGAGAAAGACACCGCCCAAAAACGGACGGAAAAATTGGTCGATGAAGTCGGCGGTGAAGCCCAGCCGACGGAGGCGGTCGATCGTCGGTTCATGCGGTCGTTGATAAAGGTCAGCCAACGCACCGCGACCCGCCAGCCAACGCAGCTTGGCGATCCGCAACTTGTCGCCCAACGTCCCCACCGGTGAAAACGCCGTACGGATCGCCGCCGTGGGCCGACGCCAGGGGTCACCGAGCGTGGCGAAATCGCCGCGATGACGAACCAACGCCCCCGGTTCGAATCGGCACAACCGCAACGCGTCGTAGTCGAGCAGTTCACGGCAAGCCGGATAAGCGGTCAACAGAACCTGGAATCCGTGATCGAGGGTGAATCCGTCGACGACGTCGCTGCGGACGCGGCCGCCGACTCGATCGGTCGCCTCGAGGATCACAAAGCGGGTGCCGGCAGCGGCCAATCGTTTGGCACAGCTCAATCCCGCTAATCCCGCCCCGATAATGACGACCTCGGCTTGACGATCCGGATTCAAAGGATGACCTCGTAAACAGGAACCGATTTTCAGCTTCAACAACGCTCGAAGGCCCGGGACCGGTCGAGCGGCGGATCGTTATACTCTGGCGACCCGGGAAGTTGCACCGGTCGCTATCCCAACGCCTCCCCCCGTCCGCCTTCCCGTCAGTTTTTGAGAATTCCCGATGTCGACTTGGCTTTGGCCGACAGCCTGGCAATGGCCGACCGCGCCGTCCGCTTGGCCTGTTTCCGATGGCAGCCAATTTTGGACCGATTGGCTTTGGCGCGGTGGCTATCGGCTGCAGGCTCACGCGACCAACGATTCCTGGCGGGTGGTTTGCCCCGAGGGCATCCGCCGCGGATACGGCTCGCGAGAGCACTGCTCGGCGATCTTTGATCGCCTCGCCGGAGACCCTCCCGATTCGCTCGCCGATTCCCACATCGTGATCCTGCTGCACGGTTTGCTGCGGACCCGACGCTGCATGAAAAGCCTCGAACAGGCGGTTCGCGAAGCCGGTATTACCACGGTGATCCGTTTCGACTACGCCAGCAGCCGACTCGGTATCTCCACCCACGCCGCCGCCTTGCGGTCGGTGGTCGAAGGGTTGCCGCCGACCGCGCCGCTCAGCTTCGTCGGCCACAGCATGGGAAACATTGTTCTGCGTCACGCGATCGGAGACTGGCTGGCGGCCGACCCGCAGGCCGTGTTGTCGCGAATGCACCGGGTCGTGATGCTCGGCCCGCCGAATCATGGGGCGGCGATCGCCCGCGTTTTATCTCAACTGAAACTGTTCGGCGTCGTCACCGGTGAAGGAGGCAAGCAACTCGGCCCCAACTGGAACGAACTGCACCCCAAACTCGGCCTGCCACCCTGTCCGTTCGCGATCGTTGCCGGCGATTTGGCTCCGCGAATGATCCGCAATCCGCTGATCGGCCCCCACAGCGACCTGTTGGTAACCGTCGATGAAGCCAAATTGGAGGGGGCAGCCGAGTTGCTCGTCATCCCCGTCCCCCATTCCCGTCTGATGACCGACGCCCGGGTACTCCGCTTCGTTACCGATTTCATCACCGCCGAACCGTCCGCTAATCCGCCCGCCGAGCGTCTGTCCACCGAGCCAGGCCTGCCCGACGCCCCGAACGAGGAGATCGACCCCTGATGAGCGACCACCCTCCCAACTCCCCGGAATCATCGCCCACCGCACCCGAGTCGGCTGGTGCGGGCACGCGATCGCCGATCGAGCGGTTGCTCGATCGGGTCGAGAAAGTCGGCAACGCCCTGCCCGACCCGGCCGTACTGTTCCTAATCGGCCTGTTCGTGACTTGGGGTTTGTCGGCGGTTTTGGCGAACGTGACGTTCAGCGAAACCAACCCAGCGACCGGCGAACCGGTAGTCGTCCAAAGCTTGCTGACCGGCACCGCCATCGCCGGGTTTCTCGAAAACATGGTCACGTCGTATACCGATTTCCCGCCGTTGGGGATCGTTTTGGTGGCGATGCTGGGCGTCGGTGTGGCCGAAGCCTCGGGATTGGTCCAGGTCAGCCTTAAAGAACTGTTGCGGTTCACCCCACAATCGCTGCTGACGCCGATGTTGCTGTTGGTTGCGATCATCAGCCATACCGCCGCCGACGCCGGCTATCTGCTCGTGATCCCGATCGGCGGAGTGATGTTCCACGCCGCCGGTCGTCATCCCTTGGCCGGGATCGCTTGCGCCTTTGCCGGCGTTTCTGGCGGTTTTAGCGCCAATTTCATCCCCTCGGGGATCGATCCTTTGCTGGCGGGGTTGACCGAATCGGGCGTCCGGGTGATCGACGACACCCGTGGTGTCAACGCCTTGTGCAACCTGTTTTTCACCGCCGCATCGTCATTGCTGGTGATCTTTGTCGGTTGGTACTTGACCGATCGCGTCGTCGAACCGCGACTGCGCGATACCCCCTTTGTCGACGACGCCGCGGGCTCCGAATCGATCGACGAAGTGACCTCGCGACAACGTTTGGCGTTGTTGGCATCGCTGGCCGTGATCGCGATCGGATTAATCGGGCTGGTCCTCTGGTGCCTCCCCACCGATTCGCCGATGCGGGCCGACGGTTCACTGACCTCGGTCGTCCCACGAGCGCCGTTGATGGGCTCGATCGTCCCGCTGATCTTTCTCTTTTTCTTCATTCCCGGCATCGTCCACGGCTATGTCTCGGGCAGCTTCAAAAATCATCGCGACGTCATCGAGGGGATGAAAAAGGCGATGGAATCGATGGCCTACTACATGGTGTTGGTCTTCTTTGCCGCCCTCTTCATCGCCGCGTTCCGGGATTCCAACCTCGGCCTGTTGCTGGCCGTCAAAGGGGCTGCCTTCCTCGAAAATATGCAGGCTCCCGACACCGTGACGATCGTCGGCCTGATCCTGTTAACCGCTTTCATCAACCTGTTCATCGGTTCGGCATCGGCGAAATGGGCGTTGCTGGCACCGATCTTCGTCCCGATGCTGATGCTCCGCGGCGTATCACCCGAATTGACCCAAGCCGCCTATCGGGTCGGCGATTCGACCAGCAACATCATCACACCGATGATGCCCTATTTCCCGTTGGTGGTCGTCTACTGCCAACGCTACGTCAAACATGCCGGTGTCGGCACTGTCGGCTCGATGATGCTGCCTTACAGCCTCGTCTTCTTGGTCCTCTGGTCGCTGTTTTTGCTCGCCTATTGGGCACTCGGATTGCCACTGGGGATCGAAGCTCCCTACGACTACACGCCGGCCGCTGCTCTCGATCGCGAACTTGCTGGCGTCGACGCGACCGGCGAATGATCACTCGGCCCGCAGCGCTGTGTCGAGCAACTCCAGTAATCGCTCGAGTTCATCCCGGGTTTCATCATCCATCGACCAACCGTAGGGCGCCCTGCGGTGGTCGGTGGTGAACAACCCCGACCGATGCAACAGGTACTTTTCCACCGCCAAAAAACCGTCGAGTCCGGCCTGCAGTTGCAGCGACACCAAGGCGCACAGCGGCAGATAGATACGGTACGCGGTCGCATCATCGCCACGGCCGAGCGCGTCCCACAAGCGAACCACCGCTGGCAAAAACTCCATCCCCGGAATCGTGCCGACAATCCCGCGGCGATAACTGTCGACCAGCGCGAAACCGCCCGAACCTTCAAAAATTTTTGCTCGCCCGTCGGTCGCGTCGCGCAGCAGCGACAACTTCGGCCCGATCGGTGATGCCTCGGGCTTGAACAGAATCTTGTCGTCTCCATAACGCTGCAACAACTCGCGACTGACCTCGATCGGAATCTCTTGGCCCACGTAGCCGGAAGCGTCTTGGACGATCACCGGCAACGAGATCGCGTCAGCCAATCGACAGAAATATTCGAGTACCGCTGCGGCCGGCAACGCCGACGAGATCGGCGGGATCGCCATCACCGCATCACAACCCGATTCCTCGGCACAACGGGCGTATTCCACCGCTTGCTTCGTGCTTTCGGCACCCACGCCGATCACTACCACACCACGGTCTGCGGCGAGTCGCCCCAAGCGGCGAGTCAAATCGAGTCGTTCGTCACATGTCAGCCTTAACAGTTCCGACACCATGCCGGTGCAACAGCCGTCGGCTCCCTGCGCAAAAGCCCAATCGACCAATCGTTCGAGACTCTCGACGTCGATCTCGTCACGATCGTCAAAGGGCGTGTGAACAACCGGCAAGACGCCGGAAATCGACTTCGGCATGGGGCAACTTTTCTTTCGGAGGTGGACCTGCAAGCGATATCGCCGCCATAATGTAACGTCCGCTCGGCGGCGACGGGGCCGGCGATCGTCCAACATCCCGATTCGATCAGACAGCAGGAAACCGATAGCCGATGGGATTGTTCGCGGGAACCCAGTGGGAATTACCGGACCTCTGTGACCGTTGTGGTCAACCGACGGCAGAATGCCCCTGCCCGCCGCAAGCGGCCGCGACGGCACCGCGATCCTACCTGCCGGCCGCGAAGCAACGGGCCCGGTTGCGGCTCGAAAAACGCAAAGGGAAACGCGTCGTCACCGTCATCGCCGGACTGCAGGCCGACGAATCCGACCTGCCTGCCCTACTGTCGCGGCTCAAGACCGCCTGCGGTGCCGGCGGTAGCCTGGAAGACGATCACCTCGTTCTGCAAGGCGATCAACTCGACCGCGCCTCGGCCCTGATGACCGAGATCGGCTATCGGATCGGCTGATCGCGGATCGGGCTGCCGCTGTGTTATCATGAAGCGTGTCACCGATGACCGCTCCCGCCACGTCGGCAGTCATCCAGCCGCAGTTCGCCTGGCCAACCGCCGGTTCTCACCACTCCGCTTCGGAACGAATCGCTCATGTACCTTCGCATGGCTCGCCGCCTGCTGACCGAGACCGATAAACGCTTGCTTTGGAAGGCCGCTTGGACGCTGGGTGTCGGCGGGCTGACCAGTGTCTACAAGCACAAACGGCGACTCGCTCGCGGAGAGTTTTTCCCGCCGTTCCTCTACCTGTCGGTGATCAACAGTTGCAACCTCCGTTGCCAAGGCTGCTGGGTCGATGTCGGCGCCAAACAGCACCGGATCGAGGTCGATGCCGCCAACCACACGATCGACCAGGCCAAGGCGATGGGCAATCGCTTCTTCGGGATCCTCGGCGGCGAGCCGTTCATGCACAAAGATTTGCTGAAAATCTTCGCCGCCCACCCCGACGCCTACTTCCAAGTCTTCACCAACGGACACTTCATCACCGATGACGTCGCTGCCGAACTCCGCCGGCTCGGCAACGTTACTCCGCTGATCTCGGTCGAAGGGACCGAAATCGTCAGCGACACCCGCCGCGGCCGTGCCGGTGTGCTCAACCAAACGATGCAGGGGCTCGAGACCGCGTTGAAGCATCGGCTGATGGTCGGTGTCTGTACCAGTGTTTGCAAAACCAACATCGACGATTTGGTCAACGACGCTTGGGTCGACCGACTGATCGAGATGGGAGTGATGTATTGCTGGTACCACATCTATCGACCCGTCGGCCCCGAACCGAATCCCGACCTGGCGTTGACCAGCCAACAGCAGCGACGGGTACGGCAGTTCGTCGTCGACACGCGGGTCAACAAGCCGATCGTCGTGATCGATGCCTATCATGACGATGCCGGTAACGCCCTCTGCCCCGCCGTCACCGGCTTCACCCACCATGTCGGTCCTTGGGGCGATATCGAACCCTGTCCGGTCATCCAACTGGCGGCCGAATCGATTCATGACGACCGTCCGCTGGCCGAAACCTTCAATCGCTCCGAGTTCCTCCGCGACTTCCGCGAACTGACCGCCGGTCAGACCCGCGGCTGCGTGATCATGGAACGCCCCGACCTGTTGGTCGATCTTGCCGAGCGACACGGCGCTCGCGACACGACAGCCCGCGGTGGCGTGATCGACGAGCTGAAGCGGGTCCAGCCACGACGCAGTCAGTACCAGCCCGGCGACGAAATCCCCGAACGCAGCCTCGTCTACCGCTGGGCCAAGAAATACGCCTTCAACGACTTCGGCGCCTATTCACGTCACTTCGATGCGACCCGCTATCGCGACCCCGACGCCAACCAGTCTGCCCCGAACGTCGACAACCCGCAGGACGTCGACAACTTGGGCGACAATACGTCCGGAAATCGCCGTTCGTTGCCTGTCGTCGATGCCACCCGTTAGCGACTGTGGTTGCATCGCCGCTTCCAACACCTTGGTCGTTTGGCTCAGCGACAATGGGGCACCGCCCGGCGGATCGAATCTCCCGTTGTCCGGCCTTGGCTACACGAGCGCCGAAGGCGGTCAACGAGTACCGATGCTGTTGAGGACCTTTTCTGCGTCGGGGTTATCGATGACGCCCAGGTCGGTGATGATCGCGGTGATCAGTTCGGCGGGAGTTACGTCGAAGGCGGGATTGTAGACCGAGCAACCGCCGGGAACGGTCGACTCGGTGAAGCCCTGTGACAGTTCGTCGCTGTCGCGGTGCTCGATCGGGATGTCGTCACCATTGGCCAGCGATAGGTCGAATGTCGAGTGGGGAGCGGCGACAAAAAAGGGGATTTGGTGATAGCGTGCCAGCACGGCTAACGGGTAAGTGCCGATCTTGTTGGCGGCATCGCCGGCGGCGGAGATCCGGTCGGCGCCAACGATCACGGCATCGATTTTGCCGCTGCGGATCAGCGATCCGGCCATCGAATCGGTCAAAACCGTGACGGGGATGTTCATTTGTTGCAATTCCCAAGCGGTCAGCCGCGAGCCTTGTAGCAGTGGCCGTGTTTCGTCGGCAAAGACTCGCACCGCCACGCCGCGGCCGGCGAGCTCGTAGATCGGCGAGAGGGCAGTTCCGTTTCCCGCGGTCGCCAACGCTCCGGCGTTGCAGTGGGTCAGCAGGGTCAAGCCTGCTGTGTCAGCGGCTGGCGGCAGGTCGAGTAGGCGGTCGGCGCCGTAGCGTCCGATCGCGGCACAGAGTTCACGGTCTTGATGGTGAATCGAGCGAGCTTCCTCGATCAAGGAAGCGAGCAACGGTTCACCGGCGGCAGTCGCGCGGTCGACCGCATCACGCATCCTCTGCAGTGCCCAAAAGAGGTTGACCGCGGTGGGGCGGCTGGTCGCCAGTCGATCGATCGCTTCGTAGCAACGACCGACCGACGGTTCTTCGCGAGTTGCCAGACAGACACCGTAGGCGGCGGCGACGCCGATCGCGGGAGCCCCACGGACGCTCAGCCGTTTGATCGCCTGCCAGACATCGGCGACTGAATCGCAGTGCAGGAAGACGACTTCGTTGGGCAGGCGGGTTTGGTCCAGAATCACGACTCGGCGTTGGTTGCTGTCCCAATCGACGACTCGGGGCAACCGGCTAGCGAGCGGCTGAGGCGGTTTCGCATCTGTCATGAGCAGATTTTCGGGTTGGGGTGATTTTTTTGGGTGGTTCCGCGGATCCGGGTGTCAGAACCGGAATTCTTGCCTTGACTCGATCTCGGTGATCGGAACAATGAGCCCTGTCTGGTTCAGACGGCACACGAGGATCGTGTGCCTCGGTCGAATGAGCTCGGTCTTTGAGACCGTTTCGGCCACGGTTTACAACCAATTCCATGCTGGCAAGGAGGCTGCGATGCGGGCGAATTCTGATTCGATGGGGCATGACGCTTTTGACCCCAAGTTTGCCGCTGATTTGGCGAGTTTCGCCGCATCGAGTTCGATCCCTGCTGATGATCAGCCGCGATTGTCGCTGCGTCAATGCTTGCCGGCGGCCAAGTTTTTTCAGTGTGATGACATCCAAACCGCTCGCCTGGTCGGTGACATCGACCAGGTTCAGCCGGGTGATATGGTCTGTTTTCACACCGGAAAGCATGATCCGGTCGTATTCTCTGCCGCCGCATTGGCCTGCGGCGCCGCGGGCATTTTGACCGAACAGATTCTCCCTTGCCCGCTGCCGCAAGCGATCGTCGGTGACGTCACCGATGCGGCGTGTCGCGTGGTCAATGCGATTGAAGGCGATCCGGCGTCGAGTTTGTTGACGATCGGGGTGATCGGTGAATCGGGGAAAACGACGACCGCGATTTTAATCGCCGGGCTGCTGAAAAAGATCGGGATTCGGACCGCTTTCGAAACCGACTTGGGGAGTGGTGATGGGATCGTGCAAGCGACTCACGACGGTACCCCGGCCAGCGGCATCGAGTTGATCGCCCGGTTGGCCGAAGCTCGTGATGCCGGTGCGGGAGCGATGGTCGTCGACCTGTCCGGTGATTCGCCGGGAGCCGGCGATGCCGTCCGCTTTGATCTGTTGGTGATCGCCGGAGCCGATTCGTCGCTGTCTGCCTCCGGTCAGTCGATGCATTACGGCCCCGACCCGTTGGCGATCACGCTGGAACAGGCGAAAACCGACGCGGTCGTCGTCGTCCCCGCCGACCACCCCAAATTGCTCCGCCGCGTCGACGATTTCGGACTCCGTCGGTTGACCTACAGCCTGCGTCGACCCGCCGAAGTTTCGGCCAAGGTTTTCGAAGAGTTGCCGGGCGAAACGACGTTGATGGTCAGCTGTGGCGACGAAACGGTGATGATGCAGAGCGGACACGCCGGCGAAGCGATGTCGATGAACGCATTGGCTGCGATCGCGGTCGGGGTACTGCTTGACACTTCGCTGAGCGATGCCGTTGCGGCGATTTCGCGTTTACCGTCGATCCCGGGCCGGATGCAGCGGTTGACCGGATTCGATACCGCATCGGTGTTGATCGATGCCGGCGGTTCGGCCGGACGATTGGCCGCCAGTTTGCGGACGGCACGGCGGCAGACTCGGCGGGGCGGTAAGGTTTGGTGCGTGCTGACGCTCGATGCCGCCGGGGAAGGTTGTAAAGACCTTCACGGCGACGATCATTGGATGGCGATCGGCCGGGTCGCTGAGCGGTTCGCCGACCGCGTGATTTTGAACGCCACCGAGCGGTCGAAGCCGGTGTTTTTGAAGCAGTGTCATGGTGTGTTGGATGGATTCAAGCAGGTCGCTGCGGCACGACTGGTGGCCGATCGCCAGCGGGCGATCGGCTGGGCGGTACGCCATGCGGCGCCGGAAGACACGATTTTGGTCGTCACCGACGACGGCGGTCTGACGGCTCAGCAACGGCGGCAAACGGTTTGTGATATCGAAGCGATCGTCGAGCGGGCTCGGCGGGCGCCCGGCGTCCGTCGCGAGACCGTGCCGGCGACGATCCCGTTCAAGGTCGTCTCGGCAAAGTGACGAGCAGCGGCCAGCGTTAGACAGCCGCCGGTGAACCGCCAGGCAACTGCCGGCGCGGTGGTGATCGACGAAGGATCGAGCGGAAAAGTAAGTGACTGACACTTTCTTTTCCGCATATTGCTAACATGACGACCTTCCTCGTCCGCAGCGATCTGTCCGTCGCGGGCGAACGTTGCCGGTTTGTCGTCACGTTTTGCCGGGGTAACCCAGATGATCACCTGTTCGCCGATTTTGCGCGTCGCCTGCTGTGCCGCGATCTCGTTTTTGCTGCTTCCTCGAACGGCCGCTGCCGAGCCGGCGAAAGCTCTGTTGGTCGGTGCGGCGGTCGTCGATCTCAGTCCGATCAGCTTCCCGGTCGCCGTCAACGGCAACATGACGGCCAATTATGCGAACGAGGTCACTTCGCCGGTCAACGCACGGGCGATCGTGATGTCGCAAGGCGACCGGCGGGTCGCGATGGTGGTGGTCGACAGTTGTATGTTGCCGCGGGACCTGTTGGACCAGACCAAAGCGATGGCGGCGGAAAGGACTGGGATCGCGAAGGATCGGATCATGATCTCGGCGACGCACACCCACACCGCCCCGGCGGCGATGTCGTGTCTAGGGACCGACGCCGACCCTGAATATCAGGCTTATCTGCGGATCAAGGT
>SKZY01000229.1 GCA_007127095.1 Planctomycetaceae bacterium
CCCGATCGACAGTCGCACCGCCGATTCACCACCGTCGCTTCGCTACCGCCGAACCGCCTAGAAGTGTTCCGGTGGCAAGAACCACGGCGATCGGCGACGAGCAAACGATTCACCACTTCGCTCGATTTAACCGAGTCGCAACCGTCAAGACCGACAACTTTGCGGCTTTCGGAATCAAGAATCTCTGCCTGACGATTTACGACTGCGGGTTACCCGGGATCACACCTGTTTACCTGCATACGTGTCAGCCCTGCGACTTCACAAACGACTGCAAATGGGCTTCGCGCTGAGCCAATTCGAGATCGTGTTCGATCATGATCTGGGCGAGTCGTTTGAGATCGGTCGCAGCAGTCCAGCCTAACTTCTCGCGGGCTTTGCTCGGGTCGCCGAGCAACAAATCGACCTCGGCCGGCCGAAAATACCGCTGGTCGATCTCGACGTAGTCTTCCCAATTGAGGTCGAGGTGGTTGAAGACCAGGGCCAAGAAGTCACGGACACTCTGAGTCTGCCCTGTGGCGATCACGAAATCGTCCGGCTCGTCGTGCTGTAGGATCCGCCACATCGCGTCGACGTAATCCTTGGCATAACCCCAATCCCGCTTGGCGTCGAGGTTGCCGAGATAGAGTTTCTTTTGCAGCCCCATCTTGATCCGGCCGGCGGCACGCGTGATCTTGCGGGTAACGAAGGTCTCTCCGCGCCGCTCCGATTCGTGATTGAACAAGATCCCGTTGGACGCAAACAGGTCGTAGCCGCGTCGGTAATTGACCGTCTGGTGAAAGGCGTAGACCTTGGCGCAGGCGTATGGCGATTGAGGGTTGAACGGAGTCTGCTCGCGTTGCGGCGTCTCCAGCACATCGCCATACATTTCGCTACTGCTCGCTTGATAGACCCGCACCGGCTTGGTTTTGTTCAACAACCGAGCCGCTTCCAAGACATTCAATGCCCCCACGCCGACGGTCTGCAGCGTGTAAACCGGCTGATCGTACGAAACCCGGACGTGGCTTTGTGCCCCCAGGTTATAGATCTCGTCGGGCTGCAGTTCGAGCACCAAATTGGTCAACGCTTGACCATCGGTCAGGTCACCGTAATGCAACAGCAGGCTCGGTTTGCGGTGCGGGTCTTGATAGAGATGATCGATCCGCCCGGTCGAAAACGAACTGCTCCGCCGGACCAAGCCGTGAACCAAGTACCCCTTGGCGATCAACAGTTCGGCCAAATAGCTGCCGTCCTGTCCCGTAATGCCTGTGATCAGAGCCGACTTGGTCATTGAAAATCCGTGATGAAAAGCTGACAAACGAGGGTTAAAGGAGTCCTGCCGTAGCGGAAGTCGCGAAGACTTTCGGGTCGTCAGTAGCGGAAGTCGCGAAGACTTTCGAACGGTCAGGTAAAAACCGAAACTCTTGGCGAGTTCCGCTACATGGACGGAGGCGAATCAAACCAAGCGTAGGTCACCCCGGCGTGATTCTTCTAAAAATGCCGCATACGTCTGCTCGAGCCCTTCGCTCAGACCGATCCGGTGTTTCCAGCCACTGCGGTGCAGCCGCGTCACATCGCTGCGTTTGACCGGTGTGCCGTCGGGACGCGTCGGGTCGGTTTCGATCCGGCCTCGGTATCCGGTTACCGCCGCCACCCGCTCCGCCAATTCGAGGATCGTCAGGTCCTCACCGGTCCCGACGTTGACCCAGTCGTCGGGTTGGTCGATCGCCAACAAGTGGATCAAGGCGTCGGCCAGATCGTCGACATGCAGAAACTCTCGACGGGCCGATCCGGTCCCCCAGATCGTGACCACGTCCGCGCCGCCAACCTGCGCTTCGTGAAACCGCCGGATCAATGCGGGTAACACATGACTGTGCTCGGCATGATAATTGTCGCCGGGACCGTACAGGTTGGTCGGCATGGCGCTGGTATAGTTCACGCCATACTGACGCCGGTAATACTGACAAAGCTTCAAGCCGGCGATCTTGGCGATCGCATAGGCCTCGTTGGTCGGTTCCAGCGGGCCGCTCAGCAGCGCGTCCTCACGCATCGGCTGCGGGCAATCCCGAGGATAGATGCAGGTACTTCCCAGGAACAAAAAACGCCGCACCGAATGTTCAAAGGCGGCCCCGATCGTGTTCATCGCGATCGTGGTGTTCTCCGCCAAAAACTGTACCGGGTAGGTGTGGTTGGCGACGATCCCGCCAACCTTCGCCGCCGCAAAAATCACCGCGTCGGGGCGTTGTTGAGCAAAAAAGCGGTCGACCGCCGAGCGATCGGCCAAATCGAGTTGACTGCGGTCGGCGGTGATCACTTCGGCCTCACCGCCGAGTCGACGACAGACCGCAGCCCCGACCATACCGCGATGACCGGCGACAAAGATGCGTTGATACGGAAGGCTTTCGACTTGATTCATGTCGCTAAGATTAACCTCGATCGTCGTTCTGCCAACCTCGCTTTGGATCCTGATCGCCACCGGCGACCGACCCGTGACGCTCCACGGCAGCGATCAGGGTCTGTTCGATCCGAGGAACGATCGCCCGAATCGCTAGCGCTTCACGAGCCAAACCGCGAGCCGCGATCACCCGCGAATGGGTCGCGGTCGGGTTCAACCAGAGCCGACGGATCTTTCGAGCCAGATCGACACCCGGGCGTCCGGGGGTTGAGCCGAAGCTGGCCAGGTAGTCCTTTCCCCGGTATTCGTGGTTCGAGGGGATCGATCCGAGCGACCGGACGACCGCGATCGAACGCGCGATCACCGGGGTCCCCAACGCCATCGCTTCCAACATCACGTTGGGAAAACCTTCGAAGTGAGAAGGCAGACAGACTGCGTCGGCAGCAGCGATCCAGTGCGCGGGCTGATCTCGATGCCCCAGAAATCGAACCCGCTCGCTTAAACCGAGCGACCCGGCACTCGCCCGCAAATCGGCCGCTAGCGGCCCCTGGCCGATCATCCAGACATCCGGCAATTCGAACTCGGGGCGGTGTTTTGCCAGCTGCGATAGCGCCGTCAACAATTCGGCTTGCCCCTTTTCCCGCGACAATCGCCCGACACAAGCGATCGTATAGCGCCGCTCACGCGGTGGCACCGGCCCCGACGCGACGATCCGATCGAGCGATTCCGCGTCGACGGGGTTGGGGATCACCTGAATCCGCCGTCGCGCAATCCGGTAATACGCCGCGGCATCGGCCGCGACCGGACGGCTGACCCCGACGACCGCGGCCGCGCCGAGATAAGCCGCTCGCAATTGCCGACGCTTGAACGATAAAAACCGGCCGGCGTTCAGCGGCACTGCACGGCTTGGTGGGCTGACGATCGTCGCCACCCGCGGGATGCCCACACCCGCCGCCGCCGGACCGGCGATCAACGACATGTGGAATGTGCGGTCATAGATCACGTCGATCCGCCGATCGGCCAATACCGCAGCGACGTGGGCGACCTGGGCCCGATGAATCTTTCCGGGCCAATTCCACCGAGCCTGTGGCAGTCCGTCGAACGCGTGAATCGGTACGTCCGCTGGGACCTCGCCCAGCAAACTCCCTTGGCGACGCAGCAGATAAAGCTCAGGAGCGAATTGCGCTCGATCGAGGTGTCGCAGCAACAGCAAGGTCTGCTGCTCGCTGCCGCCACCGTCCATCGAACCGATCATCAACAGCACCCGCAGAGGCCGCCGCCCGGCTATCGATGTCGGGTTATGCCGATTAGGCGGTTTGCGACGGTTAGTCTCATTCACCGAGTTAGGTCCGTTGCTGACGGGAGTGCCACGCCGGGTCATCACCACACGCCGCCGGAACCGATCTGTCTGTAGGCGGCCACCGTAGGCCCCGGTTCCTCCCACCGAGAGTACGGTTTGCGCAGGATGCGACGACGAATCAGCCTGAAGGTACTCTACTGGCCCTCACTTGCCAGCACGTCCGTGATGGCGTTGCTGCTGGTGTCGGGGCCGCCGGACCATTGGGCGGTTCCCCATTTCAATCAAGACCTGGCAGGTTTCGGCTTCCGCTTGCCGTGGCAACCCGATCGCCTCACCGAAAAACCGGGCGACGCTCGTCATAGCTTGGCCGCGAGCGGCTCGTTCGCCGAGCGATCCGACCGAGTCAGTCCCCGGATCCGGCAGGTCGCCGCACCTGCCCCGCGAACGTTGCTGGTCAGTCCTCTTGCAGACGCGATCTCCACCCCAGCAGCCGCCGGGATCGAATCACGATCCGATCGCCAGTCGCTTCGAGCCAGCGGGCCGGCGACGCCGTCGGTCGGCGATCGGGCAGCGGTCTTGCGATCATCTCCCTTGGCAAATGCCGAATTGCGAGCCCCGCGACTCCGCGTCGAGGACGAGTTGGCAGGTCTCGACACTGTCGCGGCGACGGAACATGACGACTCGCGGACCGTCCGTTTCTTGACCGTCGCCAATCCGTCCGCCGTGACGCCCTCAGCAACCCACGGTGGCCACCTCGCGAATGATTCCAGCCAAGATCGGAGCGAGTCCCGCAAAGGCGTTGTCGACACGGTGGGGCATCGTCAATCGCTGCCGACGTCGACCGAGCGATCCTCAAGGGCACACGGCTATGTCGGCGACCAGGCGGACGAACCCGTCGGACCAGCGGATTCCGCCAACCGATCGCGTCATGGCCTCGGCGGCGGATGGCCCGAAACGCCACGGTTGATCGATGAACTTCGCTCGCTCGGCGACTTCACACCTGCCGGCGACGGAGATCAGTTTTGGGCCTCGACCGGTGGCAGTCACTCAGCCACCATCACCGATTCGCCCGATCCGAGTGTCCAGATGCGGGTTTGGCGGCAGGACGTCGCCCAGCAACTCGCCGCTCTCCGCCGCTTGCCGTCGATCGCCTCACCCGCTTCCGCCGAACTGCTCGCACGACTCGAACACTTGGCGCGTCAGGGGATCGAAACGGCCGAACTCGTTGAGGATCGTGCCGCGCAGATCGCTTGCCTTCGAGCGGCCCATTCGGTCAATCGCCGGGTCGTCGTTTGGCAGGCGGCGCATCAAGCCACCGTCTCGACGGCCACGCCGCTCGACGTCACTCCGGGAAGCTGGACGACGCGGGATTCGATTCAGCGGTCGATCGCTGCGGTCGCCGCCGAGATCGCGACGACGAGCGACGCCGACGGCTGGCACGATTTTCTGCTGCTGGATGAACTCGCCGCCGCCAGCGGCAGCGACGATCCGGCGAAGAGCTGGTTGGTCGCCCAACGCTTCCTCTCCCGACTCAATTGGCCGGGACTGAGCGATTCGCAGATCGAGTGGCTCCAGCAGGAAGCGATCGCCGAATTGGCGGCATCCATTCGCGGTTGGGCGATCGCGCCAGTCGACTACGCGGCCCTGTTGGGACAACTGGAACGCCAGGAATCCGACGCGATTGACCTGGGCGGGATCGACGTCGCCCGGGCCGCCCAGTCGCTCCGCTTCGCCTCGTCATCCGAGGCCCAGCAGCTCGCCTCAACCCTCAATACCCATTACCGCAACGCAAACCTGCGAGTCGCGGTTTCCGACCGCTTGATCAATCGGATCGTCCCCGAAGTCGATTCGCGGATCGAACCGGTTCGTCAACGCATCTTGGGTGCCGATGTGCGGGGGCACAGTCGAATCGATTCGGCGGTCGCGATCCGCTTGATTCCCAGCCCCTCGACCTGGCGACTCGAATTGGAAACCACCGGCGAAGTCCATTCCGATACCGCCAGCCGTAACGGGCCGGTGTCGATCCGCAGCGGTTCGGCAGCCCACTTCGCATCGCTGACCCCGCTGGAAATCTCCAGTCGTTCCGCCGGTGTCGAGGAAACCGTCGTGTCGGTCGACTCGACCACCCGCGTTCGCGGTATCGATACCGATTTCGACTCGATTCCGCTGGTCGGTTCGCTGGTTCGCGAAATCGCCAAAAACCGCTATCAATCGCTCGCGCCCACCGCCAAGCAGATCCAACATGGGAAAATCCGCGGTGGGGTCAGCGGCGAGATCGATAGCCGACTCGATAGCCAACTCGACGAGGCCTCGGACAAGTTCAGCAAACACCTCGTCGGACCGCTCGCCAGCCTCGGACTCAACCCAATGGTGGTCGATATGCAAACGACCGCAGATCGATTGGTGGCCCGCTATCGCGTCGGCAGCGATTGGCAATTGGCCGCCTTCACCCCGCGGCCGCGGGCGCCCGGTAACAGCCTGATCAGCCTGCAGGTTCACCAATCGGCGGTCAACAATACGCTGGAAGCCGTGCTGCCTGCGGGCGAGTCGATATCGATCCGTGAGATCGCCGATCAACTCCGTGGCCGCTTCGCGATCCCCACGCCTACGACCGACGGCGAAGACGACGAAGAATTGCCCGACGATATCCTGATCCAGTTCGCGTCGACACGCCCGGTGACCGTCGAGGTTGAGGACGATGTGGTCTGGATCACGCTGCGGGTGATGAGGTTGCACCGCGAGGCGGGACTCGATCTGCGTCGGTTCATCGTTCGTGCCGCCTACCGCTGCGACGTCGACGGCTTGTCGGCTTCGCTATCGCGTGACGGCCACCTGCGAATCAGCGGCCCCGGGATGTCGATGCGGGAACGGTTGCCGGTTCGGGCAATCTTCAACAAAGTATTTTCCAGCAGCCGCCCGATCCCGTTGGTGCCCGCCGGATTGACGGACCATCCGGCAATGGCAGGGCTGCAGATCAGTCAACTCGAACTTCGCGACGGCTGGATTGGGCTGGCGATCGGGCCCGCTGGTGAGCCACTCGCCTTTCCGGGTATCCTACCCACTGGCCCCCGGGTAGCCGCGGCGGAATGAACCGTCGTGGCGCCACGCTCGCGAATCCTATCGTCATCTCTTGCTCGGGACCGCTCACCGATCCGATCCTCCCTGCGGCGTTCCGGCCCCCAAAATCCGATGTCGAATACCGAGTTCACGATCCGCCGCAAAGTCTTCACGCTGTTCGGCGCCAAGTTTCATGTTTTTGATCAATCCGGTGGGCTGATCGGATTCAGCCGTCAAAAAGCGTTTCGACTTAAGGAAGACATCCGCTTCTACACCGACGAATCGATGTCGTGCGAATTGCTCGCCATCCTGGCTCGCCAAGTCATCGACTTCGGTGCATCCTACGACGTGATCGATAGCAGCGACGGCCAGAAAGTCGGTGCCCTGAGACGGAAAGGTTTCCGCTCGCTGGTCCGAGACGAATGGCACGTGCTCGATCCCGCCGATCGTCCGCTCGGGGTAATCCGCGAAGACAGCGTCTTGGCCGCCCTGCTGCGCCGCTCGATTTTGCGGATTCTGCCGCAAAACTTTCATCTCGCCGACGTCTCCGGTAACCGCTTGGCCGAATTGCGGACCCATTTCAACCCGTTCGTCCATCGCCTAACCGTCTCCGTCAATAACCAAGACGCCATCGATCCGCTGCTAGTCCTCGCCGCCGGCATCTTGCTACTGGCCATCGAAGGCCGGCAATGATTCGGCGGCTGTTCGCCGACGCGAGGCACTGTCCGAAAACGCTTCACAGAGCGTCTGGGCTCTCATCCGCAGGGCCAGTTCTTCGCAAAAGGTGCCTGAGACTTTTTCCGCTCAGCTGACGCCGAACGCCGTAGCGGTTAGATTGATCGTGATGGTGACGGTGACTGTACCGCCGGCTGAACGCCGCTGTGGGGTAGCTTCGGTGCCGCACGGCTCGACCGCTGCGGTTCGTTTCGCAGCGGCCGTCGCCCAGCCCGCTGAATCGGTCGCTCCCGCCTGCCGAAAATCGCTTTCCCCACCGCTCAAGGATCCTCACCCGATGAATGATTCCCAAACGCTACCGTCGCGGCTACTGCTTCCGCTCGTAGGGTTGCTGTTCGCAGCGCCACTGACCCCGCTTGCGGCCGGTGATTGGCCGACGTTTCGCGGGCCCGATCGCACGGCCGTCGCACCGGAACAGGGCTTGCTCGAATCCTGGCCCGAAGCGGGACCACCGCTGGTCTGGCAAACCGCCGGCGCCGGCCGCGGTTACGCGAGCGTCTCGATCGCCGACGGCAAGCTCTACACACTCGGTGACGGTTCTTCCACTGCTTCCGATGCCGACGAATACCTTTCCTGCTACGACCAAAAGTCGGGAAAACCGTTGTGGGCTACGAAAACCGGCGAACCCTGGACCGAAGGCCAAGATTCCTGGCAAAGTTCCCGGGGGACCCCGACGATCGACGCCGGATTGGTCTATGTCGTGACCCCTCGCGGCAACCTGATCTGCTGCGATGCCGATAACGGATCGGTCGTTTGGAGCCGCCATCTGGTCGATCAACTCGGTGGCAAAAAAGGCGACCCTTGGGGTTTCTCCGAATCGGTCCTCGTCGACGGCGATCGTGTGATCTGCACCCCCGGCGGCGAATCGGCGACGATGGTGGCACTCGACAAAAACTCGGGCGAAACGATTTGGCAAACCGCTCGCGAAGGTGACCGTGGCGCCGGCCACTCGTCGATCGTGATCTCGCAGGTCGGCGGCCAGAAGGTCTACGTCCAATTGACCGCCAGCGGCCCGATGGGTGTGGCCGCCAGCGACGGCAAACTGCTCTGGACCTACGACATCGACCGCACCACGGCCGTCATCCCGACGCCGATCATTCGCGACGACCTCGTCTTTTTCTCCGTCGGCTACAAACGTGGTGGCGCGTTGCTGCGTCAAGTCCCCGGCCCGAATCAGTCCGTTTCGGTCGATGAGATCTACGGTTTGATCACTAAATTGGCCAACAAGCACGGCGGCGTGGTCCTGGTCGGTGATCACGTCTACGGCGATTCGGATGACCAAGGAGCACCCTTTTGTGCCGAACTGATGACCGGCGAACAGGTCTGGAAATCACGCGGTTCCGGCAGAAGCTCCGCGGCATTCGCGGCCGCCGAAGGGATGCTCTACATCCAATATGCCAACGGCGTGATGGTGCTGGCCAAAGCGAGCCCCGAAGGGTACGAAGAAACCGGACAACTCCAGATCCCCCAAGCCGACGGACGCCCCACCTGGGCACACCCCGTGATCCTCGACGGCCTGCTCTACATCCGCTCCGACGACCGGCTGTTCTGCTACGACATCCGCAAGTAGCGACAGCGTCGCAGCCGATTCGCCGCCCGCGACCGGTTCCACCACCGCGGGCGGCGGTTGCCAGCAATCGAGCGGACTGACCACGGTGATGTCTTTCCGGATCAGTACGTGCGCGTAGATCATCGTTGTCGCGATGAGATTCCTCGTCCGCCAATGAGAATGGATGCTTTAATGCGACTTCTTATCACCTTGCAAATTATTACGCTCATCGCAACTTCATTGTCGATCGCTCAGGACATCGAAGATACGAACGGTGATGGCGTCGTCAACGTGTATGACGAACCACTTAAACCCAAACTGATTGCCGCGACACCCACGCAAGAACGTGAAAACAAGCTGGTGCCTGGTGTCTACGTCAACGTGTCGGAGATTCGCGGTTTCCACGCCTCCTATCTCCACGCGCGCACGGATGACTACAAGTTCTACCTTTTTGGCTGTTCTGGTGGATTCACCGACAACGGAACCATCGCTTTATCTGACGGTTGGTTCTCTGCAGGACGTAGCCACTGGCATCCCGGCACAATGAATGGGCGTGACATTCTCTGGCGTGATGACGCGTGGCAACTTTGGACAACGAAGCGTAAACTGCACGACTACGGTATTCTCGTCCGCGTCACTGGCGACGATCCGATCAAAGCACTTAAAAACCCTCCGTCGGTCGCCTGTCTATATGATGAGAAAACGAAGGCCGCGATAGGGAAATGGCACGACCCGTTAGTTCACGGCGCCCGTGACTTGAAGCTTGACCAGGAGGCGGAACCATCGGTTGCAACGGAGGCCGCGAATTGACCGTTTTTTTTAGTGGTAAGTCGTCCGCGCGGCCATGCTGAACCGCCACGTTGAACTAAACCGCTGCGCGGTAGGCGGAAAGTTTGCGCAGCTGCTCCGTGCGTTATGTGAATTGAGCTTTTTGGGTCTGCTGATCGATGCAGCTCTTGCATTGAGAGGATGGAACGGCCCCCTGGACAGGATCGCTCGTTACTTCTCCCCTGTCACAAAACAGCCGTCCCATGTCTCCGCTTCGTCAGCAGATGATTCGCGTTCTCGAGTTGCTCAGAATGCCGGATCAGGAACCGCTTTAGGGGCGATCCGCGATGTCCAGCGACGCGCCATTGGGCGCGACACCGGCCCGGCCAGCGATCGCAAACAAACGACCCGAACTGGCCGATATCTTCGCCCTCCACGGCGAGGCGTTCCATCGCGACCATTCGTTGCCAAGTCGGCATCTGAACGTCATGCGACGTCTCTTACTGAAGCTGCTGGACTACCTGAGTCGCTACACGCATCGCGTCGCGATCTCCAACGAAAGGATCATCGCCTGCGAACAAGGACAAGTCACCTTCGCGTATCGCGATCGGACCGACGGGGATCGCAAGAAGACGAAGACGATTCCGGTGAATCAATTCATC
>SKZY01000382.1 GCA_007127095.1 Planctomycetaceae bacterium
CAGTTCGTCTTTGCCGTACTTTTTTCGGTGATCCTGGCCTGGGGTGGACGATGGGTTTTGTGAAGTCGACTGCTGAGGCAATGCCGAGGCAGCTTCCACAAAGTCGCTCGGACGGAACTGCTGTCCGCCGTGGCTGGTGCTACCCGCCGCCGGTCCGCAGGTTCGCAGAAAATTTGCTGGCCCAGCAATTGTGGTGTTGGGGCTGTGACATCCGCCGCGATTCCGGAAACCTGTTGTTGCAATACGGCTTTACCCGGCATCGGGCCGATGACGAACAAGGCGGATCGAGTTGCTATCGACTCGACGAGGATCGGCGGCACATCTGCCTGTGGGGGTTCGGCATCTTTTACGGCGAGCGCCAGCACGGCGGATTGTTCCTGGGCCGATCCGGTTTCAGTCCTTGCTGGTCGGCGGTCGAGTCGCTCGCCGACGTGATTCACTGGACTGATGACTTACCGGGCTTCGGGCGCCCCCGGGGCACGGCGCAGTGGCGGCATTCCCATCGGCTCTGCCAGCGGATGTTGCAATGGATCGCATCCTACGAACGCTGGGTAATCGATTGTGTAGGAACCGACTATCGCTACGACTGTGTCGACACATGGCTGCGGCCGCTGGTCAAAGCTGAGCAGATGCCGCGGGCCTGGAGACAGCTCAGCGGTCGCCGTTGGGACCGCAGTTTGGCCGACTGGCAGCGGCTCACGAACCGTTTGCTGATTCGCCCCAAACGACTGGAGACCGCAAAATCATGAATCGTCAAAGCGACAAAAAGTTACCCGTCACCGTCCTCTCGGGATTCCTGGGATCCGGCAAAACGACGTTGCTCAACCATGTACTCAGCAATCGCCAAGGACTTCGCGTTGCCGTGATTGTCAACGACATGAGCGAAGTGAATATCGATTCGCAACTCATCGCTCGTGGCCAAGGCGCGCTCAGTCGAACCGAAGAGAAATTGGTTGAAATGACCAACGGTTGCATCTGCTGCACGCTCCGCGAGGATTTGCTGTTGGAAGTGGCTGCCCTGGCCAATGACGGTCGATTCGATTACCTGCTAATCGAATCGACGGGAATTTCCGAACCCGCACCGGTAGCCGATACGTTCACCTTCGCTGTCGGCAACGGTCAAGCGCTCAGCGACCTAGCCCGACTCGACACGATGGTCACCGTCGTCGACGCGGCCAATTTTCTTTCCGACCTACGGATCGGCAAGGACTTGCAGAGCGCCGGTCAGGCGGCGACGGCAGAGGATCATCGTACGGTGGCCGATTTGCTGGTCGACCAAGTCGAGTTCGCTGACGTGATTGTATTGAACAAGACCGATCTGGTCAGTGAGGCCGAATTGGGCGAGATCGAAGCCTTTTTGGAACACCTCAATCCGTATGCGCTGCGATTGCGGAGCCGCTTTGGGGAGGTGCCCGCCGAACAAGTTTTCGGAACCGGACGGTTCGATTTCGAAAGGGCGAAATTGTCGAAAGGCTGGCAGGTGACGCTGCGTGGCGAAGGGGCCAGTGAGGTCGAGGAATACGGTGTCAACAGTTTCGTCTACCGCTCGCGCCGCCCGTTTCACCCGCGACGTTTCTTCGACCGGTTGTCACAGGACTGGTCGGGCGTGCTCCGTTCTAAAGGTTTTTTTTGGCTGGCCACACGACTCGACAAGGTCGGTGTCTGGTCACAAGCGGGTCGCGTCGCGCGGCTCGATGTCGGCGGTTATTGGTGGGCATCACTGCCACAAGAACAGTGGCCCGATGTACCGGCGGTACGCCAAGCGATCGCCGCACACTGGGACGAGAAGGTAGGCGATTGCCGTCAAGAATTGGTCTTCATCGGTATCGGGATGGACGAGATCGCGTTGTACGATTCGCTGCAGCAATGCTTGCTGACCGACGCCGAATTGGCCGCCGGACCAGCGGCCTGGCAATCATTCGACGACCCGTTCCCCGCCTGGATTCTGAGCTAAATCACGACGTCGCTTTGCAACCGAGACCTACCAGGACGTCAGATTCTCCATCGTCCAACGCCACAGGACATGATGCAGGACGAACGCCGCCAATAGGCAACCCGTCCACGACGGTTGTGGCCAGCGACGATAATGCGTCAATGGCATCACTGCCGACCCGATCGCCACTGTCAGCAAACCGATGACGACTGCGGCTTGCCAACCGAGCCCCAGTCCGGCGAACGCCAAGCCACTGGTGATGTGCGTCGCGGTCGCCGGGTCCCCAAATCGTCCGCTTCCCGTCGCCGATCGCAGACTCAGCGCTGACCCAATCAGGCCGCCCAATGCGGCTCCCACAATCCCACCTGTCATTGAGCTCAGTCCGGCCGCGATCCACGCTTGATCAAGCCAGCGGTCGCTGGCGGGGTGTAGCGGCACAGGCAGCAAGTTCGGCCAAATCAGCGGAGGCAGGAACAGACAAACGCCGACGAACCACTTGACGCCCGCGGTCACACGCTGGCGATCGAGGTCGATCAACGACCAGGTCAATAAGACGCTGAGCAGAAAACAGTGATACAGATACAGCCCGACCAAATCCCACTTCGTGTAGAAGATGATCCAGACGACGCCATGATAAAAATTCGGTTGCCGCACCGGGATGTTCGCGCCACCGGAGATCAATTCGACTACGAACAGCAGCAGGAATAACGCGGCGGCGATCGATTCGACGATCGGATATCGTGGTGAAATCGCGGCTCGACATTCACGACAACGCCCCTCCAACAGCAACCAGCCGAAGATGGGAAGGTTGTCGCGGCTTTTGATTTGCGAGTCGCACGCCGGACAGCAAGAACGCCGGAACACCACCGACTGGCCACGCGGCATTCGATAAACAACGACATTGACAAAGCTGCCGATGGTTGCTCCCACAGCGAAAAACCAAAAGGCAGTCATCGCCTCCATACTGCGCAGCCGCACCTGCTCCAACAGAGACAGCTCTTCCAACTGATGCGCGACACGGGGCGGCTGCAATCGCTCAACGATCCAACCGACTGTCGGTATCGCGATCATGTAGACGACAAACGCGAGCACCAGTGCCCAGGCGCCCAGCCGGTACAGGTTGACTCGCCGCCACCGCCGCACGATCCGAGCCGCGGTGGCTCCCGGTGGACGCAACGCCCACTCGAACAGATCGACGATCAGTATCACGCTCAGCATACCGATAAAGACCGGCGCGGAAAACAGGATCAACGGCCCCGGCGGCAGGGCGAGGCCGCGTTGCCACAATGCGACCACCGCGCAGGCAAACCCGCCGGTGACCAGCGGAGTGAAACCGCGGCCCGCGAAAACACCGATCGCCCTCCCGATGATCCAAGCCCCGGCGGCGACCACTGCCAGCCCCGAGGGAGCCTGCCACGAGGCAACACCCCAAACCGCCACGCCGAATCCGGCATGAATCATCAACAACATCGCCAAATACTCGCCGTACAGCGATTGCTGCAATAAACCTTGCTGCGGCTCGACGCACCGCCGCTGAGCCACAAGCGGCCCCACGGTCATTCGGTCATCTCCGTCAGCACGCATCGATCGCAGTCCTAGCGAGAATCGACCCGATAGACGACGTCGCCGCGGCGAAAGATCAGCGCCCCGTCGATCGCTAAGACGCTGTAGAGCGTCGGTGCCGGTTGGATCGGATTGTCGTCGGCGGTTGGCGGTTGTCCGAGTTGCTCAGACGCTGAAGGCGGCTCGTCTTCGGGCCAGACCCGGTTGGCTTCGGAAATCATTTCCAGCCGCGGTCCGCTGCGGGCGACCACAGTCTCGCCATCCTTGCCGAACAGGTAAAGCCGATTACCGACAACTATTGGGGTGGCCCAACAGGCACCACAACTGAGTCGCCGGGCGTAGTGCTCCTGGCCGGTCTCTCGATCGAGACAGAACAGGACGCCGACGGGATTCAGCCAGTAGCAACAGAGCGAATCGCCTACGGGTGAGCAGAATCCGCCGCGAGCGGCCTCCGCGACCCAGCCGGTTTCCAACCGCCAGCGATCTCCCTCGCGAACGATCTTCATTTTGCGGTTCGACGTAGCCGCATTCTCCGCAGGGCCGTCAGCCGGGCGGATCAACGACGCTACCAAAAACTCGCCATCACCCAAGTCGATCGGCGTCGCCACGGTGTTGCCACCGACATCAGCGGTCGAGAAAACTCGGTTCCCGTTGTCGACGAGGTATCCATCGACCGTTCCGGACGAAGAGCAGACCACGACCGTCGTGTCACCGACACGGACCAAACCGGGTGAGGACCAGGTCCGCGAACGTGGTCCCCGCGGCACCACCCACTGCTCACGTCCGGTCTGCTTGTCGATCGCCGCCAGCCGCGACTCGCCTTCATGATCGACCAATACAAATAGGCAACGGTCGCTGTGCGCCGGCGATGCCGATATTCCAAAGCGATTATCGAACTCGCCCCAGTCGCGTTGCAGCGCCCGCGACCAACGGAGTTTTCCGTCGTGTCCCAAGCAGACCAAGTCGCCACTTTCGAAAAAGGCATAGACTGCCTCGCTGTCCACTACCGGTGTCGGCGCTGCTCGACTGACCCGCGTGCTGCTCTCGCTCGGCCAACTTGAGTCGAAAGAATAGACCCAATCGGTCTCGCCGGTCGCCGTATCGAGACAGCTGACGTGGTAGACGTCCTTCATCGGCCCTGTGACCGTGGTGACGAATAATCGGTCACGCCACAAAGCCGGGCTCGATTGTCCATAGCCGACCAGTCTCGCTTTCCAGGTGACATCGTTCGGAGTCCAGGCGACCGGTAGCCGCTCCGCATCGATTGCCTCAGGGGCGAAGCTCAGAAACGACGACCAGGCAGCATCCGGCTCGTCGGCAGCAGACGAACCGGCGCTGCCGATCGATATACCGACCAATACCATCACTCGACCGACCATTCGCTCGAGCGAGTTCAACCGCCAACGTCCGCGACCTGTAGTAGTCATTGGTGCTAAAATTCTCCAACGGGCTGACCGTCCTGAATGGCCACCAAACGAAACAAGATCTCCATCGGTATCGATTCACTCAACGCTCGAACCGATCCGTCCGCTAGGGCGACCTGGGCCACTCCGGGATGGAAGGAATTGAGATTCAGACCAGCCCAGTTGGAGCAGTTTACCAAACAGTTACCGCCATAAAGCGTCGTACCATCTTCGCTCAATCGCATCAGCAGTAGCCGGTTCCAGTTGCCAATATGCCCGAACGCACCGCTCTGATCGCCGCTCGGCCGCTGGCGGTTAAAGCGGATCGGGCCACCGGCCAGCTCCGCAAACATGATCGAGTTCGAAAGCCCGTCAGTGACCGCGGAAAACCGGGTCGGCGGAAT
Organism: Planctomycetaceae bacterium; assembly: GCA_007127095.1. GTDB lineage: Bacteria > Planctomycetota > Planctomycetia > Pirellulales > Pirellulaceae > UBA6163. The sequence goes on from SKZY01000382.1 coordinate 5,304, forward strand.
AGAACTCTGCGGCAAGATGCCCTTTACGATTTCCGAGGTCGGTAGCATCGGCGGCCGCCTCACATTCAGTGGTGCAGCATAGTCAACATGGGTCGCCTGATAGCGATCACCACCAACCGCGGCATGGTCGGCCGAAAAAGTCGGCGGAGGTGGGGCGAACATCGCTGGGGAACTGACCGGCGTCGACGGACATTGATAGGCTGGGATCGATGACGTCAGCAGCGGACGGTTCGTAGCTTCGGCGAAACCGAGGTCAAAGTTCCACTGATCGTAAACGTTGGATTGCTCCAGGAATTGCAGCAACGCGATCGTCCAGGGACCCTGCATGACCGTCAAGCCGTCGCTACTGCGTGCCGTCGGCTGTGGATTGTTATTGGGCAGTCGCTTGAACGTCGACTCATAATTGTGCATCGCCAATGCGATCTGCTTGAGATTATTACTGCACTGCATTCGACGCGCCGCCTCGCGAGCGGCCTGTACAGCGGGCAACAACAGACCAACCATCACTCCGATGATCGCGATCACTACCAACAGCTCGACCAACGTGAACGCGGTCGATGAGGCCCCCGCCCTCGATCGCCGCCGGTAACCCGCGGAGCCGCTCGTGAAAACCTGAAAACGATTCATCATTTACCCTTTTTTGGTCAAGATAGAACAATGGTTGCCGCATCACGGCGTGGTAAGCTCGAACTGAACCGACTCGACCACGTCTCGTGGCACGTCCAAGAAATGTTCCGTTCGCTCGGCATCGGCGTAGCGACCATCGAACTTGTCCCTGGCATCCAGCCCGTCGCTCGACAACCAAGTGAAGGTCACGGCATATCGGCCCGGTAAGACTCCGGTAGCGGCGCCGTTGGCGACCCGGAACTGCCCCGCCTGGTCGGTCAGGCCCGAGGGGTATTTGTCGTTGCCCTCCACTTCGAGCGATTCACCAGCCGATTCGCTCGGCCCTTGGTAGTGCAGTTGGACCAGCATCCGCTCGGCCGGATCGCCATTAACACGAACCACACCCTGCAGCGAAACTCGCGGCGAATCGTCACCGCCACAGCCAACGATCGACAGCAAAATCGCGATCAGCGGTAAGCCCACGAGCAGCGGCCAACCGCAGACGGCAATCCGCCGTCCCCCTCGCATCTGCCCCGGTACCGAGTCGCTCTGCCTTCCCAACATCTCCCTCGACGCCCCCTTGGTGGCGAAAAAAACTGACGCACAGTCGGAAAGATAACGCCCACCCGACGAATGCACAACCTGTGCTGTTGCATCTGGGTTGCCGGTGTTTGCTCGGCCAGGCCGAGCAGGACGTCGCGACGCGGCATCACGGAGAAGCAATCGGAATTTTCGCAAATTCCGCGACGGTGCGATTTGCGGCCGCCAGCCGCGAAGTCACGGCGGCGATGGCCGGTCATCCGCTGATTTTAACGCTCCAAGGAACCGGAGCGGGGGCGTTTTGGTCACGTGAGAAACAGCGATCACGAGACGCTGGGTTCCCAAGAAACTTCAGATGCAAACCTTTCCTTCGCATTCTCTTAACATGCGTTGGGTAGGGTCTTCTTCTAAATGACTGTTGCAGCAGTCAAATTACTCCGCTGTTGGGCCCAGTGCGCAATCTGGAATCGATGTGATGCAGTCAACACTCCGGTACAGAAATAGTTTCGCTGCAAGTTTTTTAATTTGAGATCTAAAAACTTTCGCAGTCGAAACCTCGCCGTGAACCGGCGGATCGTCCCGTGCGCTGCTACCTGCTTCGCGAAGTTCACTGTCTGATGGGCTGCAGCGATGTTCGTTCCGTTCAAAAAAGAGGAATCTCTCCATGAACGCTCAAGTCGCAAGTCCGAAGATTCGTATATCTCAGGACCAACGGATCGGGTTTACCCTGGTCGAACTGCTGGTCGTGATCGCTATCATCGGAGTGATGGTCGGTCTATTGCTGCCTGCCGTTCAGGCTGCTCGCGAAGCAGCCCGTCGGATGAGTTGCTCAAACAACCTTAAGCAGGTTGGCTTGGCGATGCACAATTATCACGACTCATTCAATCGACTACCCAAGCCCGGCTATCATAATCGAGACATCATCGTCAACGCCAGCAGTACCAGTTCTTCCCAAGGCTGGACGGTCGGTTTGCTTCCGTATATCGAGGAGACGGCCTTTCAAGATCAATTCGACTTCGATTGGGTCGGCGGCCCCCGCGGATTCAGAGCCAGCCCCAACAACCTGCTGTTGGGATCGCAAGAAATTTCAACCTATCGCTGCCCCAGCGATGGTGGTGACAAGACGTGGTTCAGCCCCACCAGCACCTGGAGGCTTCCCGACGGCAACCGTGGCGGTCTGGCCCGTGGCAACTACGGAGTCAATGGTGGTGCCGGAAGCGCGTTTTCACGAACCGACTTCCGTCGTCCTCGTGAGCGTGGCCCGTTCCACTTCGGTGGATCGGGAAGGCCTTCTCCCGGCGAGCCGTATGCGGCTCAATTTCAAGACATTCGCGATGGCCTTTCCAATACCATCCTTGTCGGTGAAATCATTGCCGCCGAAGTGCAATCAGATATCCGCGGAGCCTGGATGTATGCATCGTCGATGTACATCAGTGGTGGCGAACCGTCGTACCGGAGTCCACGAATACTCGTCGGTCCCAATGGCAATGCCCTGGATGACATGCGGATGGATCGCCCCGGTCGCTGCGGCTACACCGGTGAGCCCGATCGCCACTTGCGGTGCGTCGCCGGCGGGAGCCGCGGATTCCAAACCGCGCGGAGCCGACACCCCGGCGGTGTCCAAGTAACTTTCTGTGACGGATCGGTTCGCTTCATCAACGAGTCAATCCAACTCGACGTCTGGCTGAATCTGTTAGCCATGGCCGATGGCAATGTTGTCGCTTCGCTCGAATGATCTGAACTGAATCACTGCCGCAAGATGCTTATCCCCGGTCTTGCGCATCAAAACTCTCGGCTTTTTCGCACCCGGGGTCAGTGAGATCATCCAGCGGCGATCACCCCGAGTTGGCTTTTTGAAAGCGAAAGCAGGCTTGTTCGGCCGCTTCCCAATCTCCGGCCGCGGCGGTTTCGATGATTTCGCTGATCTTGTCGTGTTCCGCATCACTCAAACGCCCCGCCTGATGCGATTCATCGACCTTTTGGCGCACCGCCTCCAAATGCTCGTCGCTGCGGACCGAACAGGCTGTCCGCAGCGCGGTCAGCAGATGCATCGTCTCGCCGCTAGTCATCTGCGGCATCCGCTCGCACCCGATCAGGCTGCCGATCAGAATCACTACCACAGCGGCTCGCCAAGCCATTGACAGCAGGTAGCGGCGGCGCGGACGCGGTGGGGCGTTAATCTCAGTACTCACCGATGACCTCTCCACCGTTCATGCTGGACAACGCGGCCCAAATGTCGGCGCGGATGAACTCGCCGATGAACCGGACGCTGCCGTCGCCGAAAGCGACGTTACAGCCTCCGGGGTGGTTCGAATACATTTGACAAACGTGCGATTCCGGTGCATTCGGAGGATGAACGACAAAGCCCTCCTCGGCCGCCGGCCCGCTGTGAACCAGCATGTAGGTCGCGGCCTCCTCACACTCGGTGAACGGAAACCGCTGAGGATTATTGGTACAGAGTTCGGCTCCGGGAACGATACCGACCCAGGTCTTGTCGCTCAACATCGGATGGTGCTCACCTAGAAATACCGTGTTGGACAAGCCATCGATGACGTCACGGAACTTCACTCGGCCGTTTCGGATCATCGGACCGTTGACTCCGGTTAACTGTTTCCAATCGGTGAGCGGATAGCCCCAAGGTTCCTCGTGGCCGACATTGCCGACGTAGGTACTGCGTCCGAACGTGGCCAGCGTCGCCCCCGACTCGTCACGAACGATCACCGATGAATCGCTCATCGACGCCGAAGGGCAGAGGTAAAACGGCAGTCGCGTCGTGACCAACCCGGCATTCTGCGGCGCCCAGCAGGGGAGGTCAAAATTGAGGTTGTCTTGCAGCGTGCTGCCTTCGATGTAAGGCAGCAATAGGGCGCTCCAGCCCCAGCCTGAGGGTCCGTCCATCGTTTCTGGATCGCGGTTGGGATGAACCGAATCGCTGACGTAGGCCGGCGGCAAGCTGCCCAGCGAATCGTGGTAGTTGTGCATCGCCAAAATCTGTTGTTTCAGATGGTTACTGCACTGCATCCGTCGGGCTGCCTCACGGGCGGCTTGCACGGCCGGCAACAACAACCCGACCATCACGCCAATGATCGCGATCACGACCAACAGTTCGACCAGGGTAAACGCGCGGTGAAGGGTTCGAAGCGGTCGTGGCGGCTGCTGGGAGAAAATCGGTTTGAGCATCGGTGAACCATGAAGCCAGGTTAGAGAACTTGAGCGAGCTGGCGGTTGACGATCCGTCGCTCCGCGATGGTGAACGGACGTCAGCCACTCGATTTGCCCGGTGGGCGACTAAATGTAGCCCTTGTTACAATCGATGCCTCAACTGTAGCCAAAGCTACGGTTGCGTCAATTGCAATTCAGCTTCGTTTTCTGGCCGGCTCGTTAACGGCGGATATGTCGCCGCAATGGCTGCTCTTCCGGGAGATAGGCCCGCCTATTAAGTGTAAAGCCGCGGCAGTTCGCAGCCGTTCAGCGGCAGCAGCAAGAGACGACGGCGGCCAGCAACGCAAGTGGCTGGAATGCGAATCGATCGTTGTGCGCAACGCAGGGCTGCAAAGCTGACCGCTGACCGCTCGCTTATGGCTCGGCGAGAATCGAGCGATACTGGGCGGCCTCGTCGTCGGGCAATGTTCTCAACAGCGGACGCATCGTATAGTTTCCATGCATCTTGCCGTCTCGCATGAACATCCAGTCGGAGATGTCTGACTTCTCGCCCCACAGGCCGGTTACCGCCCCCCTGGTGTTCGCTGCTGACAGGGTTTGTTAACTTATCATTTATAGCCGATGACGCCCGAGGTTACGGCGTTTGCGGTGAATGTTGCTCAAAATCCAGCAGACTTGCGGTTCAACAGAACCGTGGCTGTCGGGACGACCATTTGTGCAGATTGCCGCTGGAATCGAAGCACCGCCGGCGGTTAACAGCCGGCGAGGTGGCAAGCGGCGTGAGGTCAGGCAGCAAAATTCCGGACGAGAAC
>SKZY01000101.1 GCA_007127095.1 Planctomycetaceae bacterium
CAGCATCTTCACTCGTCGGGACATCCCCTTCGGCGGGGACTTCGGATTCGTCTTGAGCCCGCGCGGCGACGAACTGCAGCGTCCGCTCGCCACTCCAATAGCTCTGCGATTCCGACTCCGCACCCGCCGGAGTTTCGGTTTCGGAAGGTAGAATCTCGAGTTCGTAAGTCATCAGCCGCAACGACCCGTCGGCGGCGAATCCCTGACCGATCAATTCCTTCAATTCATTGACACTCTCGATCGAGGAATCGACCTTGTAGATCGTCCCCGGCAATGCCGATTCGAGGCTCACGTTGTTAACCGTGAACTCGGCTTTGGGCCCCTCGGAAGTCGCCAGGCTTTTGCCGACGATTTCCCGAACCGTGTCGGTCGTGGTCGGTTCCTGGACACGGAACGTGACCGACGAGCCACCAGCGAAGTCGATATCCAGGATCGATCCACCGCGGGCGATGATGGCGGCCAAACTGGCGGCAATCAACAACCCCGAAAGCATCAACGTAAACGAACCTTTCCGCATGAAATCGAAGCCGCCACCTCCGGTGATCGCCAGCCGCAGCGAGTTGACCATATCGCTCATCGACAGCGACAGGCATTTCTTGCGTTCGGCGATGTCGAAGAAGGTTCGCGACATGTAGATCGCGGTGAACATGCTGAACAAGATCCCCAGGATCAAGGTGACCGCGAAGCCGCGAATCTGGTCGGTCCCGATCGCGTACAGCACGATCGCGGTGATCAGCGTCGTCAGGTTGGCATCGATGATCGTCGTCGTCGCCCGCGCGAACCCGTTTCGAATCGCCATCCGCGGCGCTGAGCCCTTCTTCAGCTCTTCACGGATCCGCTCAAAAATCAACACGTTGGCGTCGACCGACATCCCGACCGTCAACACCAAACCGGCCAACCCAGGCAGCGTCAACGGTTGGTTGATCAAAATCATCACCGCCAGGATCATGACCAGGTTCAAGATCAGTGCCGCACAGGCGATCAGCCCGATAAACCGGTAGTAGAAGAGGATGAAGATCAGGACCAGAACCAACGATGTGCTGATCGCGATCAAGCCTTTGCGGATCGTGTCGGCACCGAGCGTCGCGTCGATCTGGTTTTCGGCGATCGGCGCCTTGGTCAGTGCCGCGGGCAGTTGACCGGCTTCCAGGATTCGCACCAACTGCGTCACTTCGTCACTGGTGAAATTACCCGTGATCTGGCCGTCGCCCGAGATCGGCGATTGGATCGCCGGGGCCGACAACAGCATGTCATCGAGTACGATCCCGAGTTGACGACGGTGCTGTCCGTCCGGAGCGTTGTTGGTCGTCAACGCCAGAAAGCGGCCCGAACCGCCATCGGTCAGCTTGAATCGGACCGCCGGGCTGCCGTCGCGATCGAAGCCACTCGCCGCGAACGCCAGGTCCTCGCCAGTGACGTCCAACTGCGGGTCGACCGACATCAAGACTTGAATGTTCTCCAACCCGGTCGACTGCATCCAAAGGGCGACTCCGTCGGCGCCACCGACATCCGAGGGAATTTCCAACAGGCGGCCGTTGGACGGATTGCGGACGACCGACTGGGCCACATCGACGCGGAGCGGCTTGATCCCGCTGCGGTCTGGCAATTCCTCCCGGTCGACCAGGGCCCAGAAGCCAATCGTCGTTTCGCCATCGACATCCAGCACCGTTCGAGCCAACCGGCGAGCCTGTGACGTCTCGTCGGCTTGGTTCCGGGCGATCTCGATCAGCCGTTGATGGTCACGCCGATTGGCGAGGATCGCGAACCGCAAAATCCCCGCCTTTTCGATGATTCCTTTGATCCGATCGACCTCACGTTGATCGACCTCGGGGATGATGATCTCGATCTGGCTTTCGCCGTAGGGGCGGATCATGATCTCCTGCGTACCGCTGGGGTTGATCCGCTTGATCAGCGATGGGATCAACTCACTGCTGGCGATCCGGTTACCCGTCGGGTCTTCGTCGTCGCGACCGATGCCGACCGTCGGGTCGATCTCGTAAACCAGGATCGTGCCGCCTCGCAAGTCGACGCCGAGGCCGATCTCGCCGAACCGCAGCACGGTCACCGACGCGAGCAACGCCAGCAGGATCACGGCCACCCGGGTCGAGTAATCGGGCATCCTCAGCCAGCGGGAAATCGGGCCGGCGAGCAGGAATGGCACGATCAAGACGGCGGCGAAAATCGCCAGAGCCTTGTACTGGGCCAAGCTGATGCCATCACTCGCGGCTTCACCCGCCGTCTCAGTCACCTGAGCCAGCAAATGAAAGGCGGCCTGGGCCAACGGTAGATTCAGACAATCCATGGTCTTGATCGAACTTGGTGAACGGAGGTGTAGGTGCGAATATGGGGGGAGCGGGATGATTCGTAACAAATGCCTGGTGACGACCAGGCTGGAACCGACCGCTCGTCGGCGGGTCGGCGAATTGCCACCGGATCAATCATCCTTCGCCTTGTCGGTCACGATGCGGGCGACCGACTTGCGGTCGATCTTCATCTTGTTCGTGCTGCTCTCATCGAGCCGGATCGTCAGCGTGTCTCCCTCGCCGATCGCTGAAACCACTCCATGGATGCCACCGATGGTGACGATCCGATCATTCTTTTTGACGGCCGCCAACCGCGCCGCGTCGGCCGCCTTGCGACGTCGCTCGGGGACGAGCACGATAAAATAAAATAGCGCCATCAGGCTGCCGAGCAGCAGAAAGGGGCTGCCGAGAATTTGTTGCAGCGGGCTCAAAGGCGGCGGATCACCACCCTCCACTTGAGCGAGCAAACCGAGCCAGGCATCGCCATACCCCAGCAAATTGCTAAAAAAATGATGCTGCGATGGCATGGAAGGCGATGGTTCGAGGGTGTGAAAACGGTCAACACGACGCGGCGATTATGCCGCCAGGAATGCGGCATAATATGTCTTCAAAAAAATCGTCACAAGCCCAGCCCGGCCGGCGAGGTCTGGCTACGCTCCCGAACCAGCCCGAACCGCCCCCAATCGGGCCGACTGCGACCGCGCCGTTCATGGTCACGCCCCCCTTCGACCGAGAGGGGCCAGTTGGCGAGCCGGCCTACCGCTGTCCGGCTTGGCCGCCCGACGATCCCGAAATCGCCGCCGCCGTTGCCGAGGCGGTCGCCAGTGGTGATTGGGGATGCTACCAAGCCGCGGCACTCGACGAACTGGTCCGCCAAATCGGCGATTTTCTCAGCGTCCGTCATGTCCGTCTGACGTGCAGCGGCTCGGCGGCCATCGAATTGGCGCTGCGAGGTGCCGGCTTGGGTGAAACGCGACGATCGAATCAGGTCGCAAAGCCTGCGTCGAAAATGTCGAATGCCGGGGCGATGGCCACCTCCGACCTCAGCGAAGTAATCTGTCCGGCATTCGATTACCCAGGCAACGCTCGGGCGATCCGCCTGGTCGGCGGTCTGCCGGTGTTGGTCGATTCGCTGCCAGATCGCTGGACGATCGATCCCGACGCGGTCGAGGCTGCCGCGTCGCCTCGAACCGTCGCTGTAATCGCGTCGCACCTCTACGGCGAAGCCGCTGAGGTTGGGTGGTTGCGAGCGATCTGTGACCGAAACCACTGGACGCTGATCGAGGACGTCTGCCAGGCGCCCGGCGCCCGGTCAGACGGACGACCACTGGGCGGCTTCGGTCACGTCGCCGCCTGGAGCTTCGGCGGTTCCAAGCCGTTGACCGCCGGCTGTGGCGGGGCGGTGACGACCGACGATGACCGGATCGCTCAACGCATCTCCGCTTACACCGATCGGCCCAGCAACGCGTTTCCGCTCAGCCCGCTACAAGCCGCCGCCCTGCTGCCGCAATGGCGGCGAATCGATCAGGCCGTGGCGCGGCAGAACGAGATCCTCCACCAACTGATCGACTCCGTAGCAACCGCCACGCCACGCTGGCGATGGCCAGCGATCGACCCGCAGGGACAACGACGGGTTCATTACAAGCTGCCGATCCGTCTCGCTGATCCGTTCCGGCTGGCTGCCGGCGCTCGTGACGCCTTGATCGCCACCGCGGAGTCGTGGGGGATCCCCGCCGGCACTCCGTTTCGGCTACCGGGGAAGTTGGCCGCTTCGCGGGGGCGGGTCGAGTCAAAGGCCCATGCCGAAGCGCTGGCCGATCGCTGCTGGTTGATCGATCACCGCGTCCTAGCCGATGATCCTGCCGGACTCGAGCGGCTCCGATGCCTCCTGATCGAACTGCACGATTTTTTTCCTAACCGAACCCAAACTTGACTCGCGGCGACGCTAGCCCCGGATGCCGTCATTGCGTTTCCCACACTTCGCTTCACCTCGCTCGCTACCATGCCTCCCATTCGGCTGCGGATTTTGTTGACCAACGACGATGGAATCGATGCCCCCGGACTGATGGCTCTGCGTCAATCGGTGCTGGCGGCCTGCGGCGATCGTGTCGAACGATTAATCACACTCGCCCCCGATCGCCAGCGAAGCGAATGTGGCCATGGCGTCTCGTCCGCGACCCCGCTGGCGGTCGCCCAAGTCGGCGAAGACGCCTGGTCGGCCGCCGGGACCCCGGTCGACTGCGTCCGATTCGCCCTCGCCCGACTCTGTCCCGAAGTCGATTGTGTCGTTTCGGGGATCAACGCGGGGGCCAACCTCGGTACCGATCTGCTGGTCAGCGGCACCTTTGCCGCGGCCCGGGAAGCCCACTTTCGCGGCGTCGCTGCGATCTCGATCTCGCAGTACCGGCGCCCCGATATCGCCCGTCAGTGGGGACACGCCCCGAGCTGGCTGGCGGGAATCCTGACCGACCTCGCCGACCGCGTCGCCGCCGGCGAACGTCGGCTGTGGAACATCAACCTGCCGGCCATCGCCGCCGACTCGCCTCCCCCGCCAGCGGTCGAGTGCCCGGTCGACCCGACGCCGATCCCACTGCGGTACCGTCCGACCGACTGCGGCCGGTACGCTGTGGAAAGTGATTTTCACGATCGGCCCCGGCGCCCTGGCGGCGATGTCGACGTTTGCTTTTCAGGAAAAATCTCGATCAGCAGCTGGGACGCAGTCGGCTTTCCCGCCGGACTCTGAAGCCTCGGTTTAAGATCCGAGATCGCCTGATTAATCCCCTTGGCCAAATCGCGGGTGATCTGCGATACTTCGGCCGCAGCGACCGTAATCGTTTGAGTTTGACGGTCGCCCCCGATCCACCGCCATCCCAGCCGGTGTCTCCGCAGCGGTCACGCCGTGATCAGCGGAGAACACGCCGGCGCACCGAGAAACGTGACTGATGTACAAAAATTTTTCCCCCGCTGCGCTCGGCATCACCGGTCGCCAAAGCGAATTGATCGAATTGGCCCTGACCTACGGCTTTCGCGGGTTTGACGTCGATATGGCCGACATGAAACGCCGGGCCATGCGGTCGACCGCCGACGAAGCCTACAAGTACCTCAAGGCGACCGAGCTGGAAAATGGGGGATTCAAGGCCGACATCGATCTCGACGCCGACGATGACGCCTACAAAGCCCAGTTGGCGGCACTTCACCCGACCGCCGATCTGGCGTCGCAGTGGAAACTGACGCACGCTTGCGTGACGCTGCCAGCCGCTACCGATCGGACCGCTTATCCCGAATACTTCGAAGTTATCCGCGCCCGGCTGACTCAGGTCGCCGAAGTGTTGGCCGCCCACAAGTTGCGATTGGCCGTCGGTTTTTCAGGCTGTAAACAAGCCGCCGAAGGCAAACAGTACCCGTTCATCGCCAACGCCGAAGGGCTGACCGCGCTGATCAAGTCGCTCCCGGCCGAGAATATCGGCATGATCGTCGATACGTTCGAATGGCTGGTCAGCGGCAGCACTTTGGAACAGGTCGCCGGGCTCGATCCGAAAAAGATCGTCACCGTCCGACTCGGATCGGTGATCGACGGTGTCACCCCCGCCGATGCGACGCCCGAAGATCGTGTCCTGCCGGTGCTCGAAGGCCCGCTCAGCCATGTCGCCGTCGTGATGAAGCTGAAGGCGATCGGCTACGAAGGACCGATCGCTCCGTCGGCCAGCGGCAGCCAATACAAAGGCGAAACCCGTGAGTTCATCGTCAGCACCGGCCAGCAACGGATCGACGACATCCTGACCCAAGCCGGAATCACCGTGCCGCCACGCCCGTGTGAACTGGTCGCCCAATACCCCGACGAACCGGCAATGGCGTGATCGTGACGATTCGCTCCACCGGCAAACGCTCGACCGGCCTCCACGGCCTGGTGTTGCTGCCGTTGCTGGCGATCGTCATCGGATTCGTCTTTCCGCTCGCAGCCTCTCCTCAAGCGGCATCTGCCCAGCCGCCTTCGCAGGTGCCGCTGCCGCGGGTCGGCGATTCTCGTACAGCTCACGATTCGCTCGCCGATGACGTCGATGAACGTCCCGATGCGGTCGAATGCTTGACCGGGCTGCGCTGGGAGCCGGCCGAGTTTTTGGTGGAAGTCCGTGCGGCCGAGGCTGGCCGCGGAGATCGCTTGATCGTCTTTCCTTCACCGCATCCCCAAGGCAACGCGGTACATGACGGCGTCGCGATGGAGTGGTACGCCGCCAAGGATGACCAAGGTCACTCGCTGCGAGCCCCGGCGGTGGTGGTCGTCCACGAGTCAGGACGGAGCATGCCGATCGGTCGGCTGATCGCCCGAGGCTTGGCGGGGATGGGGCTGCACGCTTTCATGATCCAGCTGCCCGGCTACGGCAACCGGCGCTCCGAACTGACGGATCGCCCCGAGCTGATTCTCACGTCGCTGCGTCAAGGGATCGCCGACGTCCGGCGGGCCTACGATGCCGTCGCCGTCTGGCCGTCGGTCGATCCGGCCCGGATCGGCGTGCAAGGGACCAGCCTCGGTGGGTTCGTCACTTCAACCGTGGTCGGACTCGACTCGGCGTTCGACCGAGCCTTCATCTTGCTCGCCGGCGGCAACCTCGACCAGGTCGTGTTGAACGGCAAAAAGGATGCCGCCAAGATCCGCCAAAATCTCAACTCGCTCGGTATCAGCGACGACCAAATCCGAGATTTAGCCCGTCCGATCGAACCGCTTCGCTTGGCCCACCGGATCTCGCCCGATAAGACCTGGCTCTACAACGGGATGTTCGACGATGTCGTGCCGCGAGAATCGTCCTACGCCCTGGCCAAAGCCGCTCGCTTGCCCGCCGAACATCACATCGAATGGCCAGCGAACCACTACAGCGGGATCATCTTCCTGCCGATCGTGCTGCAACAGATCGCCGACGAATTGCAGCGAACCGAAACGGCTCAGTGAGTCGCTCCGGCTGCTCTGTTTGTCGATAACTGATTGGTCGTCGAGTCAAACGCCGCCGCACTTCACAACCCGCAGGTTGGACCACGGACGATTCTAGCGGTCCGACTCGTCTGAATTGGTAAAAGATGCGTTCAGGGTGTAAACTCCGGGCATCGTATCGACCGACGTTGGCAGAGTGTCGGTGGAGTCGTTTTCATCCCGGTCTGAAACGCTCGCATCACCGCCCCGCCTTCCCTCCCCATCCTGACCGGTCGAGGCTCCATCATGAAACGATTCACTCGGCGTCAATTCCACTTCCTGACCGCTGCCGGTTCCGCCGCGGCAGTCGCTGCCCGTCCCCAACCGGCTCGGGCCGCAGCCAACGAAGTTCTGGGCGTCGCGATCGTCGGCGTCAATGGGCGTGGTGGCGATCACATCAACGGTTTCCATGCCGACAAGCGGACCGAGATTCGGGCGTTGGTCGATATCGATTCGGATGTCGCTAACAAACGGGCCGATATGGTCGAAAAATTACAAGGACGGCGCCCCGAAGTCTTCACCGACATGCGAAAGGCTTTCGAACTCGATTCGATCGATATCGTCAGCACCGCCACCCCCAACCACTGGCACGCTCTCTGTGGCGTCTGGGCGATGCAAGCCGGCAAAGATGCTTATATCGAAAAGCCGATCAGCCATAACATTACCGAAGGTCGGACGCTGGTCGAAGCGGCCAAGAAGTATCAGCGGATGTGTCAGACCGGAACCCAATGCCGGAGCAGCGGTGCCCTCCGGCCGGCGATGGAGTTCATCGCCGAAGGCGGAATCGGTGACGTCAACCTGGCCCGAGGCCTCTGCTACAAACGCCGTAAGTCGATCGGTGCCTTGGGCGATTACCCCGTCCCGGCGAACGTCAACTTCGACCTTTGGAGCGGGCCGGCGACCTTCACCACGCCGCGGGTAACCCGGCAACGATTCCACTACGATTGGCACTGGCAACGCCATTACGGAAACGGCGACCTCGGCAACCAAGGCCCCCACCAAACCGACATCGCCCGCTGGGGACTCGGCCTGATGCGGCACCCCGAAACGATCCTCAGCTACGGCGGCCGACTCGGTTATCAGGCCGAACGCAAAGACCCCAACTACGTCGATGCCGGCGACACCGCCAACACCTGTGTTTCGATCTATGATTACGGCGATAAGTGCATGATCTTCGAGACCCGAGGATTGAGCGTCGACGATTCGGCCGACGACGAAATCAACAAGCTGTTCGGCTACACCCGCGGCAACAAGGTCGGCGTGATTTTCTACGGCTCCAAAGGCTATCTGGTCCAAGAGTCGTACGCCAAATGCGTCGCTTATGACATGGATTTCAATGTCATCAAGACTTTCACCGGCGGCCAACCGCACTACGCCAATTTCATCGACGCTTGCATCAGCCGCAACGCCGCGGAATTGAACGCCGATGCGCTCGAAGGACACCTGTCAGCCGGTGTCAGTCACCTCGGCAACATTTCCTACTACCTCGGCGAAGAAAACCGCGTCGGCGTACAGGAACTGAGTGACGCGGTCGCCGGTGTCGGCAAGTTCGACGATAACCAAGAAACACTCGAACGCACCCTGCGGCACCTGAAAGACAATCAAGTCGATCTCGATAAGTATCCGGTTTCGCTCGGCGCCCTATTGAAGTTCGACAACGAGTCGGAACGCTTCACCAACAACACCGAAGCGAACCAGCTGCTGACCCGCGAATACCGTCGTGGGTACGAATTGCCGACCGCCGCGACGGTCTGATCCGGATCGCCCGCCGCTCACTCAGCAGCGGCCGGTCTTCGATGCGAATTCAACGCTCCGCGAAAGTGGGGATGAACCCTCCTTTCGCGGCGGATCAAAGCGGACAGGCAGCGTGGTTGTCGACTCCGTTTGAAAACCGTTTCTTTGTGTCCCCTGCGGCCGCCGTTAGCAATATTCGTCAACCGTCTGGCTAGCGCAGTGCGGAGAGATAGGCGAGCAGGTCGGCGGCTTGGCGGGCGGTCAGGCTGTCGAGTAGTTGCTCGGGCATCAGCGATTGCCGCAGCGGTTGCCGGTCGATGATCTCGGCGGACTCGATGTCCCAGAGCCGTCCTGCCGCGTCTTGCAGTCGCGTCGTCGCGCCGTCAGACTCGACCACCCTGCCGACCAAAACTCGGCCACTGTCGGTCAACAGTTGTTCACCCTGATAAGCCGGTTCGATTTTTGCCGACGGGTCGACGATATGACGGAGCAGTTCGGCCGGCTGAGGATATTTCGTACCGATCTTCGACAGGTCGGGGCCGACGGCCGAACCGTGGCCGTGGATGCGATGGCACTGGGCGCACTGCCCTAATCCGGCGACGAAAGCTTGACGCCCGCTGTCAGCGTCGCCAGCGAGCGACAGTACCTCCTGAGGGTCGAAATCGGGGCCGAGTCGTGGAACACGTTCGGCGGCCGTCATCCACGGTTCGAACAGGTCGGCGATCGCTGGCGGCCGGGACATCGCCATGGCGGTCACCGCGTGTCGCCAGGTGGCGGGAATTTGGCCATCGGCCATCGCCGTGGCGAGTAGCAACGCGCCGCTGGTGTCGGCCAGCAAACCCGTTATGCCGGCCTCAGCCTCTGCCGACAGATCATCCGTCGCCGGCGTCTTACCAGCCAAATCGATCAGCTGTCGAAGCCGGCGCCGTTGACCGCGGCTCGTCTCGGACCGGCTGACCGATGAATGCTCCTCGGGCAATCGTTCGATCCACCGCTGTAGCAGCACAACCCCGTCGAGATCGACCCGGTTGGTGTTGATCGGCGGCATTCGCGCGGAACCGAGTTTGGCGACGCGGTAGAGCAGGACGGAGCGTTCGGGGGCCCCGGGGGCGACCAGTTTGCCGTGGTCCAACTGACCGTCACCGCGCATCGCCAGTGCATCGATCAAACCGGTTTCGGCGATCGATTTATCCAAGCTGACATCGAGAGCGACCGAGGCGTTACCGCCATTGAGGTGGCAGTGGGCGCAGTTGGCGTGCAGGTACGACCGCGCCCGCAGTCCCAACGGCGCGGCAGGATCGTGGGGATCGACTAACGGCGGAGCGGCGGAGGGAACGTCGGCGGCATGATCGCCGCGGATCCAACCGCCGGCCAGCAGTCGCTGCCAAGC
>SKZY01000137.1 GCA_007127095.1 Planctomycetaceae bacterium
AGAAGATGTTAAAGAAATTATTGTTGGCCGGAGCGGTCATGATCAGCGGAGCGGCATTCAGCGGTGGACAGGCTGAGGCTCACGGGCCGTACGGGCCGTCGATCCGACATGGGGCAGCGTTTGGCGTGCCGCATATGGGCTCCTATCGGCACCGTGGCTATCGCCAGTCGTATTCGCGTCACCACAGCCGCTTTGGCGTCCAACCGCGGTACCGATCGAACTTCGGCCGGTCGCCGTTCTATGGTCCGCGCTCGTCGTTCTACGGCCCGCGATCGTCGATCGGCATCGGAGTAGGCGGTTTCGGCAGTCCGTTCTACGGCCCCAGCTTCGGTAATCCGTACTACGGCCGCGGCAGCGGTTTCTCGCTCCGCATCGGTCGCTGAGCGGTCGTCGCCGATCACTCGCCTCAACTAAGCGTTGCGGAAGCGGTTCTCCGCTCCGCAAGCGGCCGAAGGGTGAGTCGCTCGCAAACGGTGCCTGACGCTTTACTTTCCGTGCATTGGTAAAGCGATGAAGCCAAAAGCCAAGCCATTGCATCCATGTCAGCAGATGGCTGGCGTGGATGTTGGCTAATATCAATCGATCGTCAACATCCCTTTGTCGATTTCTTTCTGGGTATTCACGATGATCGATGGCAAGTGGCCATCTTGCGTACGAACCTGCTCGACTTGCTGAGACATCAGCAGCGTCCCTTCTGCCCGTTTGAGATTGACCAGCGACAGGTTGTAGGTCACCTCGGCGACGGTGAAGCCGAACTCAGCCGCGGCGAGTCGATCTTGGGCGAGCAGTAGGTTATCCAGGAACAGCACGGCGGAGGCTTCATCCCCGGGTAGCGCACGATACCGATCGGTGATGTATTGCACTTCCGCGTGGCCGGCCTGCATCGCTCGGTACTTGGCTTGCATCTCGGCATAAGCCGTCTCGACCTCTCTCACCGACGTTTCGACTTCTAAATTCAGGGTTTCCAACGTCGCCGCGAGCTGACTTTGCAGTTGTCGCAATTCCAATTGGCGACGCCGG
Organism: Planctomycetaceae bacterium; assembly: GCA_007127095.1. GTDB lineage: Bacteria > Planctomycetota > Planctomycetia > Pirellulales > Pirellulaceae > UBA6163. The sequence goes on from SKZY01000137.1 coordinate 1,021, forward strand.
TGACGGGCCCGGGCGATGTTGTTTCCGACGGGAACCTCGTACTGTAGCCCGACGGTGTAGCTCGGTTCACCGACCGCGAACTGATCCGCCCAAGCCCGCCCGATGTTCGACTCGCCCCGCAGTCCTGCGACATACGATTCGAGCACCAAGTTGAGCGCTGGCAGCAATTCGTGCTGCGACATTTGTCGACGAACCGAAGCGGCTTGGATCTGCCGTAGAGTTTGCTGTAATTCGGGACGGTTTTCCGCCGCCAACGACGTCGATCGCTCGATACTAACAGGGACTCGGAACCGCTGCGGCGAGTCTTGCGGCACGAACTCCAAACCGGTCATGCCAAGTTCGGGATCGTTGACCAATGCTCTCAGCCGAGCCTCGGAATTTCTGACTGCCGTCTCCTGCCGGAGGATTTCTGAGTAGCGAAGTTCCGCGGCGGCTTCGGCCCGCAACAATTGGCTACGCGAGGCATCGACGTCTTGGCGTCTCCGCAAGTCTTCAGCGATCTTTTTGGCTTCTTCGTAGAAATGCCGACGTTGCACCAAGACCGCCCGCTCTCGATACAAAGACCAATAGCCACGGGTCACTTCGAGCAAATGCGATTGCAGTTGTCGTGAGAATTCGTCGTTGGCAACCTGCGTGTCGAGTTCGGCCAGCACGATCAGACTGGTGTTGTAAACCTCGCCACGGCCGTTCAACAACGGTTGTGTGTAGTTCATGACCAGCCGAGCGGTCCCCTGATCGTTCGGCAGGAAGAAAACCGAATTGTTGTCTTGGTAGCCGATCTGTTGTCGGATCGAAAATTGCCCCCCGTGGATGTTTCGGCGACGCACACCGCTATCTCCGGTCCAGATGTGATCTCGAAACCGATCGGGGCCACCCGTGACAAGCGTATTGCCAACCGGGTCGCTGGTATCGCGCCAGCGTGTTTCCAGAAACATCCGCCAATCGAATTCGCCACTCGCCTCCTGAATGGCGGTCTCGCGGATCAAAGGCAAATCCGAAAAGACACGAATCTGATGGGAATGGCGGAGGGCACCAACCAACAACGCGTCCTGGGACACACCGATCGATTCCTGACGAGCGGGCATCCGCCGCTGGACTGCTTCCTGCCACCAAGGAACAAAGTCCTGTAGGTCATCCGCCGCAATGAACCGCTGCGATCGGACCGGATCGATTTCGGCCGCAGCGACGGTTCCCGGGGGAACGGCAATCCGCTCAGCACGCTGGGGTTCTTGCGAGAGAGCTGAACCGGTATGGGCACAAGCCACGATCCACACACCGATCAGTCCGGCAGCGACCTCATGCCGCAAACATGTTGTTTCCATCCGTCGATGCATTCCGTTCGGGAGTCGATGATTTGATCTAGCAGGAGGGCCCCGCCTTGGCCAGTGACTTTGTTGCTCATCGAACACCGAGCACCGTCAACAGTAGATGAAGGGCATCGTCGCTAAAAACCCGCACCGTCGGAATGACTAACACGATCGTCGGCCCAGCGGACGATGCAACGCGAGCCACCCCGGATCGCTTCATCCCCGTTGGGGACGACAAGATGAACCTCGACGGTACCACTTTCCGCATCCGACACCGGCGAAACGTATTCGACGGTACCGGCGACCTCTCGGCCGAGATCGGGGAACCGAACCGTCATTTTTTCTCGTTCCTGGATCGTTTC
>SKZY01000297.1 GCA_007127095.1 Planctomycetaceae bacterium
CAAGCGATTCACCACATCGCTCGATTCAACCGAGTCGCAACCGGCAAGGTGGGCAACGCTGCTGGCGCGACTGGCAGCCCGCATCCGTTGGATTGCGACTCGGCAGGATTGATTGGGTTTGAGAATCGATCGCTCGTCGCCAATGCAGGTGTACTCGTAAACCCCGGGTACCGCTCGACTCGCGGAGCTCGCCATCGCTACACCCGGGGCTACTGCCGATGGCCGCTTCGCGGCATTCGGAATCAACTTCTCGGCTTGGACGTTCACTGAGGAAACGATCGAGGTGAAACCGACCGCTAGCGATCGGAGAGTAGGTTGCTGGTAATTTTTTTGAGTAGGGGTTGGTCTGCCGCAGGGGGCGGCAGGGGCGCGAGGAACTGTTGGAGTCGCTCGTCTCGTGCGGGCGGAGGCAGGCGCCTCAGCTCGTCGATGCAGGTCTGCCACTCGTCCGCTGCCTCGTCGCTCAGACGCTGATGCCAGGTGCAGTAGTCTGCGAGTTCTTCGCCTTCGAATACGGTTTTTCCGAACCACTCCGCCTGACGCTGCTGGTCGGGAACCGCCCAGCCCGCGATCAGAATGATCGGTAACCCGGTTACGGCGGCGTCAATCATCGACGCCGATTCCGCCGACTTCGTATCCGATTCCGCAGTTGGCGCGTCGTTCTTCCCGGTGATCGTTATCTCACTCCAGCGAATCGCCTGCGATTCTTCGTCCCAGACGCCGTTGGTCGAGAACGGTTTGACACTTGTCCGCAGCATCACGTCAAGATCCTGCCGGCAGGAAAGTGCATGACCGAAAAAGCTGATCATAACCGGTGTCAATTGCTCGCCGATCAGGTCGTTCGGTTTGACTTCGCCCTGTTTGCCGGACGTCGCTTCACGTTCGACCAACCGTTGAAACTCCGGTTGGGTTCGCAGATAGTCGCCGAACCGCTCCCAAGTGTTTTCGGGATCATCAAACAATCGCTTTATTATCGGAGCATCCGACGAGACTTCGGCGGCATCGCACAGTCGGGTTCGCACGGCCTCGATCGCATGCCGTTTCTGTTCGTCGTCGGAGAGATTGGAAAGGCAGAGCAGCGCCAGTTTTCTTGGCGTCAGGTAGCCACGTTCCGTCAGGAAATGTCCGATCTGCAGCAGACCCTGAGGCTCACCTTTGCCGCGGTCGGAGTCGCTTTTGGCGACGGCGAGTCCATCGAACAGGCAGACTAGGTCGTGGGCATCGGCACGCAGCGGACCGCCAACGAAGTCGATGATCCGAGTCGCATTCTCGTCGGAATCCAGATCTTGCCGCAGCCAATCCGTCAGCCAGTCAAAATACCCGTCGACAGCCTGCTCCCGCAGTTTCCGGGCGCGGAGCGTCGGGAAGCTGCCGCCGAACCGTTCGTGATAGTAGAACGCCGTTCCCAATCCACTGGTGACCCGCAGCAGCATTCCCGGTCCGCCGACGTCGTTCGGCGTGGCTTCATTGAAGGAGCTGCTGAACTTTTCACCTTGCTCGATCGGTTCGCCGGGGCCGTAAACCGCAAGAAACGGCGTTCGGAGGCCTTCAGGCAGCGGGGAGGCGGGGGACTCGCCGTCCTCGGGGCTCGTTTCTTGATGCGAGACGACAGCAACCGAGCGGTTGAATCCCGCTTGCGTGACTTCCATCTCGATCGTGTAGCCGATTCCCTGGCAACAGCCCGAAGCGAGTGCGGGCAGGAACAGCCCGAGAAGGATTTTCGCCGATCCCGGCAAAAGGCTTTGCAACGTACCCATCAGTCGCCTCAGGGAAGTAACGCGAGTAGGCATCACCGCAACGGAGACGCTGCGGGCAATTCGCCTGCAACTGACATCGTATCGCCCGCGTCCGATTCGAACCGAAAAAAAATAAATCGCCAATCAACGGATGATCTTGCCCGCCTGAGCGTCGCAGAGTTGGCCGCGTTGGAGTTGGAACTTCAGCAACGGCTCCGCGGTAGCAGGTGATCGAGCCAGGAACGTCACGGTCGAGTCTGCTGGTTGGCCAATTGGAGAGCGGCGGTGATTACCAGGAGCTGCGGCCGTCGATCGGTATCTGCTTGTTGGACGCAATCGAATTTCAGAATGAAAATGCCTTGCAACACGATTTTCAGCTACGGACTGAGGGCGGGCTGTTGCTGACCGATTACCTTCGAATTCAACTTTTCGAGTTGCCGAAGTACGTACCGCCGAGCGATAATCGTTTGATTGATGATCCGGTCGAACAATGGCTTTACTTTTTTTGCAGGGCTGGCAAGTCGACCGCGGAAGAGCTGACAGGTCGGCTGCCGGACCCTGTCTTTGTCGAGGCCACCGGAGTGCTGGAGATGATCGCCAAGAATCCCGAAGAACGCCGCCTGTATAATGAGCGGCTGAAGATGGAGCGAGACGAGCGGGCGAGAAATCTGCAGGCTCGAGAGGACGGCTTACAAGAGGGTTTGCAAGCGGGCGCGATGATTGGTCGTGTCCAAATTCTTCAAGAACTTAATGGTCTGACCTGTCAATCAACGGATGATCTTGCCCGCCTGAGTGTCGCAGAGTTGGCCGCGTTGGAGTTGGAACTTCAGCAACGGCTCCGCGGTCGCGGGTGATCGAGCCAGGAACGTCACGAAAAAATCACAGAAATAGCCAACCGCCGATGATTTCAGGTCTGCTGTGATACGTCTCGGCGGCTACAGCCTGGTCGTTGTCGAGGCGGTTGAGGTCACCAATGGGCGTCGTTGACGTCATCGACCAAGGCGTCGAGTTCGCGATCGCTGGTCGCGTCGGCCGGTCGCTGTGGTGGCGATGCGGCTTCTGCGGTGTCGGCCGTACGTTTTTTGGTTACTTGCGTGGTCGTTGGCGACAGTCGGTCGGATCCGACTTCGTCCGTCGCTGACATTGAGCGGTTGGCCGGTTCAACCGCGCGCGGTTCCGTGGCGTCCGCTTTATCAGCGGGCTTGGCCGACCGGTTCAGGACGATCGGTACAGCGACGACGCGGCGTTGGCTGAGCAAATCACGGAGCGCCTCGACGACATCCGAGGGGCGATCGCCACGCCGCAAATCGACGACATAAATCCGTCGCTGGCCAGCCTCGACCGGTGGGACATCGGGGTCGAGTCGGTGAGGCGACCGGCTGCCCGTGAGCCCCGAGTCGGCGAGTGTGCGGATCACGTCATCGCTGTCGCGCCAATCGAGGACGGCCAGGTCGCTTTGCAGCGATGAGAGCAGCAGTCGATCGGTTTCGGATGCGGTGGCGCGATCGAGCGAGCTGACGATCGCCAAGTCGAGGCCGGGGGAGCCGATCAGTTGCATCACCAATTCTTGGTTGATACCCGACTGGAGTCCCGACATTTGGGCGGACTGGACGAGTACAACGTTTAACCTGACGCTCATTGCCACTCTCCTGGTTGCCCGTCACGACTTCGCAAACGTTCGTATTCGTCATACAGCATGAACCAGTAATCACGGACGTTTTGCCCGTGTCGTGCTGTCACTTTTCGCTGAGCGGCGACTTGGAGCATTGTCTCTCGCTCCGCCGGGGAGAGTTCGCTGAGCTTGTCGGTGGTCATCGCATCGACGACCTCGTCGCACCAACCGGTTCGATAGAACGTCGAAATCCCGAGTTGGGGCCGGTGCGCGGTGACGACCAGCGACGGACCAAGGTGTCGATTCGCAGGCGACCGCCAGCAAAACCGGGCGGCCCGTGTCGGCGCCACCAAGCGAAACCGCTCGGCCCAGCCGAGCTGTTCAAAACCGTCGATGATCAGACAACAGCGGTATCGATTGGAGCGGTGGGCGGCGAGGAACCGCCGGACGGAATCGACGGCTGGGCGGTTGTCGCTGAATCGCGTCAGCTGCACCCATTTCAACCGATCAAACTCTTGGTGGAGCGGTTCGGCCAAGGTTTGCAAAAGCGTCGATTTGCCGGTCCCGTGCTGTCCGATGATCGCTGCGGTCCCGGAACGTTTGAGAAGTTGCAGCAACCGCTCGCCGGTTTCGTAGGCGTTACGACCGTTAGGGAACCGGTAGTTGCCATTTTCTGGCCGTACAAAGCAGGTCGAAAATGGATTGTCGGCCGGGATGGTGACTCGAGCGGAGAGACAACGGTTCAAAGCGATCACGACAGCCTGCCGGTCAGCACCGTGAGGTCGTCGCGAAGCGAATCCCGTTGAGGTAGGTGGGTGATCACGGAGCGAGACCCGGAATCACCGATGTGGCCGAGTTGATGGACCAACTGAAAGGGCGCCTGGACAACGGTATCCCGACCACAGGAACGGAACAGGCGGAGTCGCACGCACCAACGAATCCGCAGCAGCGTGCCTTCGTAGCTGAGCGGGCTGAGCGGCAGGTCACACCGGAGGCGGCGAGGTTGGGTGATATCGAATTGCCGTAAGTCGGCATCGCTCCAGCGACGAAAGGCGTGGACATGCAGGTCCTCCCCGCCCTTTCCTTCGGTGTACCAGAGCACCGAAGCCTCGACCCCTTCGATCTGCTCGGCAGCGAGCGCACCGATCCGCCAGCGAGCCGTCAGCGATTGGCCCATCGCGTACCTCGCGTCCTCACGGCACAACGAGACGCTCAACGCGGGTGGCGTATCGGCGGCCCGGCGGGCGGATGGACGACGACGGGAAAGCTTCGGCAGAACGATGGCCACGGGCGGGCTTCTCCACTAACAGTAATTTTCCAGCACACCGCGTTGTGAGCACTTTGGAACGAGTGCATCACGTCGACCGGAAGGCAAACGGTTAATTCTTGCTCCCAAGGGTGGTGCGGGTCAATGCTAAGATCGCGTTCCGTGTGAATAATTTGGTCGTATGCGCGGTGTCGATCGATCCTCAAATCGGTACCTTGGCGGTAAGTCGACTCTTCGTCACAAACCAACTCGATCCGCAACCTTCGCAGTTTCAGCTTACCCGCTTGGCGGATGAACAGCTTGTAACCCTCACCCGCCTGCAACGGATGGTCGCTGATTTCGACGATCGTGTTGCCGACGCCGGCCGACTTTTTCAGGGCATCGAGGAAATAGCGAAACGCCCACCAGCCGATCCCCGCGAACGGCAGCAGCAGAAAGCAAAGCACCCAGCGGGGGGAGCCGATGAGGAAGCCCGAGACGACCACGGCCAGCAAAACGAACCAAGTCGCGTTCCACAGCAAAGCCAGCGAAGCGGCTGCGGCGACGGCTCGAGCGTCGTTGGACCCGTCTGCGGCCAATCGGTAAGCCTGGTGCAAACCCGGGCTGTCGGTCACTCCGCGACCTTGGGGGATACTCGGTAGCGGGACCAAATCGGAGGCGATCGGACGACTCGGGGCCATCGCCGCAGCCCGACTCGCCATCGCCGATCGTCGCTCATCGCTCGCCCCGACCCGCAGCAACCGGTAGATCAGTCCGCCGCCGCCGAGTGCCAACAGTGAAATCCCGAGCACCACGACGATCCAGAAGCCGAGTGTGCTCGATGACGCTTCTTCGGAAATGATCCCCTCGGGCAAGCCACCTCGCACGACGAAGGAACCCGCGGCGAACCGCTGGACCAGCATCAGCGCGACGGTAAACACGCCGAGCAGGAACAGCCCGGCTAGCAGCATCGCCTCACCGATCGCGCCGACGAAAGCCCCACCGAGCATCCTGCTACCGCGTTTTTTCGTCCACGGTTTGGGCAGTCGCATCGAGCGGGGTGGTCAGGGAGATGGAGAATCGAACGTTACGGTAGACGCGACTCAGCCCGGAACGGCTTCGTGTCCGGGACGAAAGTAGCCGAGTTTCTCCAACGCCGCATAGACCTCGTCGAGCGTCTTTTCGCCGAAGTTCGAAATCCCAAGCAACCGTTTGGGAGTCGAGTTCAACAAGTCCCTGACGGTCAAAATGCCGGTCTCCTCGAGACAATTCGTCGTGCGAACCGACAAACCCATCTCGGCGATACTCAGATTGAGCCGTTCACGACGCAGACGGGCCTGTTCTTCGGCTTGGCTCAGCGGAATCCGTGTCTTCATCTTCGCATCATCCCTTAGCGGAAAGAATCGGGTTCGGGTACGACCGACACAGAATGGAGGTGGAACCGGATCACGCTGACCGGCATTGCCCCGACCGACGGTCGTCACCGATCAAGATATCCGAAAGCCCGTGACCCGCAAACTCCCGATCGCCGACTGTCGCTCCAAGACGACGTAAGCCACCGTTTCGTCCTGATCGGCAAGGTCACTCCGGGGCGATTTTGGTTTACAATCGACACCGTCGGCAGCGACTCCCCACCGATTATCGATCCCCACTCTTCCCATCCAGGCAGCCCGTCGTGAATCCCCGCCGCCACCGCATCGGTCATTTCCGCTTATCGCGTTCCTCCGCCCACTGTGGTTGGTTAGCCCTCGGCATCTTGATCGCAGGCGGACTGCCATTGCCAGCCAGCGGCCAAGATTCCGCCGATGTCCGGGCAAACGGCAGCGAAATCGTCTGGAAAACCGATCGTCTCGATGACGTTTTCTTTGCCGAGGGGGCCACGGCGGGAGACCTTGACGGCGATGGGCACGTCGATGTCATTTCCGGGCCCTATTGGTATCCCGGCCCCGACTTTCAGGAACGCTTCCCGATCTACCCGGCCAAGCCGTTCGATCCCCACGGCTACTCGGACAACTTCTTCAGCTACGTCGATGACATCAACGGTAACGGGCTGAATGATGTGTTGGTGATCGGGTTCCCGGGGGCAGCGGCCCATTGGTACGAAAATCCCGGTCTCGGCAGCATTCGCGATCCCGAGGCGGGCTGGAAGAAGCATCTGGTACTCGACATTGTCGACAACGAATCACCGACTTTTGCCGATCTGACCGGCGACGGCGAGCGGGAAGTCGTTTGCAGTCGCGATGGTTACTTCGGCTACGCCAAACGGAACCCGGCCGATCCGACTGCGGCTTGGCGGTTCATTCCGATTTCGGACCAATCGGCCGGTGGTCGCTTTACCCACGGCCTCGGGGTCGGTGACATCGATGGCGACGGGCGGCTCGACTTGCTGGAAAAGACCGGATGGTGGCAACAGCCCGAATCGTTGGATGGCGATCCGGTGTGGAAGAAACACCCGTTCGCCTTCAGCGGCCCCGGTGGGGCTCAGATGCTGGTCACCGACGTCGACGGCGATGGCTTGCCCGACGTGATTACGTCTTTGGAAGCGCACGGCTATGGAATCGTCTGGTACCGTCAGAAGCGACTCGGCGAACGGATCGATTTCGAGCCCTACACGATCGTCGGCCGTCAGCCGCTCGACAGCCCCTACGGTGTCGTCTTTACCCAGCCGCACGCGATGACACTGGCCGACATCGACGGTGACGGGTTACCCGATTTAGTGACCGGCAAGCGTTGGTGGGCTCACGGCCCCAAGGGGGATGCCGAGCCGAATGCGCCGGCGGTCGTCTATTGGTTTCGGCTGCAGCGTCGGGAGGCAGGCGAATCGGGACCGCCAGCGGTCTTCGTTCCGCAGCTGATCGACGATGCCAGCGGCGTCGGGACCGACGTCCAGACACATGACCTAACCGGCAACGGTCGCCCCGATGTGGTGGTCGGCAACAAGCGGGGGACCTTCATTCACCGCCAGAGCCTCCGAGACGACGTCTCGGCCGTGGAAGCGGAACGGGCCGAACCGGTGGCGAACTGGGATGCCGCGAAGCCTCGGGATGCGATCGCGACCGACGGGCTGACCCCTGAGGAAGCTCGCGACGCGATGACGGTGCCGCCCGGCTTTTCGGTCGATCTCGTTGCCGCCGAGCCACGGATTCATCAACCCGTGGCGTTCACCTTCGATACGCGAGGACGGATTTGGGTCGCCGAAGCGCACACTTATCCGATCCGGGCCGCCGAGGGCCAAGGAGCGGACCGGATCGTCGTGCTGGAAGACACCAACGGCGACGGCGATTTCGATTCCCGCCAGGTCTTTGCCGAAGGGCTGAACCTGGTTAGCGGTCTGGAGGTCGGCTTCGGTGGGGTCTGGGTCGGTGCCGCACCCTACCTGCTGTTCATCCCCGATGCCGACGGCGACGGCGTGGCCGACGGGCCGCCGGTGACATTGCTCGACGGCTGGGGATATCAGGACACCCACGAAACACTCAATGCCTTCAACTGGGGCCCCGATGGCTGGCTGTACGGTTGCCAAGGGGTGTTCACGCACAGCAAGATCGGGCCGCCGGGAACGCCCGACGACGAGCGGACCGAGTTCAATGCTGGCGTCTGGCGGTATCACCCCACACGACATCAATTCGAGGTTTTTGCCCACGGGACCAGTAACCCGTGGGGCGTCGATTTCGACGACCACGGTCAAGCGATGATGACCGCTTGTGTGATCGCCCATGCGTTTCATGTCGTCCAGGGCGGTCGGTACGAGCGGCAGGCGGGAAGGCACTTCGACCCGTACACTTTCGACGACCTGAAGACGATCGCCGACCATAGCCACTACGCCGGCAACATCGGCGATCATGCTTGGTGGGGTCGCGACGAAGCGGTTTATGATGACGCGACGAGTCTGGCGGGCGGCGGGCACGCCCATTGTGGCGCGATGGTGTATCTGGGCGATAATTGGCCGCGGAGCTACCGCAATACGCTGATGATGGCCAACATCCATGGCAACCGAATCAACGTCGATCACCCCCGACGCGACGGCTCGGGTTTCATCGCCAGCCACGGTCGCGACGTGATCTTCGCTAATGACGCCTGGTTCCGCGGAATCAACCTGCGTTACGGCCCCGACGGTGCGGTCTATTTGATCGATTGGTATGACCCCAACGCATGTCATCGCGCCAGCCCCGAGATTTGGGATCGTACCAACGGTCGGTTGTTCCGCGTCCGATACGGCGATTCGCGGCCGACCGAGGTCGATCTCGATGCAGCGACCGACGCCGAGTTGGTCGTCGCGCACGACCACGAGAACGACTGGTTCGTCCGCGGCGCCCGGCGAGTGTTGCAAGCTCGACACGCCGATTCTGGTACGGCCGCTGCTCGCCAGGTCCGCCAGTCGTTGTGGGATCGGCTGCAGGAACCGGGGCATTCCGTCGATCGCCGGTTGCGGTACCTCTGGACTTGTCATGTCATCGAACACCTCAGCGATGTCGAGGTTGGCAAGTTGCTCGATGATGACAACGAAAACGTAAGGGCTTGGGCACTGCAGTTGTTGACCGATCGTCCTGACGCGGCGAAGACGGTTGAAACCGCCGATGGGATGGTTTTGGCTCCCGAGATCCGGTCGGCCCTGGTGCAGCTGACGCAGTCCGAGAGGTCGCCACGAGTACGGCTCTACTTGGCTTCACTGCTGCAACGCCTGTCGTTGTCGGATCGCTGGGAGCTTGCCCCGGGGATGACCCGCGACGGCGATCATGCGATCGACAAGAACATTCCCTTGATGGTCTGGTACGGCGTTTCTCCGTTGGTCGCCGATGATCCCCGGCGAGCGATCGAATTGGCTGGACAATCACAGATCCCGTTGGTCCGGCAATACATCTACCGCCGCGCCGCAATGGACCCGAAGCTGCTCGGCGGGTTGGTCGATCGGTTGGCCGACGGTGTCGCTCCCGAGATCGCGAAAGAGATGATCGGGGAGTTGCGACGTGGCGCCGAACAGTGGGGACGAATCGATGCGCCGTCACGTTGGCCCGAGGTTGTTGCCCGACTCGCCACCTCGGAGGACGAATCGATCCGACAGTCGCTGCGGTTTCTGTCGATCACGTTCGGTGACGCATCGATCTTTCCCACCCTGCGGGCGGTCGTCACCGACCGCGAGCAACCACTCACCGCGCGTCGCGAAGCACTCTCGGCGTTGACTCAGGGGCGTGATCCCCAACTCCGTGGATTGCTGCTCGGGCTGTTGGATGACCGTCAACTGCGCGGCGACGCGATTCCGGTGTTGGCTCGGTTCGAAACCGCCGATGTCGCTGATGAGTTGCTCCGGCGTTACTCCGACTGGCCGGCGGCGACCCAGCGAGCCGCCATCGACGTGCTGATTTCGCGGGCCGGCTTCGCCCATCAGCTACTCGACGCGGTCTCCGCTGGCGAAGTCGCTGGCACCGACCTGACGGCGCTGCACGTCGGCCGCATCGCTCAACTCGGCGACGAGACGCTGGTCGAGCGGTTGGGCGAGATCTGGGGGACGGTTCGGCCGAGTAACGCGGCGTTGCGAGAGGAGATCGAAAAACGGTCGCGGCAACTTTCGCCCGACGTGCTGGCCGACGCCGATCGGTCGCACGGACGGCAACTGTACGCCAAATCGTGCGGGCAATGCCACCGACTTTTCGGCGAAGGCGGCAACCTCGGCCCGGACCTGACCGGTGCCGATCGAGGTAATGTCCGCTACTGGCTGGAAAACATTCTCGATCCCAACGCCGTTGTCGGAAAGGACTACCAGACGTTAACCGCCTTGACCGATGATGGCCGTGTGATCACCGGGTTGCTCCGTGAGGAGACCGACGTCGCGATCGTACTGGAGGATGCTGACAAGCGAGTGACGTTGCCGAGGAGTGAGATCGAATCGCTCGCCCCGACTTCGCTGTCATTGATGCCCGAGGGACTGCTGCAACCGTTATCCGAAAGTCAGATCGCCGATTTGATCGCTTATCTGCAGAGTCCCAGCCAGGTACCGTTGCCGGGGCAGGTGCCCGCCATCGACCGACAGACCGGGAAAATGCCCGGAGCGATCGAGGCCGAAGCGGTCGAGATTCTCGAATTGACCGCCGGCCGCACTCAAACCCAAGCGATGGGAGGATTTAAGGCTGGCCGCTGGAGCGGCGATGCGCAACTCTGGTGGGCTGACGGTAAACCGGACAGTCATCTCACACTCGGTGTCCCCGTCCATGAGTCGGGTACTTACGAAGTGATCGTATCGTTGACCCAAGCGGTCGACTACGGCGTCGTCTCGATCGGGGTTAATGACGCCGAACCGTTGCCGCCGATCGATCTGTTCAACAAACCCGATGTCATCACGACCGGCCCTGTTTCGCTCGGCAAGCATGCCTTATCGGCCGGGACTCAGCGTTTGCGACTGACCTTGGGGCAACCGAACCCGGATGCGATCCCGCGAAACATGGTCGGCATCGACTACATCCTGTTGATCCCGGTCGACGACACCGACTGAGGGTCGGGCCTGATTAAACGTTTCCGCCTTCACGTCCGAAATTACCGCTTGTTCCCCCTGCCCCGCTCTGCCGCTTCCGTTTCCCTTCCCGCCCCTATCGGAGCACCGATTTCAGATGATTCAGCCAGCCTTCAGCCGTCGCCGGTTCATGAGCCGTTCGCTCGCCCTCTCCGCTTCGGCGGCGACGGTCAGCGGTTTTCATGTCAATCCCACGCCCGCGACGGCGAGCGATTCGCCCAACGAGCGACTCAACTTGGCCGCCGTCGGTGCGACCGGTCGAGCCGCGGCGAACATCACTGGGTGTAAGTCACAAAACATCATCGCGATCGCCGACGTCGATTCGGCGAGTCTCGAAAAGGGGGCTGCTGACTATCCGTCGGCCAAGAAGTATCGCGACTTTCGAGTGATGTTGGAGCGTGAAGCCGATAAGATCGACGGCGTTCTGGTCGGTACCCCCGACCACACCCACGCACCGGCGGCGGCGATGGCGATGCGGATGAAAAAGCATGTATACTGCGAAAAGCCGCTGACCCATACGGTCTACGAATGCCGTGTGTTGTCCGATTTGGCCAAGGCCAACGGTCTGGTGACGCAGATGGGCAACCAGATCCATGCCGGATCGAATTATCGCCGAGTGGTCGAACTGATCCAAGCGGGTGCGATCGGCCCGGTCTCGGAGGTTCATGTCTGGGTTCCGACCGAATATTCCGGCGGCAAATACACCACCGGTGTGGAAACGCCGGCCAATCTCGACTGGGATCTGTGGCTCGGCCCGGCGGTCGAGCGGCCTTACTCCGAAGGGATCCATCCCTTTTATTGGCGCCGCTTTTGGGATTACGGAACCGGTGGTTTGGGAGATTTCGGTTGCCACTACATGGACTTGGCGCATTGGGCACTCGACCTGCGGTCACCGACGAAGATTGCGGCTCGCGGGCCGGAGGTCGACCCGGTCTCGCCACCGAAGTGGGTTGTCGTCGACTACGACTACCCGGCCCGCGGTGATCAACCGCCGGTTCGGATGACCTGGTATGACGGTGGCAAACGGCCCGAACCGTTGGCCGGGATCACAGGAGCCGATGGCAGGCCGATCGATTGGCGGGCCGGCCAGCTGTTTATCGGCCGTGATGGGATGTTGATTTCCGATTACGGACGTCACCTGCTGTTGCCGGCTGAAAAATATGTCGATTTTCAGCGGCCTGAACCGACGATCCCTGATTCGATCGGCCACCACGCCGAATGGATCGAGGCAATCCGGACCGGTGGCCCGACGACCTGTAATTTCGATTACGCGGGCGCCCTATCCGAAGCGGTCCTGTTGGGCGTCGTCGCCTATCGGTCCGGCGACCCGGTGATCTGGGACGCCAAGAACCTCAAAGTCACGAACTCCGAGCGGGCTCAGCAGTTGCTGCACAAGGAATACCGCAAGGGCTGGGAACTTTAATCGTCGTCAGCGGCACGGCGGACGAACGGTTAGCGATCGGTCTGGCGTAGAAACGCCGCTAAGCCGGCTAGGTCGTCGGTGTTGATGTGATCGACACCGACCTGATGCAGCAATCGCCAGGCCGACTCGGTTTCCGGCGTCGCCCAGAAGCGGACCCGACGGCCGGCGGCGTGTGCGCGGGATACGATCTCGCGCAAGCGGGTCGACTCCGCGTCATCGATCGGCCCTGTTCCACGCCAGCGAAAGTGGGCCCCCCAGCGATCGCTAATCAACGGCAGCACGTCGGAGGAGAGTTCGGAATCGAGATCGCCGAGTCGACCATCGATGCCGGCGTATCGCTGCGATTGTGCAACGATGGTATCGATCGGTCGGTTCCCCGAGATCACGACGTCGATCGCCCGCCGATCGACTTGTCCGTCGCGATGGGCGGTGACGACGTCCGCGTAATCGGCCAATGTTTCATGCAGCGCGGCGTAAGTCGCTTCGGCATCACTCTTGATGTCGATCAACAGGAAGAACGGCTTTCCATCGCCGTGAATCGATCCGCCGGCGGATTGAACTCGCTCTCGCAGCGGATCGAGATAGAGTCGTTTCAACGAACGATCGGGCCGGATTTCGCGCCGCGTATGAGCCACCAGCAATTCGCCGTCGATCAGGAAAACGTCCGCCTCGACACTCGTGAACCCGTGTGATAGAGCATCGACCAGCGGGCGGTCGTGCAGATAATCGTTGTGGGCGTGGGCTTGGCGAAGAGGACGCACCGCCGCATCTTCGGCTGCAACCAACGCGGCCTGTGACGCGACCGTCGCCACGAGCAGCGCCATCGCGACCGGTAGTGTCGGGTAGGGATTCCAGCAAAAACGGAACCGATCAATACGCATCACAGATCTCCTGGTTGGTAAGCGATGTGCCGGAAAACGAGCCAACCGGTTCAGGCGAGCCAGCGAGACAGTCGCCAGTCGAGCCTCATTTCCTTGGGGACCGGATTCTCCTCCGCCGACCAGGGTAACCCTTTGCGGAGATTCAGTGGCAGCCCGTCGTCGGGATAGCCGACGATCCTTTGCACCGTCGGCAGCCATTTTGGTGCCCGGTGATACCAACGCCGAGAACGGTTCAGTGGCAAGCTGCTGCGCAGTTCGTCGCCCGTCCAGGCCGCCCGCATCGAATGGCAGAAATCTTTTTGAAAGTGGTCGAGTCCACGATCGAGGTAATCTTGGCCGAGCAGCTGTGTATAGCGGTCGGTGATCGATTCGGTCTTGAGCCGCACCAGATCGGTGAGCTGGATCAAGGCGTTGGGGCTGGCTAGTCGCTCCATTTCGACCAATAGTCGCTCGACCACCGCCAGCGAAGGCAGGTGGTGTGCCGCGTCATTGCAAGTCACCAAGTCAAACTGATTGTCGTCCGACGGATAATTGGTGGCGTCGGCGACTTCGAAGCGGACACGGTCGGCCAAGCCCCAGTGTTCGGCGTTGAGATTTGCGGCGGCGATCATCGGGGCGGACAAGTCGACGCCGATCACTTCTTCGTAATCGAAGTACTTGGCGAGCAGCAGAGTGAAGTGGCCTGGGCCACAGCAGAGGTCGATCGCCCTGCCCCCGCGCAGCAACCGCCGCGACCGATGGATCCCTTCCAACGCCCCGGCGTACACGATCGCCAGCTTGCTTTGCATCGCCTGGTCGTACTGGGCCACGCCCGTTTCGTCATCCATCACCGCGGATGTCTCGAAATCTTCGGGAGTTCGCCTCAGTGTTTGACGGGAACACCGCTGCTCGATGACGATCCGTAACACTTCGAAGGGGTTGAGCATCGGTTAGCGAACTTGACGGGAGTGGAACGAATATCGGCCGGGGGCCAGTACGTCATGTGGGTCGATGGCTCGTTTCAATGTCCGCACCAAGCCCCAATGAGAGCCGTCTTCCTGGCTCAGGAACGACTGCATTTGGTCGACCGGCAGGCGGTAGGGAAGGCATCCGAGCCGTCGCCCTTCACTTACTAGACTTTGGAAGCAGTCGCGGGCTCGATCGGCCGCCCCAGATTCTTCGGGGCGGTACAGTAACGGGACGGTCGAATCGAACAATCGCTCCGAGAGAGTTGTCAGCGTAATCAGCGGTTCGATTCCGTGGGCGACACAGACCCGATGAACCATCCGCACGTATTCGATCACGGTCGCCGACTTCATTGGTACCAGCGGGCTATACCAAATCAATCCGCACCCGTCCTGGGCCGGATCGAGTTTTGCACTAGCATGCGGGAGATCGCCGCGGAGCCAATAGGCCAGCGGAAGTGCGATTCGACGCGGGATTCCGTCTGCTAGGTCGAGTAGCGATTCGATCGAGTCGAGTTGTTGCAGAATCGAACCCTTTCCGGCCGGTAGGTAACGCAGCAGTGTACGAGCCCAACCGACACGGCGACGATTCATGTGGATCGGGCGGGAGCAGCCCGGCGGCAGCAATCGACGGAGTTCTCGTCGGATGACTCTACGCAACGCGGCGGGACAATGGATTACCCCGGCGGCCGTCCAGGAGGTGATGCCAGCCTGCGACGTCATCTCTCGGCAAAGCGGTTCCGGTATCACTTCGCCCGCCGGCACTTGATCGACCGGGTAGGGTCGCGACATCGACAGCACGCGGCGATCGTTCATGAGGTTGATGCCAGCGATCGAGGCCCCCAAAGATGACAGCAGATCACGGAGGCGATCGGCCATCGCACCGAGTGTCGGTTCGTCACCGACCCGTACGAAAAACGCTTCGACATGTTCTGGCCGCCGACGGAGCGTCAGGGTCGCTTCGGTGACGATGCCGAAATTCCCCTGGGAAAATAGCCCTTCAAGATACGGCCCAATCCCCCAACGATGCGCCGCCCCAATCGTTTCGGCACCCAGAGCCTCGAATGGCGAGCGATAGACCGTGCCGTCGGGCAAAACTGCGGTCAATGATGTCAGAGCGGCAAAATGATCGGTCGTCGGTGTCAGCCCGTAGCCACGTTCGAGGGCGTTGCCGAGCAAGGAGCAGTCGGGGCCACCGCCGTGAACCGGAACCAGTAAGTCCAACCGTTGGGCGACGAGAAAATCGGCCAGTTGTTGTTGGGTGACGCCGGGTTCGACCGCGATGATGCCGAGCTCTGCATCGATCAGACGTAATCGTCGCAATCCCGACAGGTCGACCACGGCCGCCCCCGCGACGCCCGGCGATGCCGCTCCATATCCCCAGTTCCGCCCAGTACTGATCGGGTACAGTGGGGCTCGGAAGCGAGCCGCGATTTTCATCAACTGCTGCACCTCGCCGAGGTCGCGGGGACAGAGAATCGCCGCGGCGCGGTTCGCTGATCCGGCGGCGTTACGACCGTGGCTGTCCAAGCTCTGGGGATCGTCGATGACGCGATCGGTGCCCAATAGTTCAAGCCACGATGGCAACGCCGCACGGACGGCGTCCGCCGGGTTGAGCAATTCTGTCATCGATTAAAGGTCCTGCGGGGGTACCGGGCCACGACGCCGCTCATCGACGCGAAGTCCGAGGTTGCCGTATCGATGATAGTCGATCGAGATACTTTGTTCCTGCAAGTACCAGAGCGATTCGACGGCGCCGCTGACCACGACCGGTTGCCGGATGGTGGGGACGAAACTCGCGATGCAAGCCTGACCGAGCACCTCCGATTCGACGCGTCGGGACAGCAGACGGAGTCGGTCGACGTGGCCGGCAAGGATCGCTGCGGCGAGTTGATTATCGGATTCCTCGACAATCTCGATCCGGCCTGCCCAACTCTCGGTCGCTAAAGCGAGCAGTTCGATCGCTTCGTCGCATTCGCCTTGCGGGTAAGAAAACACGACGCGGCAATCGACCGCAACGGCCGCTGCCGCCGTGATCATCAAGTCGCATGCCGAGTCCTCGGACCGGATGCGGACGCGTAGATGGGGGACGGCCAGATACCGTCGGATGTTGTCCTGGCCGAGTAAGCAGACATGGTCATGCTCTCGGTTGAACTCTTCGTCGGCCGCATTCGCGATCGACGCTATCGCGAACCGGATCCGCTGGTGTTCGGTTTCGCTTAACTTTCCTTGTTCGGTCAATTGCTCGCAGGCACCGAGCAACTCTTCCAGCGGTTCGATAGGGGGTGAATCGGTAAACGGTGATTCGTCCGCGAACACCTCGGGTTCTTCGGTGATGTTCAACAACGGGACGACGTAGTGGGGGCCGCCGGCCTTCACACCGGGGCCGAAGGCACTCGCTCCCATGCCGCCGAACGGTTGCCGCAGTACGATCGCACCGGTCGTCCCACGGTTGATGTAGAGGTTTCCCGCTCGCACCGAATCACGCCACTGTTCCTGTTCGCGATCATCGAGCGTTTGTAGGCCGCTGGTCAGTCCGTATCCCGTCGAGTTAACGATCGCGATCGCCTCATCGAGTCGTTGAAACGACATCACACCCAAGACGGGGCCGAACAATTCGTTCAGATGAGTGAAACTGTCGGGGCGGACGCCCCATTTGACTCCCGGCGAGAGGAGCTGCGGATTCCCGTCGATCGGTCGTGGCTCGACCAGCCACGATTCGCCTGGTTCGAGTCGATCGATCGCTTGACGCAGCGGCCCCTTGGGTGGCCGGATCAATGGCCCGACCCGAGTAGCCAGATCCCAGACAGGGCCGACGCGGAGGCTACTGACGGCATCGGCGAGCGTTTCGGCGAAGCTCGGGTCATCGTAGAGTTCTTGTTCGAGCACCAGCAGCGAGGTGGCGCTGCATTTTTGCCCGCTATGTCCGAAGGCCGACTGAACGACATGTTTGATCGCCAGGTCGCGATCGGCCAAGGCCGTCACGATCGTGGCGTTCTTGCCACCGGTCTCGGCGAACAGTTCGATTCCTGGTCGACTTCGCAGAATCGCTTTGGCGGTTTCGGTGCCGCCGGTTAAGACGACCAGATTGACGTCGCTGTGGCTGACCAACCGCTCTGCCGTCTCTACATCGGCACAGGGTAAAAGTTGTAGCGATTCACGAGGGACTCCGGCATCCCAGAAACAGCGACAGACCAGGTTAGCGACCAGCGGCGTATCGGACGACGGCTTGAGGATCACGGTATTGCCGGCTGCCAGTGCCGACGCGATCCCGCCACAGGGGATCGCGATCGGAAAGTTCCAGGGACTGACCACGACCACCACGCCACGACCGGACGCCCGCACGCCGGCGCCGCTGGGGTCGGCGGGATCGCAGAACCGACGAACCGCCAGCGGATAGAACTCGGTAAAGTCGATCGCTTCGCTGACTTCGGGATCGGCTTCGGTGACCGTCTTGCCGCCCTCGGTGACCGCGGCGCCAATCAATTCGCCACGGCGTCTTCGCAGCTCTTGCGCGGCTTCGCGAAGCACCGCGTGGCGGGCTTCAAAATCACGCCTCCGCCAGCCACTCGGGTCGGTTTTCGCGAGCTTCACCGCGGCATCGACGGCGGCCGCGTCGGCTTCAAAGAATCGACTGACGATGGTCCCCGGCCGTGACGGGTCGTACGATCGTCCCGTCAATACGGCCGTCGACGCCGCATCGGGTGGGCCGGCGACGACGCTGGCATCGTCACCGCAGCGGGTCCGCCAAGTTTCCAGTAACGCTTCGGCCCAAGTGACGTTAGCCGCCAGTGCCCAGTCGGTATCAGGCTCATTGATGTACATCGACCAATGCGCTGCCAGCGGCGGTTGAATTGGGGACGTCGCACGGTCTTGATTCCGGCGAGGGGCTGAGGAAACGGTCGCGACGTGGCGACAGGCTTGACGAAAATCGTCGGCGAGCCGCTGCCAATCGGGACTCTCGGGGCTGAGTCGATAGGCGTAGCGGAGGAAGTTCGCCGAGCCGGTGTTCTCGTCCAGCCGCCGGATCAGATAGCCGATCGCGTGCAGAAAGTCGTCACGTGTGCAGGCCGGGGCGTAGAGCAACATCGGCGACTCGCGTTCGACCAAGGCTCGCCGCTGGTGATTCGCCATCCCTTCGAGCATCTCGAACTGGATCGCATCGTCCAAACCGGCTGCTTCCGCCCAAACGAGTGCCAGGGCGATATCGAACAGGTTGTGGGAAGCGATCCCGACGCGGACGCATGACGCCACGTCGGGGGCGATCAGCCGTCGGATCATCCGCTTGAAGTTGGCATCGGTATCGAGCTTGCGATCGTAGGGGGCTTGGGGGAATCCGGCGATCGCCGACTCGACACGTTCCATCTCCAGATTGGCCCCTTTGACGATGCGGACGGTAAGCGGTTCACCGCCACGTTCACACCGTGCCCGCGACCAGTCGATCAATCGCTGGAGCATCGCAAAGCTGTCTGGCAAATAGGCCTGCAACGCGATCCCGGCCCGAACCGATTCCATCCCGGATCGGTCGAGTACTCCGGTCAACACTGCCGCCGTCAACCGCATGTCGCGGTACTCCTCCATATCGAGATAAACAAACTTCGGACGCTTTGTCCCGTCGGCCGACTGGAAGGTATGGCGAGCAGCGGTTTGGAGCAATTCAGACAATCGGTCCGACAGCACATCGACGCAGTGGCGGAAGGCGATCGGTGTAATCTGGGAATAGAGCGTCGAAACCTTGATGCTGATGCAGGCGATGTCGGGATCTTCGAGCGCCGCCCGGTAGCGTTGCATC
This sequence comes from Planctomycetaceae bacterium, assembly GCA_007127095.1. Classification (GTDB taxonomy): domain Bacteria; phylum Planctomycetota; class Planctomycetia; order Pirellulales; family Pirellulaceae; genus UBA6163. Next base: position 19,137 of record SKZY01000297.1, read on the forward strand.
CGGCGCTCGGCTTCGGCTTCACCGAGAATCGCTTCTCCCAGCAGGTTGACGTTCATCCGAATTCCTTCGCGGTTGCGGGCGCGAAGGTGCTCGCCGAGCAATTCAGGTTCGGCCGGCAGGATGACATTCGCGGTTTCACGCCGCATCTTGTCTTTGACCAGCGGGACGGCGACGCCGGGGAGGTAGCCGCCGAACGACTGGAAACCACGCAGCAGCGTCTGATCGAGCGGGCTGAAGAATCGCGGGATCCCCTGGAGGTCGAGGATGTGCGTCAACTGGTCGGCCACTCGCCACGGGGAGCGGGTGCGAAACGCTTGGTCGGTCAAAGCGACCATCGTCGCCTTGTCACCCGGATTGGCGATCATCCGGTCGAGCTCGGCTTGTTGGAGCCGCTCTTGAGGCGTCTGTAGCTGTGCAGCTCGTGCGAGCAGACGACCGGCCAATTCGACGGCCGCGGCGACTTCGGTTTCGTCCGGATTGACCGTCATCAAGCAGCCTTCACTGGGTGAGGGAAGCGGATGGCTCCGCGGCGGCAGCCGAGTCAACGATGCGAACCTTGATTCGGCCGATCGCACCGACGACCGGCGCCACGGCGTCGTACTCGTTGCCGTCGGCCAAATGATGCGTGCCCAAGACGATCCGATCCGCCCCAGCCAGACCGTCGGCGAGTGTCGAATCGAGGTGCAACCAATCGTCGTCAACATGGGCGATGACCCACATGTGAAACGCCATCCGTTCGGTGTCGCCCGCTTCGGTATCGGTATCGGGTACCGACATCAGCCCGACAACGACCCGGGCCGGAATCCCCCGAGCCCGCAGCAACGCCGTCAACAGGATCGCGTGCGCCGAACAATCACCGCTGGCGTTGCGGACGACCACCGAAGCCGGCACGATCCCCTGGCCGTATCCCCGATTGCGGATCAACGTATGGGCCGACTTCGCCAGATCGATTGCCACCCTGCTCGGCTCTCCGCGGGCGGGTGAGGCGGCTGCCGCGAGCCGCTTGATCAACGAATCGTCGCTATCGATCAGTGGACCTGGGTCGCTGTCCTCCGCGGTCGGCAGCAGTCGCGAGTCGATGTAACCGGCGGGTGGGCTCTCGTCTCGGTCGCGTGAGACCCACAAGCGATACCCGCCGGTGTCCGAGGGTTGGACCGATTGGCCAGGCTGCGGACCGACGACCGGTGGATCGCTCGTTTCGTCACCACGAGTACGCGGGAGGACTTCATAGGTGACTCGCTTGGACTTCCCCACGGGGTCGAAGCGACCGTCAACCTCGATGGCGGTCGCGGTCAAGATATCGTCGCTGGCAACCAGACCCTCGGTCGCGGCTTGACGGGTCGAATCAAAAGCGACCAAATCGAGTGACGGTGTGTAGGTCTTGATCACGTTGCCGAGCAAGTCGACCCAGACGACGGTACTCAGTGGCGGCCCGTCGTCCGGAGTGAGCGAAACGTCGATCTCCAACGCCTTGCGCACGCTGCCATCGGGCATCGCGATCGAGGCTTCGTGCTGACATTCGAGTCGCAGTTTGGCGACGGCGAACCGGATCGGCATCAAAGCCGATAGCTGTCGCTGCTCCCCACGAGCGATCGGTCGGTTTAATAACGATTGTTGCAGACCGACCGGACCTCGATATTCCGATTTCCAGGGGATCGAAACGTTCGACCGTTGGCCGCCGCGTCGAGTTGTAATCGTCAATCGCCCGTTGGTGACTTCACCGTCGAATCGGGTTGCCGCTGGGCCGACGAGCAACTCGGCGGTGAACGACTGCAATTCCCCGGTTCGACTCTCGGTGCTCGTTTGCGTGAAGCGTTGCGGAATCGACGCCGGGCCCCGCCGCAGTAGTAATTGGTCGGTCATCGTGACCCGCACAGCGCTCTCGGGGTCCGCAGTCACCGGTTCGACCCGAACGTGACTGTAACCGACGTGTTTGCCCCGCATGTAATACGCCTGCCAGGTCTCCCAAACGCCAGGAAATTCGCTCGGCGTGGCGGACGATTCGACCAGTGGCGCCACCGTATCGATGTCGGTCAGGTCATCGGCGGTGAGGGTGGTATTTCGCTCACCGAGTTCGGGCCGGGGTGGCGGATTGCACCCCATGATCATGATCACGACGGTCCCAATGAGGGCCCGCCATACGCCGCCGATCGGCGCGGCGAACGATCGGTTGAAAATCGGTTTCATATCAAAAACGGGACTCGGCGAGACGACGGACACGGCTGATCATCCGATTCTAGCGATTGGGGCCATTGTACGGGCGGCGGATCGATTGCCACTCGCCACCGGCCAGCAGATTTCGCCCGTTCGGCACGATCGGTGACCTAACGTTGGTTGTTATCGATCGGCTCATGCGAACAGTTCGCCTGACCGGATCGCTCCCATATCATCGGCTTCACCTGATTTCTCCGGCGCTTCCGTCCGGCTCATCTCTATGGGTTTCCTTAAACGTATCTTCCGCAGCGGTTCGACCGAGGTGGAAAACCACCGCCCGGCTGGCATCAGCTTTGAAGCCTTATCGGAGGAAGAACTGCAAACACACCTGGCGATTTCCCGCTATGGCTATTTCGAATTGACCGATGCCGTACGCCCCTCCTACGATCTGCAAATCGTGCCCCGTCAGGGCTTTCGTCGTGATCGATACACCGACGAGACAGGCGGAATCGTGTTGCCGGTCGTGATGGCGGCGGTGACGCGGCCGACCTTAATGGAAGTGTTCCTCGATCTGCTCGACCCGCTCGGACCGGTCGTTGATGTCGTCCTCGAATCGAGTCATCACGGTAACGGCGGCAGCCACGATCATTATCGAGACCAGATCGATATTCCCGTACTCAAAAGCATCTTGCTCGACTTCGAAGACCTGTTGCTGAACGACGGTTGTACCGGGGTCGCGGTCGTCGCCCCGTCTCGCGGCCAAGAGGTCCAACTGGACGAACACAAGATGATCATCGCTTATGGTGAACCGCTGGAACCGTTCGAAAATCGGCTGATCACCGCCGACGTCTATCCCGACCCGTCGATCCGATTCGTGACCGAGGCCGAACACGTTCACAGCAGCAATCGCAAGTTCGTCGGACAGTTCGAGCGGCTGCGCAGCCGCTTGGGGATGGATTCCGGTCAACCCGATGACCCTTCCGCCTGGTAGAGCGATTCAGTGGCGATCAACCGCTCGACCTCGCGCGGCACACGAAACCGGATGCTGCGACCCGCGGCGACCCGCTCTCGGATCTCGCCGCTCGACAGCTCAATCATCGGTAGATTCACACTCGCTCGGCGGATCTGTTCGCAGCGAGCAGCCGACACGATCCCGTCGAGTACATTCCAATCGATCTCTGGATCGCCGCCACGACGAAAAACGATCGGTACGATCTGATTGAGCAGTTCAGCCGGACGGTGCCACAACCGGATCGCCGCGAAGGCGTCTGAACCGATCAACAAATATAGCTCGTCGTCGGGATGATCGGCCCGGATCGCCTCGACCGTGTCGATCGTAAAACTCGTGCCGCCGCGGAGAAGCTCCCGTTGGTCGACGATCAGCGACGGTAGGTCGGTCGAATCGGCGGCCTCCGCCAAGGCCAATCGCAGCATCGCCAACCGCTGCGTGTCGCCAGCGACGGGGCCGTGCGGCTTCAGCGGCGACATCGCCGCCGGCACAAAAATCACTCGGTCGAGCGACAACTGTTCCCGAGCATTCTCCGCCACCCAGAGGTGCCCGTAATGGACGGGGTCGAACGATCCCCCATAGATTGCGATTCGCTCGGTCATATCAATGCGTGGGATCGCATGGTCATGGGGCGATGCAGAACGGGTGTGGGGATGCGAACGGCACCGTTGACGATCGAGCGGCAGACCGTGTCGGCGACCCGTTACGTGTCCGGCAACGAACCGATGATATACCATGCGAGGCGCTTCGTTGCCCGTCATCGCCGCTGCCTGCAAACGCTCTCATGCCGTTGCCGCATCCACCCGAGCCGAACCGACCGCCGCGACCGGCCCAACCGGAGTTGTTCGAGACCGCCCCGCCCCCTTGGGAAATCGCCAGCGATCGGCGAGTCACGTTGGCAAGCATCGTGTTCGCCGAAGCGCCCCACGGACCGTACGACTACGTCGTCCCCGAGCGATTGAGGGCGCAGGTCGTCAGCGGCGCCCGCGTCCATGTCCCACTCGGTAATCGTCGCCAACCGATGATCGGTTGGTGCATCGATGTGACCCCCGACCAACCCGCATCGTCAAAGCATCGCGAAGTGGCCTCGGTGGCAGATCTCGATCCGCTCTGTGACGCCCACTTAGTCCAGTTGGTGTTGTGGATCAGCCATTACTATCAAGCCCCACCCGGTGTGGTGTTCGACACGCTGATCCCCGCCGGGGTGCGTTCCGCTGCGGGGACCCGGCAGCAGAGTTTTTTTGGTGTCACCCCGGACGCGCTCGACGACGCCGTCGTCGCCGCCCTGCCGCCGAAGCAGCAGGCGGTTCTCCGCCACTTGATCGCCGCGAAGGAGCCTCAGGCCTTGGAGCCGATCACCGTGGCGGTCGGATGTACCGAGTCGCCGATTCGAGAACTTCTTGCCAAGCGTTTATTGAAAGTCGAAAAACGTCGGGTGATGACGGCGGCGGTCCGTCCCAACGCCCAGGTCGATGGTGCTGCGGGGGTGTTGCTCGACCGCACTGCCCGCTTGTCAGCGGAGCAAGACCACGCGCTGACCCGAGTGATCGCGGCGATCGATTCGGCCAAACCGACGACGTTGTTGCTGCACGGTGTCACCGGTAGCGGCAAGACCGAGGTTTACATCCGCGCGATCGAACACGTCGTCCGGTTCGGCCGTGGCGCGATCGTGCTCGTCCCCGAGATCAGCCTGACTCCTCAGACACTCGCCCGCTTTCAAAGCCGTTTCCGCGGCGTCGCGGTCTTGCACAGCCAGATGTCGCCGACGGAGCGGCATCACCAATGGCAGCGAATCCGCTCGGGCGATGTGCAGGTCGTGATCGGCCCCCGCAGCGCCGTCTTCGCCCCGCTGCCACGGTTAGGGCTGATCGTCATCGACGAGGAACACGACGCCTCCTTCAAGCAGGATACGCAACCGCGTTATCACGCCCGCCGCGTCGCCCATCGCCGCGCCGGACTGTTGTCGATCCCGCTGCTGCTCGGTTCGGCGACCCCGAGTCTCGAAAGTTTTCAGGCGACTCAGACCGGACATGCCGAACTGATCCGGATGGACAAACGGATCGCCGATCGACCACTCCCCGACGTCAAGTTGGTCGATCTTCGCGATCGCGAACAACGTGGCCGTGGGGCGCTCAGTCGGCCATTGGTCGAGGCGATAGCCAAGACGTTGGTCGGGGATGGACAGGTGATCCTGTTGCTCAATCGCCGTGGATTCGCTACTCAGATTCAGTGCCCGGCATGCGGACATGTCGTTACTTGCCCCGACTGCGACCTGCCGCTGACCCACCATCGCGAAGGCGGCAAGGCCGTTTGCCATTATTGTGATTTTACGATCATCACCCCGCCCGATTGCCCCGAATGTCGCTTCGCCGGGATCCGATACGCCGGGCTCGGGACCCAAAAATTGGAGGCCGAAGTGCAAGCGAGATTCCCTGGGGTCGAACTCGCCCGCATGGACAGCGACACGATGCGCCGACCCGGCAGTCATCACCGTGTGCTATCGGCGTTTCGAAGTGGGCAAACCCGAATCCTGCTCGGCACCCAGATGATTGCCAAGGGGCTCGACTTTCCCAACGTCTTGTTGGTCGGCGTCATCAACGCCGATAGTGCCCTGCACTTCCCCGACTTTCGCGCTTCTGAACGGACCTTTCAACTGGTCACCCAGGTCGCCGGTCGTACCGGACGCGGTGACCGTGGTGGCCAGGTAATCGTGCAAACCTTTTCGCCCGACCATCCCGCGATCATCGCCGCCTCACACCACGATTACGATGCCTTCGCCGAGACCGAAATGACCCAGCGGCGCAAGTTCAACTACCCGCCGGTCGGCAGCGTAGCCCGAATCATCATTCGTGGCGAGTCGGAAAAATTGACCGAGGCGTTTGCCGATACACTTCGTGATCGTTTAAAGGCGGCCCAGCAGGCTCGCGGCGGTGAGGTCCGCATTCTCGGCCCTGCCCCACCACCGATCGGTAGGTTGCGGGGAAAGTATCGCTTCCACATCCTGCTGCAATCGACCGACAACCGTCTGCTCGGGCAGGTCGTACGCGACGCCACGGCCGATTTCCATCCGCCGCCGAAAGACGACATCCAATTCGTCGTCGATATCGATCCGATCGATATGCTCTAGCGATCAGCCGCGGTAAGGATGTGAGGTGGCTTTCACGCGGATCGTTAATCCTAGCCGTGAAGTCGAAAAACGCCTGCAACCCGAGCGAATCGATTAAACTGATTCTGCGGGCGGTGAGGTCATTTCGTCCGACCGGTGATCTGAGCCTCTCCCACCGATGATGCCCCGCCCCGCCCTACCCTGCTCTCCTACCCACCCGCCGAGCGAAGATGATACCGACTTTCCAAACCCGAACCCAAATGCGGGCCTCCAACCGCTTTTCCGTTGCGACCGTCATCGGCGTCTCCCTAGCTATCTCGACCGGACAACTCGGCGCCGCGGAAATCGCCGCCGAACGATTGTTTCCCCCGGCGATTTCGGTTGGGAGCGAATCGGTGGTCAACGTCGAAGGAAAGTTTCCGAACTGGCCGGTCAAGGTCTGGTGTGATCGAGACGATGTCAGCGTGGTCGCCGACGAAGAATCGGGTCGGTTGAAAGTCACCGTCGACGGAGAACCGGTATCAGGAATCGCCTGGCTGAGACTTTACGACGACGAATCGGCTTCACCGCTGTTGCCACTGCTGGTCGATCCGGTTGACGTGACTTCAGAAGTCGAACCGAATAACGATCCCGCCTCGGCGACGGTGGCGGGATTGCCCGCCAGCCTCGTCGGTAAGCTCGATAAGGCGAACGATGTTGACTGTTTTGCCGTCGACGTCAACGCGGGGCAAACGCTGGTCGCCAGCGTGATGGCTAACCGCACCCTGCGATCGCCGATGGACGCAGTCCTGCAACTCGTTGACCAGGACGGTAACGTCTTAGCTCAATCCGATGACTCTCGCGGACTCGATCCCCAAATCGTTTATCCGTGCCCCGCCGATGCCCGCTACGTACTCCGCCTGTTCGCGTTTCCGGAAACTCCCAACAGCACCATCGGCTACTCAGGGGCCGCCTCGTTCGTCTACCGGATCCACGTCACCACCGAGGCGTGGGTCGATTACTCGCTGCCGCTGCTGAGCGATTCGGCAGTGATCCCGCCGGTGACGCTGTTCGGCAATCGGCTTGACGAAATCGCCGATCCCACGATCGTCTCAGCCACTTCGATTTCGCCGCCGTTAGTTACGGCCCCCGAGGCGCTCGGCTGGCACGCCCTGCGACCGGTCGAGTTGTCAGGTGTGAAATGGTTTGATGCGAGTGGCGAGACGACCGAGATCAACTCGTTGCCGGCGGTCGTTTCGGGGCATTTCGACAACGCGGCTGAGCTTCATCGGATGCATGTCGCGGTTCGCCCCAGTGCGAAATACCGTTGTCGGGTCGCATCGAGATCGAGCGACCTGTTGGTCGACTCGGTGATCACCGTGATCGACCCTGCGACCGGTAAGCAGCTGGCCCGCAACGACGACGCGTCACGGAGCGACCGCGACGCTATGGCCGATTTCACGTTCGCCGCGGCTGGTGATCCGCCGCCGAGCGAAGCCGTGGTGGAGATCCAACTGACCGACTTGGTCGGCGGTCATGGCCGAGGGCACGCGTTCAGCGTTGCGATCGCCGAGGTGCAACCGACGGTACGGCTAACGATCGCCGCCGACCGATTTCGCCTGACACCCGCCGCCGCCGTTGAAATCCCCGTCAATATCGAACGACGCGACGGCTTTAATGAAGAACTCAGCATCACCGTTACCGGACTGCCCGAGGGGATTCGCTGTGAACCGGTGACGTCCGAGACCAAAGGGGACACGGCGAAAGAGGTGAAGCTGAAGCTGGAGGTTGTCGATGCGACCGCCGAAGCACCGCTGCTGCACCAAGGTGAAATCCGGATCGAGGCTACCCCGTCGACTTCGGCAACCGAGAGCGACGTCGAAACCCGTCCGCAATGGGTCGCCGAATACGACCTCACCGGCGGTTTCTCCACCCGACAAATCTGGTTGTCGGTCGCCCCCTGATTACTTGGTCACCTGGAAATCGACTTCGTGGGCCGATTTAGGAAAATCGCCTTCGGTCTTGAACTCGGAGAACAGCGGCATTCCGAACGGAAGCTCGTCTTCAGGGCGAGCGTTCCCGTCAAAGCCGCTGATGATCACCGTATGAGAGCCGCCAATGGTCCCCTGCCCCGACGTGGCCGTATCGAACTTGCCGTCAGTGATCGTGGCACTGCCGATCGGTCCGGTTAGACGGACCGGCTTTCACCATCCGGCGGGGCCGATCTACAATCGCCGGTTTCTCTGAAATATTCCTGTAGCGGAGAGCGATACGATGCCAGCGACCGAATCTGTCGAACTGCCCGACTTTGCCGCCGGCGTTGACGGCTTATTGCCCGTGATCGCCCAGGATCACGCCAGCGGGAGGGTGCTGATGATGGCTTGGATGAACCCGGAGGCGTGGGGGGAGACGCTTCGAACCGGTCAGGCCTGCTATTTCAGCCGCAGTCGGAGGCGGTTGTGGCGGAAGGGTGAAACGAGTGGCCATCGCCAACGGGTCGTCAAGGCACAAGTCGATTGCGATGCCGACTGTATCTTGCTGCAGGTCGAACAGATCGGGGCGGCGTGTCACGAGGGGTACGCCAGTTGCTTTTTTCGGACCGTCAACCCCGACTTGTCGATCGCGATCGAAGAGTCCAGACTCGTTGATCCGGCAGAGGTTTATCGCTGATCGTGAGCCGGCCGGGGGCACCGGTCCGCCGGGTGGATCGGCGAGCTACCGTCACTCACCCACTTACTCTGACAACAGGTTGATCGATCGATGTCCGCTGAAGCACGTCTCCAAAAACTCGGTTTGGAACTCCCGACGCCTCCGAAGCCCGGTGGCGTTTATCAACCCTGTGTGATCACCGGCAACTTGGCCTACGTTTCCGGGCATGGTCCGTTGCGGGCCGACAAGACGCTCGTCACCGGCAGACTCGGAGCCGACCTCGACGTCGCCGCTGGCTATGACGCCGCACGGTTGACCGGCCTCGGCCTGCTGGCGACGTTGCGGCAATCGATCGGGTCACTCGACCGGGTCGTCCGCGTGGTCAAATTGCTCGGTTTGGTACGGTCGACCGACGATTTCGGTCAGCAACCGGCCGTGATCAACGGTTGCAGCGAATTATTCCGTGACATCTTTGGCGAAGATGCCGGAGTGGCTGCGCGAAGTGCGATCGGAACCAATGCCCTGCCCGGGGCGATCGCGGTCGAGATCGAAGCGATTTTTGAGATCAAGCCGTAGCGTAGGCGTTGACCTGGTGTGGGCGTCGGCCCGACGAGTTCGTAAGGCACGAGTTCGTAGGGCACGAGTTCGTAGGGCAAAGGGCGGTGGGATGCTGAGCGAGACCTCGCGGACGCGTGTGGCGGACAATTGGCGGCAGGCGGTTGCCGCGGTCGCCGCCGCCGCTACCGCGGCCGGTCGAAGCAGCGACGAGGTACGGATCATCGGCGTTTCAAAATACGTCGATACCGAAACGACCGCCGCTCTGATCGCGGCCGGCTGCCGTGATCTCGGCGAAGCTCGTCCCCAACAACTGCTGGCCAAGTCGGCGGAACAGCTATCCGACACCGCCGTCCGCTGGCACCTGATCGGCCCGCTGCAACGCAACAAGGCACGTCGACTGCTCCCTGTCGTCGATACGATCCATTCGGTCGACAGCCTGAAACTGCTCCGCTACCTCGATACCGTCGCCAGCGAAGAACAGGCCCGAGTCCGGGTGCTGTTGGAGGTCAACATCAGCGGCGACGCGACCAAACACGGATTTACGAGGGCGACGTTGTCAGCCGCGGCGGAGC
>SKZY01000184.1 GCA_007127095.1 Planctomycetaceae bacterium
CGTCCGGGGCCTTACGGCCCCGGCAGAGATGTATCGCCCTCCGGGCTGTGACCAACGCAGCATCCAAGGCTGCCGAACGATCCATGCTCTTCGGCTACGGCAACTGCCGTTGACGTGATGATCCCACTCTCAGATTTGGGACAAAAAATTGTCAACGCACTGGCCCTGTGTTACCCGAAAGCCGTTGATTGGCTAGCCGTCAGTGGTCACGAGCGAACCGAGTACGTTCGCGTTCACTGTCACGATTCGGTTGAGTCATCATCGCCCCCTCATTTGCACTAACCGAAAACCCCTCTATCACCGAGTGGGCGAGGGGAGCCGGAGAAGAGACGGTCGCTCCTTGCGTTGCTGAAGGCGGAACAAAAACATCGCGATCGGCAACGCGTGATTCATCACGTCAATCCCGAATTCTTGACAGCCCAGCGTAAGCCGTGCGGCCTGTACGCCATCGCCTGCTCCAACGAGGCCACATGGCTCGCGCCATGGCGTTAAAATCCCCTCATCCCAACGCCACGGCGTAAGCCGTGCGGCCTCCCTCCCAACGCCACGGCGCAGCCGTGCGGCCCGTACGACATCGCCTGCCCCCAACGAGGCCACATGGCTCGCGCCATGGCGTTGAAATCCCCCATCCCAACACAACAGCGCAGCCCTGCGGCCGATCATTTATGAAACTTGCGACCTACCAGCCCCCGATCGATACTGGTCGAATCACCTCTGCCCGAAGCATCCCACCGAAAAGTCGTCATGCGAAACCGCTGCTCGAATCGCAGTCCCGCCACGTCGCGTCCGGTTGCCGCCGCTCCTGCTGCGACTGATCGAGTTCGCCATTGCGTTGGAGCGTCGTGGCGAACGATGATTTTGCTGCCGTGGTTCGCCATCGCCAGTTGCATGACCGTACAGGCCGAAGAGGTCACGCCGGTTGGGACGACGCCGCTGTCCGTACAGGGCGATATCGCTTCGCAGATGGTCTCCGGCATCGACCGGTTCTTGCTCGCCGAAATCGATGCGGCGGCCGCAGCTCGCCGCGCCAACTGGCGACTCGACCACACGTCTCCTGCCGCGTTTCAGCGGTCGCTCGAGCCACACCGGGCGCGGCTGGCCGAGAGCCTCGGTGTCGTCGATCCGCGATTGCCGACAACAGCGCCGAATTATCAGCATCTCGTTGGCGGATCCGCCGTGATCGCCAGCAGCGAACACTTCGACGTCTATCGGATCCGGTGGCCGGTATTGGGCGATCCGGCGGAACAGCTCGACGGATTACCATCGCTCTTCGGCGAAGGCTTGATGCTGGTTCCCCGTAATGCGGGTCCCGCTGGCGATTCCTTGATCGCCAACGTGATCGTCTTGACCGATGCCGATCAAACCGCTGAACAGGTCTGCGGGCTCGCTGCGGGGATCGAACCGGCGTCGCAGGTCGCTCGCCGCTTGGCCGAATCGGGCTGTCGCGTGATCGTCCCCGACTTGGTCAGCCGGCAAAGAGAGCAGCGTCGCGGACGGGCGAACCTGACCGACCGCGAATATCTCCACCGAGCTTCCTTCATGTTTGGCCGGACCCTGGCCGGTTATGAGATCCAGTCGGTCTTGGCTCTGGTCGATTGGCTCGAATCGGACGCCAGCGAACTCGATGTCCGGGGGCGCCCGCCGCGTCTGTTCGGTTACGGCGAAGGCGGGATGTTGGCCTGTTTCGCCGGGGCGCTCGATACCCGCATCGCGGCGACCTGTGTCAGCGGATTTTTGGGGCCTCGCGACGCGAGTTGGCAAGAGCCATTGGACCGCAACTTTTTTGGACTGCTGAAACACTTCGACGCCGCCGAGTTGGCGTTGTTGTTCGCCGGTCGGCGATTGGTTGTCGAAACATCCGTGCTGCCGACGCGGGAGTTCTCCGGTGAGGGAGGTGCCCCGGCCGAACTCGGATCACCGTCGCCGGAAGCCGCCCAGAGCGTCATCGACGACGTCCGGGCGAGATTCGGTGACGACGCCTTAGCTACGTTAGCCGACGGATACCGCGTGGTTCACCCAGCGGATGGCGGTTTCGGCTCGACGGCGGCACTGGCCGAACTGCTGCAGGACGTCGACGGAGGCCCGATCGAGATCGCTGACCATCGTGATTTGCTGCCAACCTATCGCGATGGCGTGGAGGCGACCTTGGAGGACACATCCACGCGTCGACGTCGGCAGCTCCAGCAGATCGATCGTCACAATCAGGCGTTATTGGGTGAAAGCCATTTCGTCCGCCAGCGTTACCTGTCGCAGCTCGATACATCGTCCTTGGATGCATTCGGCAACACGGTCGAAGCGTATCGTGAGCGGTTTCGTGATGACGTGATCGGGCGATTTGAGCAGCCTTTATTGCCGCCCAACCCGCGGTCGCGGCAGACTTGGGAGACCGATAGCTGGACGGGACATGAGGTCATGTTGGACGTCTTTCCCGATGTCTTCGCTTACGGCGTGCTGTTGGTGCCGAAGGATCTCAAACCGGGTGAGCGGCGACCGGTCGTGGTTTGTCAGCACGGGCTCGAAGGCCGACCGGTCGACACCTTTCAGGGCGATCATCGCGCCTACCACGACTTTGCGGCGGAGTTATGCCAGCGTGGGTTGATCGTGTTCGCCCCGCAGAACCCGTACCTATTCCAAGACCGGTTCCGTACGCTGCAGCGAAAAGCTCAACCGCTCGGCAA
>SKZY01000146.1 GCA_007127095.1 Planctomycetaceae bacterium
CGACGGAAACGGGCGGGGCGAGCCGAAAGCGGGACACGGTCTTGGTAAGCGGACCCAGTCTGACGAATCTTGGCAGCGATCGCCATTGCCATCGTTCATCGTATTGGCTGCGTGGTAGCTCGATCGGCGTCATCACCCGGCGTTCGGATTTTTGTCCGTGCTGTCAAACAGGCTGCATTCGTTCTCGCGGCATTTGCCAGATCACGATAGCCTCGCAAACGTTGCGGCGCGTCGGCGCCACGCCTACGATGATTCCTCGTTCGCGCACACCCAGCGACTACCCAGGAGAAATGATGATGACCACCGTGATGACGCAGCCGTCTGGTCCGAATTTGCGACCGGCGGTCGCGGTCGTCCGCTCGGTATGCTGCCTGGCGGTGCTGCTGGCACTGCTCATCGCACCCGCGCGGTCGGTCATGGCAGCGGAAGCATCCCCACTTCGCGTAGCGGTTTTCCGCGCCGATGCCACACCGCCGCTCGGCAGCCCGGTCGCCTATGCCGACGCGAGAAAGATCGAAGACCCGTTGACGGCTCGCGGGATCGTGTTGCTCGGTGCCGGCGATCCGATCGTGTTGTGCGCGGTCGATTGGATCGGCATCGCCAACGGCGGTCACGATATCTGGCGTGCCCGGTTGGCGGCTGCGGCCGGGACGACGGCGGAACGGGTGGCGGTTCACGCCTTGCATCAACACGACGGCGTGCGGTGCGATTTCTCGACCGAGGAATTGTTGGCGGCCCACGGACTCGGCGGCCGTCGCTACGACCTCCCGTTCCAACGTCAGACGATCGCGAATGTCGCCACCGCCGTCAGCGAATCGTTGGCCGACGCTCGGCCGGTGACGCATTTGGGAGTCGGGCAAGCCAAGGTCGAGAAAGTCGCGTCGAACCGTCGGATCCTCGGACCCGACGGAAAAGTCGCGATCGCCCGCTCGAGCTCCTACCGGATACCCGAACCGATCCTGTCGCGGTTAGTCCGCGAAGCTCGCAGCAACGGCTACGAAGTCAGTGCGACCCGCGTCGAAGAAGCCTTAGCAGCCCCCGAAGGCGTGATCGATCCGTGGCTGCGGATGGTCACCTTTTATGACGACGAACAGCCGATCGTCAGCCTCAGCTACTACGCGACGCACCCGCAGAGCTACTTTGGCAAAGGCGACGTGACGTCGGAGTTCGTCGGTTTGGCCCGGGCCGAACGAGAACGTGCCCAAGACGGATGGACGCTGGTCCATTTCAACGGCGCCGGAGGCAACGTCGCGGCAGGCAAGTACAACGACGGTTCCCCCGAGATGCGGGTGGTGTTGACCGATCGGATGAGTGACGCGATGCGGCGCGCCTGGGAAGCGACCGAAAAACGACCACTGGCGGCGCCCGACGTCGATTGGCGAGTCGTGCCGGTCAGCCTGCCACCGGCAGCACACCTCGATGCCGATCGGTTTCGCGAAACCTTGGCAGACGACGAGGCCGCCGAGGGAGAACGTGTGAAGGCGGCCAGCAAGTTGGCCTTTCTGCTGCGGATGCAGCAGGGTCACCAGATCGAACTGAGCGCCCTGCGACTCGGTGACGTCCACATCCTGCACATGCCCGGCGAACTGTTCGTCGAGTACCAACTCGCCGCGCAAGCCATGAAACCCGAGGCGACCGTCTGCATGGCCGCCTATGGCGATTACGGCACCGGCTACATCGGCACCGAAATCGCGTACTGGCAGGGCGGATATGAAACCCAACCGGGCGCGACGAACGTCGCCCCCGAGGTCGAAAAAGTGCTGCTCGACGGGATCCGCAAGCTGCTCTCCCCGTAAGCATGTCAGGTTGAGTGCGGCCGGGTCGCTAACGAGCCAGGTCACGACAAAGCTGGCAGGGGCGATTGCTAAGGATGACCAGCACGATCAAGGCCGGCACGGTGATCACGGTCAACAAACCGCACGAGGCGGCGGTAAGTATCAAAGCCGCGAGACCGACCCCCTGCAGCCGATCGCGCCGAGCCCGGCAAGTCGGGCATTCCTTCGCCGGCGTTTCCAACCAATTCACTCGTTCCCCCCACGCAGATCCCCCAACAACCGATACCCTGCGGCCAGTATCACCATCGAAGCCCGACGGACAAGCCGAATTCCCAACGCCGCCGCGATTGGGCAGGGAAGGTCCAAGCATCGTCCAACGCCAGCACCCGGGAAAACCTTGGTAGCAAGGAATTTGCGATCGCCGGTTGCAGCGATTTCAGCGATTTCGGTGAACCGGTCGCAAGCGATGGAATGATTTAGGCGGGCGTTTTTTTGTTGGCCGCAGATCAATCGCTCGTACAGTGACCGACCCACTGAATTCACGGCAGAATCTACGCCTGAACTGCGTCAATCCGTGGAAAGAGCGTTGATCCGGGCAGCGAGAATGAAGTCGTTCTCGCTCAGTCCGTCGATCGCGTGAGTCTTGAGTTCGACCTTCAAGTGGCGATAGCCCGTCAAGTGAAGGTCGGGATGGTGCTGCTCCTGTTCGGCCAGTTCGCCTACGCTGTTGAGAAACGCCAGCGCCGAGCGAAAGTCGCGGAATTTGTACTTTCGCCGAATGATGCCGGCCGGTGCATCGAGTTCCCAATCGGGCACTTCGGCCAACAGCTTTTCAGCGGCCGACGGGTCGAGTTTTTCGACCCCGCCTTCGCACGGGCGACAGTGGCGTTCGACCAGAGGACATGACTCGGGCATCGCTTCAACGGCTCCTTTCGGCGGACCTCGCCATCTCGCCCGCCGACCTCGCCGTCTCGCGGAGGGCGGCTGCGGATTCGAGGGAGTTGACGGAAAAACCTCAGCCTACCTGACGATCGCTGCCGACTCTACCGATTTGTCAAAGAGGTCGATGTTACTGGTCGCCCGCGGTTCGATATACCGGTTATCGGCCCAACCGCCAACGATCACGAACTTCAGGTTCATCGAGATTGCTTGCCCCCGATCGGCACCCAATCATCTTCAAAACCTACTTCAAAACGGGGGGCAAGAATTGACAAAGAGAGAGTTGGACCAAAAGGCGGCGATCATGATCGTCATCGAACACGTCGGCAACGTCGCACCCGGCACGAAGTGTTCGGCGGTTTTCTTCGACAACGAACGCATCCGTCGCGAGAAAGAGTTCTACGCGAAGATGTACAGCGAGAACGGCGTGCATGACCTGGAAATTCTGCGAGCGATGGTTGCCGCCAACGTGCCCGACGATCCGTATTGGTTGGTCTCGCTAAAAACCGGCGATGGTGCCACGGTCGAGACCACCCGTCTGCACCGAGTCGACGACCGAACGGCAATGGTACTCCCCGACCCGGCGTAGAACTCATCAACTTGCCGAGGTGGCGCCGCCTTCGCCGTGCTCCCCGACCGAACGGGCAGCCGCTCGCCCCGCCGATAAATCGCCTTCGCCGTCGGACTCCGCTATCGGTTTTTGCTGCAAACGAACCGTATGTTCAGGCGGCGAGGCATGGCTAGCTGTTTTGCTTCTTGGTCCAAGACAGAACAAAACGTTCTTGCGATTCGTTTTCCGGTGCCCTCCAGTTGGCTCGCTCCACGTCCGCTTGCCGCAACTGCGTCAGCAAAGTCAGCACGTTGTCGGGCGACCCGGATAGGCACCTGCAAGCAACAGATCGTCAATCACCCAATAGGTGCGGCTACACGGTGTCGGCTTCGATGGGTTGGTGAACGTGAGAGGGATACTCAATCGAAATCTCCAATCGAAAACGGTCGGCAAGACGAAGGGGAAAATGCATGAATTGGTTTTCAAAGCTTACCGGAATCGAGGAAGAATCGCCGCAGCAGGTTCGCAGAGAACTTGCCGTCGAAGGCGATCAGATCATTTGTCTCGATGAAGCCGCTTACGAAGCGACGCTATTGTCTGCCGTCATCAACGTGTCACGGTCCGGCGTTCACATCGTTTACCTCACACTGCTCGGCGGCGGCGTATTTGGCAATGATGACGCTTGGATCTTGAACGCAATCGAAAGAGCATTCTTGAAGACAAATTCGCACGGACTCGATGTAAGAATCGTCTCATACCGACAATCCAAACCGATGGTCGTGGAACTCTGCAACCGAATCGCATGACGAACTGTGCTCTGCGAAGGACGGTGGATCGTCTCGAAGCGAGCGCTAGGCCAGGATTTCCTTGATCACTTTACCGGCCACGTCGGTCAATCGATAACTGCGGCCGTTGTGGAAGTACGTCAGTCGCTCGTGTTCGAGGCCTAAGAGGTGCAAAATGGTTGCGTGCAGATCGTTCACGCTGACGGGGTTCACGACGGCCTCGTAACCGATCTCATCTGTCTCACCGTAACTGACGCCCCCCTGAATGCCGGCGCCGGCCATCCACTGCATGAACCCTTTCGGGTTGTGGTCGCGTCCCTTTCCGTTCTGGGAGATCGGCATCCGGCCAAACTCTCCACCCCAAATCACGAGCGTCGAGTCGAGAAGGCCCCGCGCTTGCAGATCGGTCAACAGCCCCGCCACAGGAACGTCCGTGGCCTTGCAATGGTGCGTGTGGTTGGCCTCCAGGTCGCTGTGCGCGTCCCACTCGCCGTCACTGTAGACCTGCACAAACCGCACGCCGCTCTCGACCAACCTTCTAGCCATCAAGCACTTGGAACCGAACGATTGCGAAGCCGGGTTGTCGATCCCGTACAACGCGTGAGTTGCCTGTGTCTCCAGCGAAAGGTCGACGACTTCGGTTGCTTCCTTCTGCATTCGAAACGCCAACTCAAAGGATTGCATGCGGTCGGCGAATTCCACATCGCGCGTATGACGCCGCAGGTGCTCGTCGTTCAGCTCGGCCATCAGATCGAGTTGGGCCCGCTGGTCCTCCCAGGAAACTTTCGGTTGCCGGTTGAGATTCAGAACGGGGGTGCCCTGGGATCGGAACAGGGTCCCTTGGAATGTCGACGGCAAGAAACCGGCTCCCCAGTTATGCGGCCCGCCTTTAGCCCCTTGGGTGTTTCCCAGCACAATATAGCCTGGCAGATTCTGATTCTCGCTGCCCAAACCATAAGTCACCCAGGCTCCGGCGGTGGGAAATCCTGGGCGAGGCAATCCGCTGTTGATTTGGTAGATCGCCGGTACATGGTCGTTCGATTCGCTGTGGCACGACTTAATGAAGGCCATTTTGTCGACATGCCGAGCGACATTCGAATATTTGTCGCACACCCACTGCCCACTTTCGCCGTACTGTTGGAACGAAAATGGCGACTTCATCAATGGTCCGGGGTTGCCAAAGAACGCCTGGATGTCCGTGGTGGCGCCGTCGCGTTTATCCAGCTCGGGCTTGGGGTCGAACATATCGACCGCACTGGGGGCGCCTTCCATAAACAGCCAGATAACCGATTTGGCCTTGGCGGGAAAGTGACCTGGGCGAGGCAGCAGCGACGTGACGGGCTCGGATGCGGTTTCCGTTTGTGCGGCCAGCAGACCCTGGTCCGCCATCAGATTGGCCAAGCCGATCATCCCCGCCCCAGCACCGGCTCGACACAGCCACTCACGGCGACTGAGTAAGTTAGCGACGCGACCGCAGGGAAACAGAGGGGATTTTTTGTTTGGCATACCAGTGAACTCAGTCGACGTAAATGAACTCATTCAGCCCGAACAGCGATTGACAGTAGTCGGTCAGCGCCTCGCTCAGTGGCTCTTCTTCCTGACGCTCGCTCCGCGCGGTCGCCTGGGCTTCGATAAACCGAAGGGAGGCTGCCACCTCACTGTCGGTCGGCAAACGGGCGAAACAGGTTTCGAAAGCCTGTTCGATGATCGGCCGCAAATCCACAGCTTCTGAAACCGCTGGAGCGCTCCGCTGTTGCAACATCCGATTCGCAAAATCGCTTGCCACCGCACGGACAAATCGATCGTTCAAGATTACCATCGCTTGCGGCGCCACGGTGGTGTTTTGTCGCCGATCACAACTGGTCATCAGGTCGGGGCGATCGAAAGCCTGGAACATCGGGTAGGGAATCAGACGCTTGTGGAACATATAAACGCTGCGCCGCCGGGTGCTGTCGTCGTCTTTCGCGTCCGCGGGGTAGCCGCCGCCTTTAATGTTCCTGGCCAGTTGGGCTTCCGGCGCGATATACGGCTTGAACCCGGGGCCACCGATTTGAGTGTTTAATGATTCGCTGACCGCCAGCATGGCATCGCGGATCGCCTCTGCCTCCAGTCGCAGCGGCTCCATCCGCCAAAGCAAGTCATTCGCCGGGTCGATCTCCGCGCCCCGCTCGTCGATGGCATCGAGAGTGCTGGCCTGCTGCCAAACGGCGCTGGTCAGGATCGCCCGGTGCAGCGATTTGATATCCCAGCCTTGCTGTACGAACCGGTTCGCCAGATACTCGATCAATTGAGGATGCGATGGCGAATCGCCGCGAACGCCAAAATCGCTGGTCGTGCGGACGATCCCCTTACCGAAGTGATGGTGCCAAACCCGGTTGACGAAAACGCGGGCCAGCAACGCGCCGCCTCCCCGTTCGGTGTTGGTGATCCAATCCGCCAGGGCACGACGTTGTAACGTGCTGGTCACATCGCCGCTTTCGGAGTATGACTCTTTGGCACGCTGCCAATAATCTTCAGCGTCCGCACCGGTTGATAGCATTGCGGGAAAACCGATGCCGA
The DNA here is from genome assembly GCA_007127095.1 of Planctomycetaceae bacterium. GTDB lineage: Bacteria > Planctomycetota > Planctomycetia > Pirellulales > Pirellulaceae > UBA6163. Next base: position 6,609 of record SKZY01000146.1, read on the forward strand.
CTTCGATTTCTCGATCGTAAAAATCGCTACGGCGAAACAACCAGGTGGTTCTCCGCTGGTCGTCAAAGTCTCGGAAGAAGAACCCCTTTTTCCCGCTGGGCAGTTCGGCTTCGACGCGGTCACCGCTGTGAAAGACACCCAAGAGTTGGTAGTACTCTTTCGCCGAAAATGCGTCGTACTTGTGGTCATGACATCGAGCACACGCGACGGTAATCCCCAAGAAACCGGAGCCCAGCGTCGAGATCACGTCGTCCAGCTCGTTGTAACGATTCCGCAATCGTTCACTTTCCAGGAATGACTCGGGCAACTTGAAAGCGGGACCGGCAGCCAGAAAACCGGTCGCGGAAACCGCGGCATCATTCTCCGGTTCGTACTCATCGCCCGCGATCTGCCAACGGACGAACTGGTCGTACGGCAGGTTGTCGTTGAACGCCTGAATCACGAAATCGCGATAAACGTGCGCGTGCGGGCGGTCCTGGTCGGCTTCCTGGCCATCGCTGTCGGCATAGCGAGCCACATCCATCCAGTGCCTGCCCCAGCGTTCGCCATAGTGGGGCGATTCGAGCAACTGGTCGACCAGATCTCGGATGGCCACGGCGGAATCTGTCGCATGCGCCGCAATGAATCGATTCGTCTGTTCTGGCGTAGGCGGCAATCCGATGACGTCAAAATAGATTCGCCGCACCAGTGTCTGTGCGCCGGCCGGTTCTGCCGGCCGGAGCCCCGCAGCCTTCAATCGAGCCAGCACAAACCGGTCGATCGGCCCCTTGGACCAACCGTCGGACCAGCCGTCATGCGGTGCTGACGACGGTGGCTCCACCTTGGTGAGTCGCTGAAAGGCCCAGTGCGTTCTGGCTTGATCCAGTTTCGGATTGACGACGTCCGCTGCATCGGGCCAGGGCGCCCCTTGGTCGATCCAAGCCCGCAGCAGATCCACCTGCTCGTCGGTCAACGGGACGTTGCCTTCCGGAGGCATCAACCGCAGCGGATCCGCCCCGGAGACCAATCGGATCAGCAGGCTCGCGTCGCTGTGTCCCGGGACGATCGCCGTATCGCTGCCCGTTTTCTCGAACGCGCGACCCTTGATGCCCAGGTTCAAACCGCCCTCTTCCGTGGTCCCGGCGTGGCATTCGTAACAATGGTTTCGCAGAATCGGCTGGACGTCGCGAGCAAAGTCGATCGGCGCTGCGGGCGATGTCCGCGATGTGGGCGCCGGCTCGCGCTCGCCCCCGTCGGTTTCGCTGGCCGGTGCAAAGACAACGCCGGTCAACGAGCCGAACAAGATGGCCATGAACGCGCCGCGATAATCAAACGGAAAAGCCATCTAAACACCCATTTGGCGATTCGCCGAGAGAAGCGGTAGTAAACCATCCATCCTAAGCGCCCCCGACCGCCAAGCAATACGCCAACGCGTTGGCTGTTTTCGATTGAAACGCCAGACGCGGATTCCATCAGCAGTCGCAGCGGCGACGTTGCCCTGGGCTTTATCCGAAAAACATTCGCCGAAAGACGTTAGCCGCGGTTTCCGGCGGGCCAGTTTCCCGAAAACCGGGGCTTATCGCCCTGCGGTTGATAGCCCGGACGAGCTGTGAGCGGTTTTCGGGCAGAGACTAGCTGTGCGAAGTGCGGGATGTTGCCAGCGGTTAGAATCGCGTGGTCCCGATACCGTCTGTGGAGGTCGATTCATGGTTGTCCGGTCCTGCGTCTCGTCACGGCGAATCTTGTCTTTTGCCGCCTTTGCGTCCGTCTATGTCCTCGCCTTTTCCGCCCCGCTCGCTCCCGCCCAAGACGCCGAGCATGCTCCGAGCGAGCAGAACGCTGTGCCGTCCGACGTCTCGGCTGACCGGCCGCCGAATGTGCTCTTCATTTCGACCGACGACCTGAATCACGACCTCGGCTGTTTCGGTAATCCCGACGTCCATACGCCCCACCTCGACCGACTTGCTCGCCAAGCGGTCGTGTTCGAACGGGCCTACTGCCAATACCCGCAGTGCAGCCAAAGCCGCTCAAGCATGCTGACCGGCCTGCGCCCCGACACGATCCGTGTCTACGACCTGAGTACGCACTTTCGCGAACATGTCCCTGATGTGATCACGCTCCCACAACTGTTTCGCCAACACGATTACTTCGTCGCCCGCGCCGGAAAGATCTATCACTACGGTAACCCGGGCGATATCGGCACCAACGGTCTCGATGATCCGCCGTCGTGGGACCTGGTCGTCAATCCTTCCGGACGCGACAAAGCCGAAGAACACCTGATTACCAACGCCACCGCACGACGCGGGCTCGGCAGTTCGATCAGTTGGCTCGCCGCCGAAGGGACCGACGAGGAACAGACCGACGGGCTGGTCACCACCAGCATCATCTCGCTGATGGAAGCCAACCGCGACCGACCCTTTTTCCTCGCCGCCGGCTTCTTCCGACCCCATTCCCCCTACGTCGCCCCGAAGAAGTACTTTGATCTCTATCCGCTCGACACGATCTCAATGCCCGAAGTCGCTCGCGACGACTTCGCCGACGTCCCGCCGATCGCTCTGGCGTCGACCAAGCCGTGGCCCTGGTTCGGCGTTACCCGCGACGAAGCCCGACGTGGCAAGCAAGCTTATTATGCGACCGTCAGCTTCGTCGACGCCCAAGTCGGCCGCCTACTCGACTCACTCGACCGACTCGGATTAGCCGAGAACACGATCGTCGTGCTGTGGAGCGACCACGGCTATTTCCTCGGCGAGAAAGGATTGTGGAAGAAACAATCGAATTTCGAGCGTGTCGCCCGAGCGCCGCTGATCATTCGTGCCCCCGGAATGACCGACGGCAGTAAGGCCGTCGGCGACAACTGTTCCCGGCCGGTCGAGTTCGTCGATATCTATCCGACCCTCGCCGACCTGTGCGGTTTGACCCCGCCCAACGACCTCGCCGGAACGAGCCTCCGCCCGCTGCTGGCCGACCCCGACTCGGATTGGGACCGCCCGGCGTTCACTCAAGTCCGCCGCGGCCGAAACGTGTTCGGCTACAGCCTCCGAACCCAGCGTTGGCGTTATACCGAATGGGGCCCCCAAGGCAGCGAAGGCGTCGAGTTGTACGACCACGAAACCGACCCCGGCGAAGCGACCAACCTAGCCGCCTCCCCCGAGTACGCCGACCAAGTCGCCGCACTGCGGACAACCCTCCGCGAGCTCTCCGACCGACGCCCCGAACCATGACGCGGCTGAAGGCATCGGCACCTCCGCAAGACGCAAAACAACACCCGCTTTCCGTGCTCACGCTCCGTCTCGGGTAACCGAGAGAATCCCCCCCCCCTCCGGGAGGGTCGAGCATAAGCGAGGGGAGGTAATCCCGGGCGGCGCAGACCGTGACCTCACCACTTTCCCGAAATCACCCTCTCAGCCCCCTGGATAGGCTACCGCTACCGCTATCGGCGGGAGGCTGGGATGACGTCCGGGAGCCGCATCACGCGGTGGTTGCCGGGTTCGACGACGAGCAGTGAGTCTCCTTGCACGCGGACGCCGTGCGGGTTTTTCAGCCGGATCCTCGGGTCGCCGATGCCTCGGCCGAGCAAGGTGGTCAGCGTCTTCGTTTGCGGGTCGTAGCGGCGGATCGCGGCATTCATGTCATCGGCGATGTAGACGTTACCGGCCTTGTCGGTGCAGAGGTGTTTCGGCGATCCGAGTTGGGCTTGCAGCCCCGGTCCGTCACGCC
>SKZY01000179.1 GCA_007127095.1 Planctomycetaceae bacterium
CACGACCCCGAGCTGTTGATCTTGGACGAGCCGACATCGGGACTCGATCCGTTGGTGCGGCGTGAGTTTCTGGAAAGCATGCTCGACCGCGTGGCGACCGGTCGGACGGTGCTGTTGTCCAGCCATCAAATCGCCGAGGTCGAACGGGTGGCCGACACGGTGGCGATCCTTCACCAGGGCAAATTCCGCGTGATCGATTCGCTCAGCACCCTGAAGGAGGCGGTCAGCGAGGTCACGGTTAGTCTCGACGACCCGTTGGCCGAACTGCCACCACTGCCACCGCCCGCCGAAGTGCTCAGCGACCGCGCCGAGGGGCGTCAGCGTCGGTTGATCGTCCGCGATATCGACGACGAAATGATCGATCATTGGAGATCGCGTCCCGGTGTCGCTTCGGTCCAGCTCCGCGGTGCGACGTTGGACGAGCTCTTCGCCGCTTGCATCCGGGGCACCCCCTCATCGACTCACGAATCCCGTGTCGCCGCCTTGGATCGGGGGATTTACCGATGAACGATCGTATGGTTTTGAAACGCTTGTTTTGGAAGGAGCTGCGGCAACTGCTGCCGCTGGTCGTATTGCTGCCGGCGATCTCGGTTGTGGTGCTGGCGTTGTTACTGATGGGCGATTCGGCCCGGATCCCTCGCCAGGTTTTGATCGACAGTTTGGCGATCGTTTGGCTCGGGATGCCCGGGTTGTTCGCCGTCGGTGCCGGCCCGTTGCTGGTCGGATACGAAAAAGAGCAGCGGACGATCGATTGGTTGGCGAGTCTGCCGATCGCCGCGTCTCGGATCGTGTGGGTCAAGCTCACGGCCGGCGTCATCGGCCTGCTGACCCTGTGGTTGCTCAGCGGCCTCATGATGCTGGCCGTCACCTCCTTGACGTCAGCCGGCCTGCCGACGGGGATCGAGTGGTCGGTCACGCCGCTGCATACACTGTTCTTGCTGCTCGCCGGATTCGCCTTGTCGTGGTGGCGTCGGTCGGCGTTGGCCGCCGTGTTGTTAGTGTTTCCGGTCGCCTACCTACCGATCTTGGTCGCGATGGTGGTAGCGATGATGGCCCACCTCGTGCTGGAGTCGGCGCCGATCCATCCTGGTCGCGACACGCCACCGAGCATCTTCATCGCCAGTCAGGTGGTTTGTTGTCTGATCGCCCTGGCGATGATCGGCCGCTACGGCTCTCGGTCGCTCGCTGCCCAGGCGAGTGGCAGCGGCGGGCGCTGGCCCGGGTTGGCGAGCCTCGATCGTTACCAAACCGCATCTCGGCGGGCGGGGTACGGCGTGATCCGTTCGCCCGCCGCGGCATTGATTTGGCAATTCCGAATCCAAAACGGGATCGTGCTGACCGGAGCTTCGTTGCTGCTGATCGTCGCCTCGATTTCGCTGGCCATTTTCGGTGATCCGCCGAGAGACACCAACGCCTTATCCATGATTTCGGCATTTCTGGCCACCAGTTGGTTGGGGGTCAGCGTGTTTCAAGGCGATTCGGTACGAGACCGGATCCGCTTTTTGGCCGACCGCGGGATCTCGCCAGGAACGATCTGGCTGACTCGCCACGTCTACCCGCTCAGTATTCTGTGCCTGTTCGTGCTGGTCACGGTCTGCTGGGTATCGATTGTGGCAGGCGGTCGGATTCGGTCACTGGAAAACATCCCACAAGCTGCATTATTTTTGCTCGCCGGCGCAGTGATCTACCTGGTGTCCCAGTGGGTGGCGGCGCTGATCTCCAGTCCGATCGTCTCGGCGATTGCGGCACCTCCGGTGTCGTTCGGTGCGATCACATTTGGCGTCTTCCTGTTCGCCCGGATCGGGATGCCGTGGTGGTTCGGGCTGCTGCTGATCCCGATCCCCGCGATCGCGACGCGGGTGATGACACGACGCTGGATGGATCGTCGGCTCGGCTTCGGCTATTGGGCCGGTCACGCCGCTTTCATCGCCGCGCTCGGAATCCTGCCGGCGGTTTCGCTGATGGTGACCGTGATGTCCCAACCAGCGATGCCGTCCGAGATTGCCCGCCAACTGGCGGCGGTCTCCGATGGATCGCTCGGCTATCCCGCGACGCCACGCCCCCTGTCATTGACGTCGGCTTCCGATTCGCTTCCTGCACCCGATCGCTGGGTCGATCGGTTCGATCAGGAACTCACGCTGCTGGAGGATCAGTTGCAGTCATCGGAGTTCCCGATCGACGGCAGCGGACTGCGGGTCGGCGAGTTCGCCCGTTGGCTCGCGGTGATCTCTCGGCTGTCACTCGAGCGACAGCCATTCGACGATTCGGCAAACGATTCGCCGAAGCAACCGGCGGATGAGGATACTCAACCGGCCAACTCTCGCGACGATGCTCTGGCGGCGATTACCCAGCGCTATCGGCGGTCGATCGGGGTGCTGGTCGAGATCGCCCGCAGGATGCGGCTGAGCCCGCGGTTGATCGAACAAGACGGCGCCGATTGGATCGAGATCGCCTTGTTGTTGGAACTTCGCCGCAGCGACGCCCGCGAGCGTCTCGGCGAATCGAGCTATCGGTTGGCGGTTCGACAGATCGCCGATCGACAAGGTCGCAGCGCTGCCCGAACGCGTGCCCTGGTCCACAGTTGGCGTCAATTCGAGCGTGAGTCGCAACACGGCACCCCGTCGCTGATCGGCGGTTATCGGTTGCCCGACTTCGATTCC
>SKZY01000140.1 GCA_007127095.1 Planctomycetaceae bacterium
CGTCCTCAGCGACGACCGATGGCGAAGTCCCGCGTCCGACCGCCGGTTGACGGTCGCTGTCGCCGGTCGCCACGAGTACGAGTGACATCAGGGCCAGACCGCAACCGACGGCCAGCAACCGACGCATCGTTCGGGATGCTGTCGCGGCCGTTGGCTTGGCCGTTGACGGGGCCGTTGACTGGGCCTTTCCCGGCAGCAAGGGCTGGTTGCGCTCCGCCAGCCAGGCTCGCAGATCGGTCGCCACGTCGCCCGCCGTCGCGTAACGCTCGTCGACCCCTTTGCGTAGGCACCGCCAGACGATCCATTCCAACTGATGATCGAGCGCCGGATCGATCATCCAGAGCGGTTTGGGTTCACGACTGGAGACCGCCTGCGCCAACTCTTTTCGCGACGTCGCGACGAACGGTCGTTGCCCGCTGAGCAGTTCATAGAGCATCACTCCGACACTCCAAATGTCTGCCCGGCCGTCAAGCCGGTGGGCGTCGCCACGAAACTGCTCGGGCGCCATGTAGCGGGGCGAACCGAGGATATCGCCCTGACGCGACTCCTGCTCGAAACGTTTGACCGCGAGTCCGAAATCGGCGATCAGCGGGTTACCCGACTCATCGATCAGGATATTCGACGGCTTGATATCGCAATGAAAGACCCCGTTTCGGTGGGCGTAATCGAGCCCGTCACAGACCCTGGCTACGATCTGCACGGTTTCGGAAATCGACAACCTTCCACCGCCAGCGAACTCCTTAAGCGTCATCCCACGGATGTACTTGGCGACCGTGCAGTTACCGAATTTGCGGTCGAAACCGACGTCGTAAACCGGCACGATCGTCGGATGTTCGAGCATCGCCAGCGTCCGCGCCTCGTCATCATCGCCTTGCCCGCGATCGGCCAGCGGTCCCGGACGGTAACAGATCTTGACTGCCACTTGACGACCGAGCCGTTCGTCTTGGGCCAAGTAGACGCGGCCGAAACCGCCTTGACCGAGTAACTTTTCGGCGCGGTAGCGACCGAGGATCAAGCCTCCGGGCAGCCCCGTCTCGGCGTCAGCCGTCCACCGTGGCGTCCCCGAACCGTGGGTCAGACTGTCCGTGGGCGTCGCGGTCGATCCGCCAGAAATCGGTTGGTTCATTGGATCCGCTCGCAGATAATCGAATACCGCTTCCCGACGCGACGATTCCGGATTCTGCCGGGGTAATCGATTGTATATCCATCGTCGTCGCGGACTCAATCAAATCTCTTTTTTCAGCTCATTGCTTAACCAGTGTGGTGAGGGCTGCGGACAGCCGATCGATCTCGTCAGAGAGAGTCGCCCAAGCCGCCTCGGCTCGCTCCCAGGCGACGTCCCGACCGACGAGTTCCATTTGCAGAGCGGCATCGTAGGCCGTGGAATCCTTGAAGACCCCGGTCGATCCCTTGAGCGTGTGGGCCGCCAGTTTCAATTCCGCGCCGTCCCGGGCGTCGATCGATTCGCGGATTTTCGACATCAGGTGGGGGTAATCTTCCAAGAACATCTCTGCCAATTCACGGCGGAACGCCGCGTCTTCGGGTGATTCTTGGACATCCTCAGCCGGCTCGATCGGGAGTTGGTCGGGCGCGGGTGCGGACCGATATTCGAGTGTCGACGTCGCGTGGCGGTATGGTACCCGCGACAACACGATCCGGATCGCTTGAAATAGCAACTCTGAGCGGATCGGTTTGGAAACATACTCGTCCATCCCCATCGCCAAGCAGTGTTCCCGGTCACCCTTCATCGCGTGGGCGGTCATCGCGATGATCGGCTGGTGACGACCGGTCTCACGCTCCTGCTCGCGAATTTTGGCGGTCGCTTGGTAGCCGTCGAGCGTCGGCATTTGGATGTCCATCAGGACGACGTCAAACGACATGGCTGCTAACGCTTCGACCGCCGCGGCGCCGTTTCCGACGACCGTGACGTCGTGGCCGGCGCGTTCGAGCGTCCTGCGGGCGAACAGTTGGTTGACCGGATTGTCTTCGGCGACCAGGATCTGTAGGCGTCCCAACGGCTCGTCGCTCAACGTATTGTCAACGACGGTTGTGTCCGGGAGGACCCGTTGCGGTCGTGATGCGGCCAATGAATCACAAATCGCGTCGTAGAGTTCACCAAAGATCACCGGCTTGACCAGATACGCCGCGACACCCAATTCCCGGGCTCTCGAAATGTCCGTGTGGGCGTCGGCCGAACTGAGCATCAGAATCGCCGGGCGGTCGATGGCGGGGTCCAGGCGAACCCGTTCGAGCGTCATGAAGCCGTCGATACCCGGCATCATCACGTCCATCAAGATCATATCGAACGGTTCACCATGCAGCGTGGCATCGCGTAGCGCTGCCAACGCCATCGCCCCACCAGTTACTTCAGTCGGCTCCATCCCCCAGCGGGTCAACATCCGCGACAAGATCAATCGATTCGTCGAATTGTCATCGACCACCAAAACGCGTAAACCGTTCAGGTCGACCGGCGTATGGCGAGCGACCGCCGGCTGACCGACCGTCGCCCTGGCGAACTCGACGCTGAAATGAAACCGGCTGCCGACCCCCAATCGGCTTTCGACTTTCAAGCTGCCGCCCATCATGGCAACCAGTTGAGACGAGATCGTCAGGCCGAGTCCCGAACCGCCGTAATCGCGAGTCGTCGAGCCATCGACTTGGGTAAAGGCTTCGAAGATCGACTGCTGTCGGTCTTCGGGAATCCCCGGGCCAGTGTCGTTGACCGTAAACTTGATTCGTACCGACTCGGCCGCGATTTTTTCCGGCTCGATGACGACCGAGATCTCACCGCGGGCGGTGAACTTGACCGCGTTACTGATCAAATTGATCAGCACCTGCCGCAGTCGCATCGGGTCGCCCTTGAGACGCTGGGGCGTATCGGCAGCGATATCGCAGATCAGTTCCAGCCCCTTTTCGTGAGCCTTCAGACTCATCGCCTTGACCGCGTTCTCGACGGTATCGCTGAGCGTGAAGTCGATCAGATCGATATCCAGTTTGCCCGCTTCGATTTTCGAAAAGTCGAGGATGTCGTTGACCACCTGCAGCAGCGCCGTACCGGAAAACCGAACCCCTTCGAGGTACTGTCGCTGTTCGTCGGTCAGGGAGGTATCGAGGGCGAGTTCGGTCAGGCCGATGATGCCGTTCATCGGCGTTCGGATCTCGTGACTCATGTTGGCGACGAACTCACCCTTGGCCCGATTGGCCGCCTCAGCGGCTTTATGGGCTTGATCGAGCAGACGGTTGCGGATCGCCAGTTCCTCGACCTGCTCCTGCATGATCCGGTTCGCCTCCTCAGCCTCCTGTTGCATTTGCTTCAGCGTCGCGATGTCGGCTCGTAACAACGCATCCTTCTGCCGCAGTAACTCCTCATTCTGGACCCGCTCAGTCAAGTCGATATCGATACAGAAAAACTCTGGCGTGTGGCCGACGCGTCGCAACACGCTGTGGCTGGAGTAGACCGAAATTCGCGAACCGTCCTTCCGCATCAAACTCAGTTCGCCGTTGGGAATATCGTGCCCCTCCTCGGCGACCCCGCGGAGCACCTCTGCGACCCAGACCCGCATCTCCGGCGGGATGATCAGGTCGAGCAGGTTGCGGCCGAGCGCCTCTTCACGACGGTAGCCATAAAACCGCTCCGAAGCCGCGTTCCAGTACTGGACGGTACCGTCCAGCGCATAACCTTGAATCGCGACGGTCGGCACGCCCTGCAACAGTTCGCCGAACCGCTCTTCGCTGTCGCGGATCAGCGCCTCCGCCTCTTTCCGCTCGGTGATGTCCTCAGCGACCGCGATCGTCCCGGTCGGACGCCCCTCGGCATCCCATTGCAACGCCAAACTGACCCGCCCCCAGATCTCATTCCCCCGCTTGGCGATCAACCGCGTCTCGACGACGACACTTTTGCTATGACCGTCGAGCAGTTCGCCGAGCCGTTCAAGACACTGAGGCAAGTCCTCGGGATGGACCACGTCGGCGATCCCCCGACCGATCAAGTCGGCGGGGGCGTAATCGATCATCTGGCAAAACGCCGCGTTGCATTCGATGAACCGCTTCTCCAGCGAACAGACGGCGATCCCCGTCGCGGCACCCGCGAACGTCTGCCGCAGCCCTGCCTCACGAGCCCGTAGGTCGGCGAGCAGACTCTGCTGGCGGAGGTGCAAACGCACACGGGCGACCAACTCCGCATCCTCGATCGGCCAACACAGATAGCCGTCGGCACCCCAATCCCGCTCAAACGCCGAACTTTCTAGTTGATCCGGCGTAGCGTCGACCAGAATCACCGAAACGCCAACCCAGGACGGTTCAGCCCGGACTCGGCGGACGACCTCCAACCCGTCGACGTCAGGAAGGTTGGCTTTGAGCAGCACCAACGTCGGCCGTCGCCGTTCGATCTCCTGCATGGCGGCCTCGCCGGTCGTCACCGAGTCGACTTGGTAGCCGGCCCGCGACAAAACCCGTACGGTCCGCTCGAGCGACTCGGCATCTTCGTCGACAACCAACAGGTTGGGGGCTGGATCCATATTTTGAATCGCTCCTTCGCGTCTCACACCGGACTGTTGCTTAAAAACCGACTTAGTCTAGCAGCGCTCGCTACCCGGTGTCGGGTAAACGATCCGACGCTAACGACGCTCACCCAAGCCCCCCCGCCGCAAGGCAAGCAGCCACCGCCGAACTGGCCACCAGAAATGCCGAACGGCTCCACCTTCCAGCCACCCTGCACTCATTTAAATGGCTGTCCACCAAGACCCACAGAGGGGGCCAGGATAGGATGGGTCGACCGAGCATCAAATGCACTCGCAAGCAGCATCAAGCCTGCGATGATTCGATAATCAAAACTTCGTTTTTTCGTAAACTTTTTTAGACAAATCCGGGGGCTCGACGCATCGTGTTGAATGATGAACCTCCAAAAAACTTTTCCTAGCCGAGTCCGTTTCTGTGCGGCGAACCTCGCCGAACGAGGCGAGGACGCGATCAGCGGCTTGATCGATCTGACGTCACAGCGTTTGGTTCGGTTCGCCTGTGCGATCACTCGGAACCAGCATGATGCCGAGGATGCGGTTCAGACGGTCTTGATCCACATCGGCAGTCAACCCGACCTGCTCGACCAGTCGGAGAATCCATGGTCCTACCTGCTGAAGATGACTCGCAACGAATCGTTGATCATCATGCGGCGGCGAAAGCGTTGGTTCAGCATCGACAGCCTGTGCGACCTGCTGACCATCCGGCGCGTCGATGAAGTCCAACGCGAAGAAGTCTATCGAGAGATTTGGCTTGCCCTACGCCGGCTTCCGGTGATCCAAAGCGAAGTGGTGGTGCTGAAGATCTGGGAGGAAATGACGTTCGCCGATATCGCCGAAGTCCTTGAAGTGACACCATCGACAGCGGCCAGTCGTTATCGCTATGCGCTCGGCAAGCTGTCGGTAATGTTGCGGGAAACGGTGGGGGACCTCGATCATGTCTGATTCCCATTACGAGCGCGACGGATCTGGCGGATTGCCCGCGTGGGACGACGACGGCTTCGATCATTACGACCTCGAACAGTGGATCAAGGCCGCCGGATCGTACGTTCGTGCGGGAGATCAGTTGCGGCCTCAAGTGATCGACGAGGTGAAACAGCGGGCGGCCCGGCGCAGTGCCTGGAAACCGGTGGTTCAGTTCACCTCGTGGGGCCTTTCGGCTGCCTTGGTCTGGTCGCTGTTAGTTTATGCGATAGTCCTGCTGGTACCACGTGGATTGACGGCCAGCGACATTTTCAGTCGCGCCGAAAAGCGGGCTGTGGCAGCTGGCGTATCGCTCGATTGGGCGCTCAGCGAAGTCTTCAGCGAAGCGCGGTTCCCCGGCAAATCGCACGGTGGGGCGAACCAATGGAAAACCGCAAATCACCGCCAGGGCTTGACCGATGAGTGAACTCGGCCCGTCGGGGCTTCAAGACGACCAGACGTTCGGATTGCCCACACCCGGTGTCGAATCGTTCCATCGCGCGTTGCAAGCCGCTCTGCACTCGCGGGTTGCATTGGACCTCGGCCGAGTCGTGAAAGCGGATCGTGGGTCGCCCGTGACGGTCGGGTCGACCCGATCGGCATCGGCTTCAAAAATCCCGTCGGGGCGTCTGACGCTCCGCAAGCTACACGCCTTACAGGCTTTATCGCAAACGTCGCCGTCGGATCAGTCGGTTGATCCCGACGATCTTCTGACGGTGGCGTTCGGCGAACTCGCTGACGAATTGCCGCAAAAGTACGTCAACGGATTTAGGGTCTATCTGGTCACCGGACGAACCGATTTGGTACTCGATGCGATGTCGGTCAACATTCGGGCAGAGCATGAATTGTCGCGCATCGCTCGCTCGAGCCTGACGTATCTGGCGGCTCTGGTGCTGACCGGGACATTGGGTTTAGGTGCTTTGGCGCTGATGCTGCTGGCGGTCGATGACCTGCGTGATGACTTGCTGCTCGTGCCGCATTCATTAGCAGTGTCACCTGCTGTGGCACCCTGGATTACCGAATCGCAATTTTTCACTCTGCTGTGGATCGCTCTGCTCGTCTTGCTGGTTGCGTCGGCAAGCTTGCTGACTCCGGTTTCGGCAGGAATCGCAAAGTGCTTAGGTGGATTTGGCTACTTGAATTCTCAGCGGAGGGCGATGGCCGCGCGGGTCGAGCATGCCTTGGTGCATGCGGGTATCGAGGGAGCCGAAGCGGAGCAAACAGCGATCGGTCTGGTCGGGTTGCAGCCGAGTCCAAAGCCGACGCTCCGAACGGTGTCGCGTAGCGATCAGTCACCGAGCGACTTGCAGCGTGCGAGACTCGAGGCCAAGCACTACCTTGCCCGCGCCAACACGCGACTGCGGCAACTACGATTCGGCTTGCCGCTGCTGTTGGTAATGACCGTGGGGACTGTCGGCGTACTGTTGTATTCGCTCATGCTGTTTGTTCCGCTGACAAATCTGATGCAGGACTTGGCCGCGCCGGTCGTCGACCCTGCGAGGGGATGGGACCAGCGATGACTACTTCGGAAGGGTCTCAAAGCGAGACCGTGATCGCAGATTCGGTACGCCAGCAAATCGAAGCGGCCTTACCACTTAAAGACAACGTCGTGTTGTCGCTCACGCAGGCGGCCGATTCGATGGTCGGCTTGCGGCGGCGTGAGCTGATTCAGTTAAGCGATCGTGTCGCCTTCGTTGATGACGCGGAGGTGGTGGTGCGGGATGCGCGGCTGTTGGAGCTGTTTTTACCCTTGGCGATGGCACAGCCCGAACTGTCGCAATCTGAAGAGCGGACGCGACAGTGCGAGGTGGAGCGGCGCGTGTTTCAGGTCCTGCAACGCCAGGCTACGCAGTCGCGTGCGAAGACTGAGCGGTGGGGCGTTCTCGTTTATCCACTGTTGGTCTTGGTCTTGTCCACACTGGTTCTAGCCTTCATTTCGATCGCAATCACTCCGGTGTTCGAACAGATGTTTCTCGAGTTCGGGCTGGTTATCCCAGCACCAACCCGGCTGGTGATTTCAATTTCCCACATAATGCAATCGGTATGGTTTTGGCTGCTATTCGCAGTCCTGTTACTGCTGCTGGTCGTGATGCTTGGAATGCGGGCGGCGAATAGTTTGCGTTGGCTGATTACGGGCGGTGTCGATTCCTGGTTCTCCGCCGGCTATTCGACGCGTCATTCACTGGGCGACCTGGCTTGGCATACGGCCCTGTTAATCGAGCTTGGCCAGGGGGTTGAAACATCGATGGAAATCGCTGGTGCGGCGAGTCGCAAGGCCGCCTTACGCCGTGAGTCACCCAACCTGGCCCGGCGGCTGGGTTTGGCGAATCCTGCACCCAACCCGCCGCACAGCCCGCCGCACAGCCCGCTGGCGACCCCGCAAGAACAGTCGGCCACGAGCTGGTGTCTCGGAGTTCCGTGCCACTTGCTGACCCACGCGTTGAACATCCGCCAAGACGACATTCTGCAATCGGCGATGCTTCGCGAGATCGCCAGTCTCTACTGGGATCGCGAACAAACCAAGGCGGTCTGGATCCTCTCGTGGCTTCAACCGGTCGGTACTTTAATGGTCAGCATGGTGGTTGGGTTTATAGTCCTGGCTTTATTTATGCCGCTGGTGGAACTGATCAGTGGCTTGACATGAGTATCGAGCCGAAAGAAGGTACCAGCGAAAAATGGGGGCAAGAGCTTGTTGTCCGAAACACCCGAAGAGCGAGTCCCCCGTGGAAGGGCTTATCCCATCGTCCACTACGTCACCTGTTTTCCGCTCAATCCTAATGGAGCTTGAGGTTCGACATGACGAATCGCAACGACCGATACTCGGCGTTCAAGTCCCTTAACTTGGACGCGGAATCGTCGGCGACAGCACTTGGGTCCGACAGCGGATTTTTACGAGTGAAGGATCCGCGACAACGCGCATTGTTGCGGGTTTTGGCCTTTGCACACCGCCACCGCGTTGCCGCCGCGCCGCTTGTGGAGCGATTGGCTTGTGAATACCAGGGTCCGGAAGCGACCACGCTACGCCAGGTTGCCTATCTGCTGGCCTCCGGGGTGCCGACGGTCAGCGCGCTGGAGCAGACGCGAGGCGCGATCGACGAGACAACTCTGTTAGCACTTCGCCTCGCTGAGGAGACGGGAACGCTTGCGGAGACCTACGAACTTTGCCTGAGCGACGATTCCGATGCGCGGTTTCAAGCAGACGATCCGTCGTACTCGCCCACGACTCAGCTCTTGCAACGTGCGACCGGGATCTTTATCGCCTGCCTCGTCCTGACCTTCTTATCGCTATTTATCGCACCCACGTTTTCAGTAATGCTGGACGAGTTCGGTTTGCAGTTGCCGCGATTCTCTCTGCTGATGCTTGGTTTGTTTAAGAACCTCGCTTCGGTACTGTTATTGCTTTCGCTGGTGATCATTGTCTGGGTGATGGTGTTTACCCTTAAGCTCCGCAACTGGCAATGGCAGCCGTGGAAACCGGTCTATCCCAGACGCCCCGCCGCGGTTCGTCTACGAGCGTTGTTAGCGTTAGCGGTCGGTGCGGGACGTCCGGTCGCGGCCGTGCTGGAAACGTTGACACGATACCAAGCCTCGTCGGCGATTCGTAATCGTCTGGTCGCTGCCACGCAATCGATGAAGAACGGCGACGAGCCGTGGTCAGCACTGGCAAGGCAGAAGCTTCTTCGCCCACGCGAGGCGCAGGCATTGACACTTGCCCCTGACGGTTCGACTCAACAGTGGCTACTGCAACAGGCCGCGGTGTCGCGTGCTCACTGGCACGAATCGGTGCGTGCCGTCTCGCTTCAATCGATATCGCTCGTTTTATTGGTTCTATTGGCAGTTGGGGTCGGCTTGACCGCAATCAGCTTTTTTATGGTTCTGTGCGAATTAATCGTGGGACTGTCATGAAAACGATGACCCCGCCACGCCGAGGAGCGACCCTGGTGGAATGCATTGTCGCAGCATCGATCCTATCAGTCGCGATCGGGACGGTGACCACGGCCGTTTTTCGCATTGGTCGACTTTGGACCGATAGCGGACATTATCGAATCGCACTGCAGGAAGTATCCAATCAATTGGAATCGCTGACACAACTGCCACTCGAGCAAGTTCAGCCGGCGCTCGATTCGCTGGCGGTCTCCGCTACGGTGAGTCGGTCGCTGGTCGATGCGAAGCTGAGCGGCGAACTGTTTCAAGACCAGTTCGGTGACCGGGTGAAACTAGAACTGAGCTGGCGTGACGGGCGATCGAGTCGACCGATCCGCATATCGGCTTGGCTAGCCGAATCGAGCGCGGAGGACGATCAATGAACGTCGCTGCTGGTCATTCGCGTAGTCGGTCGCTGCATCGCCGCGGCTCGTCATTGCTTGAGACCATGATCGCAGTTTCGATCTCTGCGACGATTTTGTTGTTGGCGATCGGCTGGATTCATCAATCCTTCAAGTTGGCTAAAACGGTTAATCAAAAACAACAACATCATCAACAATTGATCCGACTTGCCGACCAATTTCGACAGGATGTCAGGCTTTGCCAGGAAGCTTCACGAGATGCCGATGGTCGCTTGGTCCTCGGCAGTCAGCAGCACGGCGATGTGGTTTACGAGGTTGATGGGGGCTCCGTTTCTCGGACCAAACTTTCCACCATCGTCGCGAACACTCATCGCGAAAGTTACCCACTGGCATCTGGCAGCGACATCCGCTGGGACGACACGGAGTTGCCTCAGTGGCTCACACTGCTGGTACGGAGGAGTCCGGGTGTAGCCGAGCGACCGGATAGCACGACGGTCGACTCACCGGTCGA
>SKZY01000291.1 GCA_007127095.1 Planctomycetaceae bacterium
CAACCCTCCTCGCTGGCCCCCGAACAATTCTCGCGTTTGGTCGATGCTGTCCGCGCGGGTGTGCCGACCGCGATCTTCGAAGACCCGGTCCCGTTCGGGCAGAGCTACATCCCGGGAACCGGAGCCCCCAAACAGTCTCCCGGCGGGATGTTTGGCGGTGGTGGCCCATCGCCCAAGGGTGATATCCGCCAATTGTGGGAGGTCCTCGGTCTGGACGGCGGAAAGATGAGCCAGCCGAGCATGATGGCCCCCGACCTGGTCAGTCCATCGTTGGTCTGGCAGGCGCACAATCCGTATCCCAACCTCGATATGAACGCCAACAGCTTGTGGTTGTTTATCGATCAGGAGGCTCGCGGCGCTGAGGGGGCTCTCAACCCCGAGCACCCGATCACCGATGGGATGCGACAAGTCCTGGCGATTTTCGCCGGGCAAGTGGTCGCCAAGGAAGGGACCGACTTGATTCACACACCGCTGTTGCGGACCGGTGCCGAGAGCGGAACGATCCAAGGTGATGCCGTCCAACGCGTACTCTCCGGCCAATCGCCGTTGCTCCGCGAGCAAGGGGCACCAACCGGCAGCAGTAACATCGCGATGGCGATCGAAGGGAAATCGGCGAACGCGGGTTCCGCGGACGATCCCGTCGACGATGAAACGGTCACCGATGACCCGGCACAACCGATCAGGGCGGTGTATGTCGCCGACGTCGACATGATGTTGCCGGTCTTCTTGCAATTGAGAGCCGAATCGAATGAAATTCAGGATTCGAAGTTTCAATTCCAGAACGTCACGTTTCTGCTCAATACGATCGACTACCTGACCGGCGAGACCGACTATTTGGAGATCCGCCGACACGAACCGGTCTTCAGCAGTTTGCAACTGATCGCCGAGGTCAAGGAAGAAGCGGCGGTTCGGGTCCGTGAGAAAGGCCGAGAGTTTCAGGCCGAGTACGATGCTCTGGTCCGGGAAGCTCAGGAAAAGATCGATAGCGACCTCAAGGGTTTGCAGGATGAGTTGAGCGAGATGCAGAAGAAGAGTGCCGACGGGTCGGTCAGCCGAGCAGTCCTGCAGGAAAAAATGCAACAGTTCAATATCAAGCAGGAGCAGTTGCAGCGGGTGGTCGACGCGCGGCGTGCCAAGGCGGAACGCGACCGAGAAAAGAGCGTTCGCTCGATCCAACGCGAAGCGGCACTCGCCGTGACCGGGATGCAAAACCGGGTCAAGGCCGCCGCCGTGGCGCTCCCCTGTATCCCGCCGCTGATCGTCGGCGTGATCGTGTTCGCATCGCGTCGCCTGCGGGAACGCGAAAATATTTCCAAGGCCCGATTGAAGTGATCGTGAAGTGATCGATCGATCACTCGTCGCGTCCGGCGGGTGATCGCTCGGTGAACGTTCGTCCCACCGGCTGATTTTTATTTCCCCTCTGATTGTGAAGAGTCCATCGTGAACGAAGGCGCAAAAACCGGAATCTATTGGGCCGCCGCGGTGGCCATGCTGGCCGTCGCGATCACGGTAGCCTGGCCACCACGAACCGACAGCGACACCGAATCGTTGATCGGGCAACCGCTCTTTGCGAGCTTCACCGATCCGCTCACCGCCGCCAGTCTACGGATCGTCAGCTTCGAGGATGCCCGTGGCGAACTAGGACGGTTCGAAGTCGCCAAGGATGACACGACCGGGGTTTGGTCGATCCCTTCGCGGAATAACTATCCCGCCGACGCCCTGGAGCAGATGCAGAAAGCGGCCAACGCGTTGATCGATCTCAAGGTCTTGGACATCCAGACCGAAAACGCCGAAGACCACGCCGATCTCGGAGTCGTCGAACCGAAGGCGGACGCCGCGGAGTTCGGCGCCGAAGGTGTCGGCCGACTGGTGACCTTTCGTGGTGATAAGAATCTGCCGCTGTGCAGCTTGATCGTCGGCAATCCGGTCAGCGATTCGGACAGCAAACGCTATGTCCGGATTCCCGGCCAAGATCCCGTCTATGTCGTCAATCTCGATAGCGCGGTCTTCTCGACCAGGTTCCAGGATTGGATCGAAAAGGATCTGCTCCAATTAAGCAGTATCGATATCAGTGAAATCGCGATCGAAAGCTATGACGCGGCGCTCGATGGCCGCGGTGGATCGGTGTCTCTCGAGCGGGCTTTTGACGCCGAACTGGCCGTCGTCGGTGGCAGCGATTGGGAGCTGAGGTCGCTGGTGCGTTATGACGATCAACAACAGCCGCAGCCGAGCCAACTCGCCGCCGGTGAATCGTTGGCCACCGCCAAACTGAATGAATTGAAAAACGCTCTCGACGATCTCAAAATCGTCGACGTGGCGGCCAAGCCGAAGGGGATGAGCGAAAACCTGAAGGCCGATAAGGATTTGGTCAGCGACAATGAGGCCGTGCGATCGTTGGCAGTTCGCGGATTCTTTCCGCTCTCCTCGGGCGACATCATTTCGGCCAATGGCCAGATGGATGTAACGCTCAACGACGGTGTCCAATACAACCTCCGCTTCGGCAATATCCAAGGCTTGGCCGATACGCCCGATGAAGCCGAAGAGGATGGCGAGAATGTCGGCGGAGCCAACCGTTATCTGCTGGTCACCGCCCAGGTCGACGAAGCGAAGTTCCCCGCACCCGACCTGAAACCGATCCCCAAGACGATCGAAGAGCTCGACGCGATGAACGCGGCCGCTGCCGAGCCCGTAGGCGATGCGATGCCCGCGGACGAAACGCCGGCCGCCGAGCCGCCGAGTGAGGAACCACCGGCCGAGCCGATGCCCGCCGCTGAAGATCCGGCCGAGGACACGCCAGCCGAAGATAAGCCGGCGGAAGCTACTGCCGATCAAGATGCGGCGGAGTCGAATGAAGATGCTCCACAACCCGCGGATCAGCCCGCTGAACCGAACGATTCCGCGGAGCCAGCAGAAACCGAGGAGCCGGCAGCTGATTCGACCGATTCGCCCGCCGAAGAAGTTTCGACCGAAGCGGTCGAAGAGAACGATGAAAATGCTTGCGATGTCCCCGAGGCTGGTGATAGCGGTGAGGAAGCGACGGAGCCAGCAGCCGAAACCGCACCGGATGAGCCCGCATCGGATGAAGATCTCACGACCGAAACTGCTGAGTCGGCAGAGCCCGCGGCAGACGCTCCTGCAACGGAACCCGCCGCAGCCGACCCGACCGAAACCGAACCAGCCGTAGAGGAGACTGCCGAGGAAAAGCAGGAGCGGTTGGAGGCTGAGCAGGAAAAGATCACCAAGGAGAATCAGCGAATGCTCGACGAGCGGAAGAATCAGCTTGATGCCGCTCAGGGTCGCGTCCGCGAATTGAACAGCCGCTTCGCCGATTGGTATTACGTCATCCCCGAGTCGACTTACCGCAAGCTGCGTTTATCGCTGGACGACATCATCGAGACTGCGGATAGCGAGGAGAGCATGGATCTGCCTGGCGAATCGTCGCAAGCTCCGTCGTTTAATTTCCCCGGGCTAGCGCCTTAACCGGACTCGAGTCGAAGCGGCTTCGGGGCTCATTTCAGCTCGGAGATTCGATAGCCCGGGTGGTCGGGATCGAAAAGATCCGGTAACCAGCGGGCTCCGAGGCCGCTGGTTTCGGGCAGATCGATTTCTCCGGCGGTGATTTCGATCGGCCGATCGATCAATTGGGGATAGAGAGTCGCCAAATGGGCTCGAACCGTCTCCTGGAAAACGACGCCGGTGTGCGAACCGGCGATCTGAATACCGGCCAGCAGCGTCAGCGGTCCGGTACAGTCATGCATCAGCGTCGGGACGTTGTGCAGTTGGGCCAGATCGGTGATTCGCCGGGTAGCGGTGATCCCACCGACCCAGGTCGGATCGATCATCACGTAATCGGCCGCTTCGGCGGCTAGCACTTGGCGGTATTGGTCTGCCGTCATCAACATTTCGCTGACCGCGATCGGCACCGGACTGTCGCGTCGCAGCGCCGCCATCGTGGCGATCGAGTCGGGGCGGAGGACATCTTCCAACCACAGAGGTCGCACCTGCTGCATGGCGTCGGCGATCTGCCGGGCCGCGGCAAGTGAAAAGAATCCGTGACCGTCGAGCATCAACTCGATCGCGTCGCCGACACGATCGCGGATTTCACGAAACGGCTTCAGTCCCTCGTCGAGATCCCCAGCGGTCAGGTAGTGCCCCGCCCGGCGTCGATAGACGGCGTCGAACGACCAGAGTTTCATCCCTCGATAGCCGAGGGCGACCAATTCCTCAGCCAGATCGCCCGGCGTGTTCATGCTGGCCCAGTTATCTTCCAGCGGTCCCGGTTGGCCCGGATCGCCGTGTCCCGGCCAACCCGAGGCAGTCGGGGTGCGGCGGTTGGTACGACCATAAAATGGACCGCCGCAACTGTTGTACACCGGAATCGTGTCGCGAACGGGCCCGCCGAGCAACCGCCAAATCGGTCGGTTCGTCAATTGGCCGCTGATGTCCCAGAGCGCCAGATCGACCGCAGAAAGCGCCCGCAGTTCAGCCCCGGCACCCCCGAAGGCGGTGATTCGTTCGAACAGGAATCTCCAGTGACTCTCGATCGCCAGGGCATCGGCGCCGAGCAGCCGTGGCGCCATGAAGTCGTGGATCACCGCCGCGGCTGCGGTAGGGATGTAATAGGTCTCGCCATGTCCGATGACCGGCACTCCGTCTAGGGTGCCAGCGTCGGTCAAGACCCGCAGCGCCAGCAACCCCGGCATGATCTCGTGCGGGACCACCGTCTCGAGCCCCACGATCCGCGGGCCACTGCGATAGGCATGGGTTTGCGTCGGGCCCGACGCACGTTCGAGATGCTCTGACATCGAAACTCGTTCTGGTGGTTGAGGAAGGTTAAGTCATTTCGGGAACAACCCTTGGTAGCCAACGCAACCGTCGGCTTCGATTTTCGCTCGGTTTACAAGAATTTCGTCTTGCCGTGAATGGCGACCACTCGGTAACCTCCCGGTTCACTTGACCCGGATTTTTCCACACACCGGAATGACTTGCCCAGATCGCATCTGCTGACTTCACACCAAAAAGCGTCGATTGCCGCGGCGCAAGACGACGATACGATAGGCAACCCACCGAGTTGCGCTAGCGAAGTCTCTTTCGGTTATGGATTGCATCCTGGGACAAGGATTGCGGCGCTCGGACCGTGGTGGAGTTGAATCGTACTGCCGGATGGCGGTTGCGGTTCGGTCTGAACCAGCGCATGCAAATGCCGCGTTTCTGTTCAATGGAACGGAGCGTGGTTCCGTTAACGTTCCTTGGGAGCACCTCGAAGATGCAAATCTTTGGTCCATTCCGTGTTTCGACCACGCAAGCAACCAACCAAGCCCAACGGCTGCAACCGCAGGCCAAAGCGGAAGCGAATTCCGCTGCCAACCGCAGTGGCGGCCCGGTCGACCAACTCGACCTCTCCTCCAGCGTGTCGCGACTCGATGCCGGTTCTCAAACCGCGGGCGATGGCATCCGTGTCGACCGCGTTGCCGATCTCCGTCGCCAAATCGCCGGTGGCGGTTACGACACCGCTGAGAAGCTCGATCAGGCCCTCGAACGGATGTTCGAACGGTTGGCCTGACGCTTTGCCTATTTGGAGTGACGCGGTACAATCGATCTCCGTGGCGATCTCGATGAGTTGCCAGTCAGTCGTCGTCCACGTTTGCTCAGAATCGAGGTAGGGGTGTCCAGCGGTCAAGATTCGCTAGGTAGCGTTGCCGTTGCGTTGACGCCCCAGGAGCGGTTCGAGGAATATCTGCAAAGTCGCGGGCTCCGGCATACGGAGCAGCGACGATTCCTGGTCAAGCTCGTTTTCAGCAGGCACGAACATTTCGATGCCGACATGTTGATCGACAGCCTGCCGCGAAAAGGTCAAACGGGTTACGTCAGCCCAGCGACCGTCTATCGGACCCTGAAGGAGTTCGTCGACGCGGGATTGCTGATTTCTTTTCAGTTGGACGGCCGCACCGTCTACGAGTACGACTACGGTTACCCGCAGCACGATCACCTCTACTGCACGCGGTGTCGCAAGCTGGTCGAGTTTCAGAGCGAAGCGCTGAGTAAATTGCGGGACGAAGTCGGGGCCGAACATGGCTTTCGCGTATTCGACCACCGCTTGATTATCAACGGTGTTTGCAGCGATTGCAGCCGCTCGCGTCGACGCAAGAAACGCAAGCAGGATCTCGTTTAGCCTGCGATCCAGCATCCCGGTGGGCGGACGCGCTCAGTGTCGTCGGTCGCTCGTGGGCGAGAAACGAAAAAAGCGTGCCCCGTTGGACGGGGCACGCTCTTGATGGGTCATTTCGATCGGCGATGGATGATTCCCGGCATCGACCGCCGCGATCAAACCATTCTCGTTCAGAACTCGATGGTGGCCCCCAGGTCGATCCCCTGGACCCAATAGCTATCGCTCTCGATCCCGACGAATCGGCCGCTGTCGGTCACGCTGTTGAGCGGATCGACGATGAACAAGTTGCGGTCCATCTGCTCACCGGCCAAGGCGACGTTGCTCCAGTAGACGAAGCTGTAGCCGACATGGAAATTGACGTGCTTACGGAACTGGTAGCCAAGCTTCAGATTGATTTCCGGAGCGAACGTGAACAGGTTTTGGCTGCGGTTGCCGCTGACACCGTCGCGGGCAAACAAGCCCTGGTTGGAATCGTCGAAACCGGCGGGAACCGGGTCTTGCCCCGATTGACCGGATACGAAGACTCGCTGAGCCATCGTTCCGAGGTGTACCTTCGTCATCGAGCTTGCGGTCCAGCGTCCTCGTTGGAGCGAGATTTCGCTGCCGATTTGGCCACCATGAAACTCGTTGCGAGTTTGGAATGCGTCTTCGAACAACGCTTCGGAGGTGCCGTTAACCAGAGTCGAGCGGGCTTTCAGGAACAGGTCGTCCTGGATGTTGAAGTGACTGTAGCCACCGATCAGCTCGAAACGATGATTTCGGCTCTCGCCGACCAGCGCCCGACCGTAGAGTTCAGCCGCGACGATACTGAGCGAGTTTGACGCCTCGACAAAGCCCGAGCGGACACCCGGATTGTTGATCTGGATCGCATCCTCGCCCGCGATAGCCGTGTTATAGAACGGGATACCGAACGCGTTGCCGTCGCCGGGGCTGGAGTAGTTCAACGAACCGGTGTCTTCGCCCAGCACCCAGACACGCCCGCCGATACCGAAGGCGCCGTCGGCGAAGTAACGGCCCACATCGCCGCGGAATCCCGCGGTCAATCCGTTGCCCATCCGATCATCGAAAACCGTCGACGCCGTATCGGTGGCGACCAGATTGGCAGCGTTGGGAGCCGAAATACCGAGCGGTGGAGTCGAGCGTCCCTGAGGGAACCACAGCAACAGTTCCGCGGTCATCCAGACATCGGGGTTTCCCGAGCGGATCGCTGTACCGACCCGGCGGCCGAGTGGAGCCGCGGTGTTGCCGTAGGGGGCGGAGAAATATTCGTCGGCCATTGGCGACGATACATAGGCGTCGTGGGCATTCGACGGATGAGCCTGCATCGGGAGCAGTGACATTTCATCGCCGACCGAGATCGCGCCACCTGTCGGAGCGATCTCATCGCCGATGTAGCTTGCGGTAGCGACCTGCTCAAGCGGTGGCTCGTTGTCGACATCGCTGGAAGACGGCACGCCATAGTAATCAGCGTACTCATCTCCGGCGAACTGGGTTTGCTGGGCAATGGCCGGGAGCGCGACCGAGGTCGACAGCATCGCTGCCGCCACGGTCCACCTGCGCAAGCTAGTCTTCATGTTTTGGTTCTCGAAGGTCCGGGAATACTTATACGACCCGCAATGGACGATCGACAGTTTTGATCGGTGCATCCAGATACTTCGGAACAGCGAGCAAATCTTTCCCAGCTTGCGCAGATTCAACCTCTGGACCGCAAATTTGGCCACGTCGTCGGCACGGTTATTCGTTAAAATAAAGTTTCTCTGGACGAATCAACCCGAAAGTTCTCACGCATGTCGACTTCCTCCGACCCCGCGACCCCCGGAACCGACGAGCAGCCGCTTCCCCTCGCCGCCCCCAGGGACGGTCTAGAGGCCGTCGAGGCGACCGTCGAATTGTCGGGCGGATTGGTGAATCCCGGCGATGACGGCGACAGCCATCGCCACTCCGTCGACCCGCAAGCGGCGCTATTGAAGCTCGGTTTTAGGCGATTTTCATTTCGCATGAATCGTTGGAAGCGGCTGCTGCAACAGATCAATTCGTTGGAACCGACGCTGCTTTCCGAAAATGACGCGGGGCTCAAAAAGCGGAGTTTAGCGCTGCGATATCGGGCGATGGCGGGTGAAAGGTTGGTGACCCTGCTGCCCGAGGCTTACGCACTCGTCCGTGAAGCGGGACGGCGATCGCTTTCGATGCGTCATTACGACGTCCAAATGATCGGCGGTATCTCGCTGTACGAAGGCTGTATCGCGGAGATGCAGACCGGGGAAGGAAAGACATTGACCGCGACGCTGCCGCTCTATCTGCATTCGCTAGCGGGTAAAGGGGCTCACCTGGCGACGGTCAACGATTACTTAGCCAAACGCGATGCCGAGTGGATGCGCCCCCTATTCGAGCTATTGGGGGTCTCGGTCGGGATCATCCAAACCCCCGACGACCAGGGGCAACGTCGCAAAGCCTACTCGGCCGCGATCACCTACGGCACCGCTAAGGAGTTCGGATTCGATTTCTTACGCGATCGCCTGTTGTTGCGGGCTCAAAACCGGTTGCAAACGGAGATGCTCGGCGATGGCGGCAGCTTCAGCCAGTCGGGCGATTCGGTCGTGATGCGTGGGATGCACTATTGCCTGGTCGACGAGGCCGATAGCATCCTGATCGACGAAGCTCGTACGCCGCTGATTATCGGTTCGATCGAAGACAACGTCCGTGATCAGATCGTGCAAACCTATCGCTGGGCAGCGGCACAGGCCCCGCAGTTCGTACTCGACGATCACTATTACATCGACGATGAGACCAAGCGGTACGAATTGACGGCGCGGGGTCGGCAAAAAGTCCGGTCGCTGCCGAAGACCGATCTGGTCCGCACGATCGGCTTGGTCGACCTGTATGAGTTCACCGAACGGGCGATCAAGGTACACCGCGAGTTCATTCTCAACCGCCAATACGTGGTCCGGCCCGGCGATAATGGGGTCGAAGAAATCGTCATCGTCGATGAGTTCACAGGCCGATTGGCCGAAGGACGAAAGTGGCGTGACGGGATTCACCAGGCAATCGAGGCGAAGGAGCAGATCGAGATCAGCGTACCGACGGGACAGGCTGCCCGAATCACCATTCAGGACCTGTTTCTGCGTTATCCCCACCTGGCCGGGATGACCGGTACGGCGGCCAGTAGCGCCGGCGAGTTAAAGAAAATCTATCGCACTCCGGTCATGCGGGTGCCGACCAATCGCCCCCCGAAACGCCAACGACTGCCCGACCGGGTGTACGGGACTGCCGACGAAAAATATGCCGGAATCGTCCGTGAAGTCGTCGAACTGCATGCCCTCGGCCGACCGATCCTGATCGGCACTCGCTCGATCGACAAAAGCGAAATCCTGTCACGGATGCTCGACGAGGTCGGGATCGCCCACGAGGTACTGAACGCCAACAAAGTCGCCGAGGAGGCGGAGATCGTCGGCCGGGCCGGCCTGTCGGGCAAAGTGACCGTGGCGACGAATATGGCCGGACGGGGAACCGACATCAAACTCGATGCCGGTGTCGAACAGTGCGGCGGGATGCACGTCATCTGCACCGAACTGCACGACGCGGCGCGAATCGACCGCCAGTTGATCGGTCGTTGTGGCCGCCAAGGTGACCGCGGTTCCTACCGCCAATACCTGTCGCTGGACGACGACATCCTGAAGAACGGTTTCGGCCCCGACAAAAGTGAAAAACTCAAAGCCAAAGGACTGGCGATCCCGGGGGCGGTCGATCGCTACGCCCCTCTCTTCCGCCGGGCCCAAGCGAAGGTGGAAAGGAAGCACTTCCGCGACCGAATGGTGTTGTTGCACCACGAAAAGGAACGCAAAAAAATGCAGCGGGAAATCGGTCAGGACCCCTATCTCGATACGCCCGACTGATCCGGTCGCTGTCAGGCCGCGAAGCGAAGCAGGGCGTAATTCCGCTTCCCTTTCCGCAACACCAGCACCGTTTCACTGGCTAGGTCGGCGGCGGTAAGCTTGCGGTTCAAATCGGTCACCCGACGGTTGTTCAAGTAAATCCCTCCGTCGCCAATCGCCCGGCGGGCCTCGCCGGACGACTTTGCCAATCCGCCTTGGCGAACCGCATCG
>SKZY01000401.1 GCA_007127095.1 Planctomycetaceae bacterium
AATGCGGTCACACTGGGGCACAACCCCCGTTGCTGGTCGATCGCGTAGAGCGACCGCGGCAAGGCGTCGTCCAGACTCGGCAACGAACCCTGCAGTTCCTTGACGGCATAATCGGGTTCGATCTGGCCGATCGCCGCGAGCGCCGCGATCAACCGTGGCATTTCGGGCGTGTCGGCCGCCGACTGTTCACCGACCAGTCGCATGATCGTCGTCCGCAATAGCCGCGCGATCGATTCTGCCCGCTCGCTGTAACGGCCGAGCCAAAACAGGTTTTCGGCAACCCGGCTGGGCAATTCGGCCCCGCCGCGGACGAACTTCAACGGCACATGGGGAGACGGCAGCAAGGTGCTCGATTGATCGACCGGTTCGTCGGCCAGCACCCAACAATCCTGTCCGAGTTCGATCGAGCCCTGCGACGTTTCGATCCCGTCGCTGGTCGGACTGACCCGGACCAAGCCACCGGGTAACACGTCGACCCGATCCGCCGAGCGAATCTGGAACGACCGCATCGAAACGAACCAGGGCTGCATTCGCCCACCCCGATAAACGGGCGTGGTGCTTCGCGCGACCGGTTCTTGCGCGATGTATTGATAGGGTCGCGATTCGATCGCCGCGATCAATTCCTGGCGGCCCCCCGCCGACAATTCCGCCGGCCGGATCGGTCGCTCGCCGCGGACGGCAAAAGCGGGCCGGATCACGAACCGGTCAAGGTCACTCAGGACAAGCCTCAGCGATTCCGCGGCTCCGCACCAATGCGTTTCCAAAGTCGGCAGGACCAAGTCTTCGCCCAGCAAAAACCGGCTCGCGGCGGGCAGGTAAGGCAACAATGCCGGCGATTGGATCAATTTGCTGCCCAGGCAATTGGCGATCGCCACGCTGCCGGTTCGGACCGTTTGAACCAAACCCGTCACACCTTCCACGGCGGTCGGATCCAGCTCCAGCGGGTCGCACTGTTCGTCCGAAATGTGTCGCCACAGCACGTCGATCGGCAACAGACCGCCCAACGTCTTCAGGTTCAACATCCCACCTCGGACCGCCAAATCGCGTCCCTGGACCAGCGTGTAACCGAGGTAGCGGGCCAGATAAGTATCTTCGAAATAACGATAGCTCTTCTGGCCGGGGGTCAGGATCGCGACCCGCGGGTTGAGGCTCGGTCGCGGCGACAGCGATTCGAACTTTTGCCTCAACCGCATAAAAAACGGCGCGATCCGCTGTACGTTGCTCCGCTGGATCAGTTCCGGATAGGTGCGACTGGTGATGATCCGGTTTTCGACCAGGTAACCGAGTCCCGATGGCGCCCGCGTCCGGTCGCCAGTCACCCGCCACAACCCATCCGTCCCGCGTGCCAGGTCGGTAGCGACGACGTGCAACCGGGCGTCGCCGATCTTCGGAAGGTTGTGGTAGGTCCGAGCGAAGTCGGGATTTCGCGTCACCACCTCGGCCGGCAAAACGCGTTCTTTGATCAACCGCCGGGGGCCGAGCAGATCATCGAGGACCGCTTCCAACAACCGCGTCCGTTGTCGCAGCCCGCCGTCGAGAAATCGCCACTGATCGGCGTGGATCACCAACGGCGTGAACGCCAATTCCCAGGGACGCGTCCGTTCGCCCGCCTCCTCGATCGCGTTGTAGGTGATGCCGCTCTCGCGGATCAGCAACGCCCCTTCGGCGACCAACGTTTCGAACGATTCGCGACCCATCGCGTTGATGTGCCGAACCAACGGGCCATAGGCCGGCCGAACGTTCCCGTCGGGAAAAAAGCACTCGTCGAAATGCCCGGGCTGCGACGCATAACCATCGAACGGGCTCGCTGCCGATATTGCGGTTGTCGAAGAGGTGCTCAATTCAGTTCCAATGGATTCGATACGGTTGCGGCGATGACGGTTGCGATCGGCCACTTCACCCACGTTACAGATTAGCCATCGGTCACCCCCGAGTCACCTGGCTAGGATCGAGCGGGAAAGTAAGCGTCTGGCTCCTTTTGTGTACGGAACCCGAAGGGCGAGTGCCTCGCCAAAGGTGCCTGACACTTTTTTCCCGCTCATTGCTCAGCCGGCTCCGCGGCGCGGTCCCGGGGGTGTCGGCGCGTCAGCCTGACGATTAGTCTTTGCACAGTCCCGCCCGGTTCATACGTTTCCTTCTCCACCGGCGATGAATACCACTGATCCTCACTCCGCCGACAATCCCGCCGACAGGGGCGACGTTTCCGAGCAGCCTGCCGACGAACTGGATGTCTTTCAATCGGCAGATCAACGCTCGACATTGAGCGAAGATGGCTGGGCGATCGTGCTCGGGTTGAGCGGCTTGATCGTGGCCTTGGTACTGGTGGCGATCGGGGTCCCGCTGGACGGCCGATTCGGCCTTCCCGGCGATTGGAAATCGTCCCCGCTGACGTCGCTGATCGGCGACGGTTCGGCCCTCTGGCCGACTCGCGACGCCCCCTGGCCGCCCTGGGCCGCGTCGTTGGCGTCGGTGGTGATCTTGGGGATGTTCGGCATTCCCGCCATGGCAGCGACCCGGCGGGCCGCCAAATCGGGAGATATCTGGCGGATTTCTGGCGGCTTTTTGGCGGTTTCGTTGCTGGCCACCACGGCCTTCGTGATGTCGCGTCAAGAAGTCGTCAAGCACTACGGTTTCGACAACGT